>JAAXZZ010000247.1 GCA_012719655.1 Gammaproteobacteria bacterium | reverse complement strand
GTTAGTCAGTATAGACGAGGGTTTGCAATGTGAAGGTTGAGTGCTTGATAGTCTAAGTGCGGGTGCGGGTGCGGGTGCGGGTGCGGGTGCGAGTGTGAGTCAGATGCGGGCCAGCGGCCCGCGCTCCCATGAACGCGATCAGCGTCTCTGCGAGGCGCGTAGCGACGTGGCAGTCTATGGTTTGCTCCGTGCGCGGGGGTTCAGGGCAGATGTACTGATTGCTACAGACCTAACGCAGCGTGCTTGGAATACAGGTGTTGACGGCCAGAGTCATGCTTGGCTTAGCTCGCGCAGAAGGTTATTGCTTCTCGATGTTGATGTTTGATGCACATACCAACCGTACGCGATGATTAAAATAAAGGTGTTTTCCCATGGATACGGCCCTTCGTCTCAATCTTAAAACGCGTAAAAGAATTTAACATGACAAGCTTCTCATGTTAGATAAGGTGGCTATATTTAACATGACCTCTGTTCTAATGTGCTAAAGTTAAAAAAAATTGAACATGAGCGAATGGGATTTATGAGAGTTCAGCCTAGTTATGTCATTCCTTGTCTACCGCCAGCAGATATTGATTTTCAGACTACGGAAATCCTCATTGCCTTGATAGACGCCCATCGTTCCTTGGCTGAACTCAAAGGCTGTGCTGATAGCATCCCCAATCAAACCATTCTGATTAATACTCTGGCCCTGCAAGAAGCTAAGGCTAGCTCTGAAGTTGAAAGCTATGTCACCACACAAGATGAGCTGTTTCAGGCAGATTTACACATCTCTGAATGGATATCACTAGCGGCCAAAGAGGTATCCCGCTACCGTGAAGCATTAATGCACGGCTTTGAGAAAATGCGCGCTCAGCAAGGTATCTTAAGCAATGCAACCCTCATCGACTTATTTCAATTATTGAAGGGGAGTAATGAGGGATTTCGGCAGCACAGCGGTACGGTGTTAAAAAACGAAAAAACCGGCTCAACCAAATTTGTCCCGCCGCAAGATGGTGCTGAAATACACGCGCACATGCGCGCACTCGAAAACTTTATCAATACGGATGAACCCGGCGAGCTGGATTCGCTTATCAAAATGGCCATCATCCATCACCAATTTGAAAGCATTCATCCGTTCTCAGACGGCAATGGCCGAATTGGCCGAATTTTATGCGTGCTTTATTTGGTACATAGCGGACTGCTAAATACACCTGTGCTTTATTTGTCGCGCTATATCAATCAATATAAATCAGATTACTACCGCCTGTTACAAGCGGTGCGCGATACCGCAGGTCATGCACTGAGCAATGCAGAGGCATGGCGTGCTTGGGTGGTTTACCTGATTCGAGGTGTAGCGCAAACCGCCAAGCAGACAGTCTGGCAGGTTAATGCGATGCGTGAGCTAATGGCGCAAACCAAGCAAAGGATGCGCAATGCAGTCCCTAAACTGTACTCGCAAGACCTGCTAAACAATCTCTTTCGCCACCCCTATACGCGTATTGAGTTTGTGCAGCGAGATTTAAACATTACCCGTCAAACAGCAGCCCGCTATCTACGCGAGCTGGTTAAAGTGGGTTTATTACAAGAGCATAGCCAAGGTAAGCACCTGTATTTTATCAACCAACCATTAGTGCAGCTCTTGTTACAGGGAGAGCAGGAATGCTAACACAGCAACAAAACGCTCAGCAGCGATCCTTTGTTAGGCATGCGCGACCTAGATTAGATAAAGACGTCACTGCGCAAACACCGCCTCAATGCTTTCGGCAAAGAGCACGCGCTCGGTCCATAAGGTCAGTTCTGCCTCTTCTGCTGCAAGTAAACGTTGCTCATATTCAGCCGCTGATTCTCCGAACTTAAGCTGCAAAAGCTTTTGCAAAGTCCCCTGCAGCGTACTCATGCGACCTTGGCCAATGCCCTGCTCAATGCCTTGTTCGATTCCTTGCTCGATACCCTGCGCAATGCCTTGTCGCTCAATAATTGAAATGTAAGTCATGTGACTGTCCTCTTCGAGGTGTTCTAGTTGCTCATTGTAGTACGGGGTTAGGTCTTCGGGTAGTGCGACGATCCACTCTAAAAAGACCACCAATTGCACAACCTGTTCACGGGGTAATTGCTTTTTAGCAGCCAGTCGATAATAGCCAATTAAATTGTCGACGCGGTTTTTGCCGTCTTTAATCAGGGTTGAGTGCTTGATATTCTAAGTGCGGGTGCGGGTGCGGGTGCGGGCCAGCGGCCCGCGCTCCCAGAAGAAACAGCGTCGCTGCGAGGCGCGTAGCGGCGTGGCAGTCCACTTTTGCAGAATGTTGCTATGCCTGCAGCATTGGGTGGTTTGTAAGTTGGCTTGCTGAGCTATGCTCGCACATACGGCAGCATGTTACGGCGCAAATACCGCCTCAATGCTATCAGCAAAGAGTACGCGTTCGGTCCAGAGATTAAGCTCGGCGTCATTGGCTTGGAATAGGCGCTGTTCGTATTCGTTAGCCTGCTGGTTAAACTTAAGCTGCAGGAGCTTATATAATGTTGCCGCACGACCTTGGCCAATGCCTTGCTCAATGCCTTGTTCGATTCCTTGCTCGATACCCTGCGCAATGCCTTGCCGCTCAATAATTGAAATGTAAGTCATGTGACTGTCCTCTTCGAGGTGTTCTAGTTGCTCATTGTAGTACGGGGTTAAG
>JAAXZZ010000036.1 GCA_012719655.1 Gammaproteobacteria bacterium | reverse complement strand
TATTATTGCTTGTCCCGACCGTGTGGGTATTGTTGCTAAAGTCAGTAATTTCTTGGCGACCTATAATGGCTGGATTCATCAGGCGAGCCATCACTCGGATGAGCAAAGCGGTTGGTTTTTCATGCGTCATGAAATTCGGGCCGAATCGCTACCATTTGATCTGGACGGTTTTAAACAGGCTTTCGCACCTATCGCCAATGAGTTTTCGATGACCTGGCAGGTGACTGATTCGGATGTCAAAAAGCGTGTAGTGTTAATGGCCAGTCGCGAATCGCACTGTTTGGCAGATTTATTGCACCGCTGGCACCGCAATGAGCTGGATTGCGAAATCCCCTGCGTGATTGCTAATCATGATGACTTGCGCAGTATGGTCGAATGGCATGGCATTCCTTTTTATCATGTGCCAGTTGACCCGCAAAATAAAGAGCCCGCTTTTACTGAAGTCAGCCGTTTAATTGATGAGCACGCCGCCGATTGTGTGGTGCTTGCCCGTTATATGCAGATTTTGCCGCCTGATTTATGTGAGAAGTACCACGGGCGGGTCATTAATATTCATCACAGTTTCTTACCTTCTTTTATCGGGGCTAAACCTTATCATCAAGCGGCATTGCGCGGGGTTAAGCTGATTGGTGCAACCTGTCACTATGTTACTCAGGATTTAGATGCAGGGCCGATCATTGAGCAGGACGTGGTGCGCGTCAGTCATCGCGACAGTATTGAAGACATGGTGCGTAATGGTAAAGATGTAGAAAAAATAGCGCTGGCGCGTGGCTTGCGTTATCACTTAGAAGATCGTGTGTTGATTCATAATAATAAAACCGTGGTCTTCGATTAATCAGCCTGCACTCTAAAGCCTGTATATAAGGGGTGTTGCTTTTTGAGTTGTCACTGAGCATAACAGAGGGTTTAGCGGGACATGAGTAGCGAAGATGATGAGCAGCAACCCATTCTTAAAGCCACTGTGCAGCCCTTAGCCCGGGTGGGTGAGGGGTGCTTGAGTCGATTTGATCCAGAGGCTTTAAATGAGCAGCAGGGCGCTGATTTTTCGGCTGCCAAAGCGTTTCGTCTGCAACTGCTGGCTGAGCATAACCCTCAGCCAGTTAAACCATAAATCATTACTTTTTAATAACGTGCAGCGCCGGTGGCGCCGCTCTTATGCCTAACTGGAGAACCATTAGATGACGCAAACTGACCAACTATTGCTAGGAGCGGATGAGCAAGGTTTGCCGATTGGCCATCTCTTACGTTTTGCTAACCGCCACGGTTTGATTGCTGGTGCCACCGGTACCGGTAAAACGGTCACCATGCAGCGTTTGGCTGAAGCATTTAGTGATGCGGGTGTACCTGTGTTTGCTGCCGATATTAAAGGTGATTTCTGTGGTATTGCTGCGGCAGGCGAGCCCAAAGGAAAAATTGCCGAGCGCATTGCCTCGATGCCTTGGCTTGCGCATACGCCGCAAGCTTACCCCGTCTCGATGTGGGATGTGTACGGCGAAACAGGGCATCCACTGCGCACCACAATTAGTGATATGGGGCCTTTATTGCTCGGCAACTTATTGGAGTTGACTGATAGTCAACAAGCTATTTTATATCTGGCGTTTCAAGTGGCGGATCGTGAAGGCTTACTGTTGCTGGATTTAAAAGACTTAAAAGCCATGCTCAACTATTTGCGCGATCAACCCGATGCGCTCGGTGATGATCGCTCTTTATATACAGCGCAATCGGCTAACGCTTTGCAGCGCAAATTATCGATGCTTGAGCAGCAGGGTGGTGAGATGCTGTTTGGCGAGCCAGCGCTACAATTGGATGATATTTTACGCGTTGACCGTGATGGTCGTGGGCGTATTCATATGCTCGATGCCAGTCGTTTAGTACATCAAGCACCACGCGTGTATGCAACCTTTCTACTTTGGTTGCTGGCTGAGCTGTTTGAGCAGTTACCTGAGCGTGGTGATGCTGACAAACCTGTTTTGGCGTTGTTTTTTGATGAGGCGCACTTACTATTTAAAGGTACGCCGCAAGCCTTGCGCGACCGCTTAGAACAGGTGGTGCGCTTGATTCGTTCGAAAGGCGTGGGGGTGTTTTTCGTCACTCAGTCACCGGCTGACTTGCCCGATGCTGTGCTGGCGCAGTTAGGCCTGCGTATCCAGCATGGTTTGCGCGCTTTTACTGCTAAAGAACAGAAGTCGTTAAGAGCTGTGGCGGATGGTTTTCGACCCAATCCTGCGATTGATACCTTAAAAGTGTTAACTGAATTAGGTATTGGTGAAGCCCTGTACGGTGGTTTGGAGGCGAAAGGTACGCCTTCGATGGTGCGTCGCGTGTCAATTGCGCCACCACAATCACGGGTCGGGCCGTTAGATGATGCTGAGCGTGCAAACTTGGTCAGTCGCTCGCCTTTACTTGGCTATTATGAAAAGGCATTTGATCGTATTTCGGCGTATGAGATGCTTGCAGAACGTGCTGAAAAACAAGCGCAAAACGCACCAGAGGTGCCTGTGGCTAAGTCGAAAAAAGCTGCAGCGAACAGTGCCAATGGCGGCGTGGCTGATGTTTTGGGTGGTATCGCAGGGCAAGTCTATAAAAGCACCTTGCGTCAGGCCGTCAATCAGATCAGTCGACAGATTGTTCGTGGTCTTCTTGGCTCCTTGACCGGTAAGCGCTAGAGGTTTGCAGAGGTTTGCTTGGGCGCGCGGGTGGCGTGCCCGCCATGACGGATTGCCTTGTCATGTGCATAAGGTGCTTTGGCCTAGGTGATGAACCCATCCTAGCTTCAACTCCTGCGCTACGCCATCCTTAGCGGCGCTCATGCCTCCGCCTCTAAATACTTATTGGAGCATTTGCTTAATAGCGGCTTCTTCCTGAATCAGCGCTTGTTGGCGGGCATCAATGCGCGCTGCTAGAGGGTAGTTGTTGCTGGCGCGGCGCTTTGCGTAATCCAGTTGTTCAATGGCTTGGGTGTAATCACCCACTCGTGAAAAAAACTCCGCACGCGCTTCATGTAAACCAATAATGTTATTGGAGAGGCCGCGCACTTCAGCGACTTCAAACCAGATATCAGGATCATTGGGACGCTGTTTTAATAAGAGATTAATGGTTTTTTCTGCACCAGCAATATCGTTTTGTTTGAGTTGGATTTCATATTTGGCGTTCAGCAGAGGGAAATTATTCGGGTAGTTTTGCAATAAACCCTCTACGCGGCGGCTGGCGTGAGCTAACTGGTTGCTGCTGATATCTAAGTCAATCGCCGCTAGGTTATAAATAATACTCTTTGGAGTTTTCTTCAGTAGTACGT
>JAAXZZ010000035.1 GCA_012719655.1 Gammaproteobacteria bacterium | reverse complement strand
GCGCATACCATATACACCACGGTAGCGAGCGGTATGATTCCACAGCATTTCTACAGCATTATTAGTTATAGGGAACGGCGTGCCGCCTTTAGCGCCTGAAAAGCCATTACCGTCGTCTCCCCGCACCACATTCAAAGCATTATATTTAGTATTGTCATACACCCACTGCGGCGCAGCAGCAGTGCGTCGTGTTTGATAGACAGGTATCTGATATGTTTCTGGATAGGTATTGAATAATGCAATCTGACCGGCGGATAAGTGATCTTTATACTGGTTTAAATTGGCTTTAGTAATTGTAAATAACGGCTTGTCGTCTGGAAAAGGATTGATATGGTGTTTGCCTGGCTTATAACCGGCTGGCGCAGTGGTTAAACCACCTGTCCATGCGGGGATTGTTCCCGCTTTATTACCTGCAACCTCTCCTCCCAGGGGAGTTAAATTGCGTCCTAATTGCGCCGCCTCACTTTCTGAAACAGCGGCTACAGTACCGCTTGCATAAAGCGTTACGGCAATAGCTAAACTTAATAGACCTTGCTTTTTAAGCATTTTATTTTCCCCATGTACGTCAGATACAGATATCTGCAAAGACTAGTGAGGCAAGCAGCGCCGTTATTACCTGCGCCTAATGACAACGCTTCTCAGCCCTATCACCCCCCGCTCACACTCACCAATTAGGAAAAACAAAGCAAAATCAATGCCAATACACCCTAAAACACTCGTAAGAAAGGTTTTTTGACAATAATCTAATAGTCTTACATAGACCAATCGGTCACTTTTAAAAAAAGTCTAAAATGCAACGGATCTGCTCCTTGTCACCATAGACAAGCAGCAGAATAAAAAACTGAACAACCTTCTCCCGCACAACATGATCCTTCAAAGTGTGGGAGAAGGTAACAGGTCATTAGCACATACCACCAGGTAACACTTGTATTCGTAGCGCTTGCGCTAAACCGCCAAGCTTTTTTCCAGCACTTCAAACAGATCAGGTGACAGATCACCACTGTTTTTAATTCTTTTTAACTGTGCCAGCATCTGTTCTTGGTGGTGCAGATCAAAACGCTGCCAGCGCGTGAGCGGTGAAATCATGCGTGCTGCCATTTGTGGATTTAACGCATCAAGCTTGATCACTTTATCGGCCAAGAACGCATAGCCAGAACCATCAGCCGCATGGAAGTTAGGGGTATTCTGTGTACTGAAGGCTCCCACCAGCGCACGTACCTTATTAGGGTTTTTAATACTAAAGGCAGGATGCTTGAGCAAATGCTGTACTCGCTCTAGTCCATCTGGCAATACTGCCGCTGCTTGCACACTAAACCACTGATCCATCACCAGCGGATCGTTTTCAAAGCGCTCAGCAAAGCTCTCTAGAGCTTGCTCTGCTTCATCGCTAAATGGCGAGTTCACCAAGCACGCCAAGGCTGCTAAGCGCTCAGTCATGTTGTCAGCCATGCCGAACTGATCAAGGCAAGCATCCATAATTTCCAAGTCTTGCGTGCGCATCAGGTAAGCAAGCAGCATATTTTGCAAACGACGGCGTGCAAAATCACTGGCTTGGGCAACATAAGGTGTAGCCAACGAGACTTTGCGCAAGGCTTGATAGCGTGCCAGCATCGGCTCTTTTAAAGCAAATGCCAACTGATTGCTGACATACTCACGTGCCTGATGAATCGCCAACGGATCAGCCTGCACATATTGTTCAATAATATAGCCTGTGCTCGGCAGTGCTAAAAACTCAGCCAGCATGGACGGATCTAAATCGTCCTGCGCCAGCAATGCTGCGAACACGTCAATCAAACGCCCGTCCAGCATCGGTTCATCTGTTTCGTAGACTTGTCCAACCACTTCTTCGATGACTTGCAGGGCCAATTGCTGTCCTGCTTCCCAACGGTTGAAACCATCGGTGTCATGTTGCAGTAAAAATAGCAAGTCATCACGGCTGTAGTCATAACGCAACTCAACCGGCGCAGAGAAGCCGCGCAACAAGGATGGCAATGGCTGCTCAGCAACATTGATAAAGGTAAAGGTTTGCTCGGCATGCACAACTGATAAGACTCGCTCACCTTCACTGGCGACGTTTTCACCCTGCAATTGTAAAGGCAACGCTATGCCCTGCTTGCTGAGCAGCGCCATGCGCAAAGGAATCACAAAGGGTTGTTTATCGGTTTGCCCAGGTGTGTCGGGGCAGCTTTGCTTAACGGTCAATTGATAGGTCTGCGTAGCCGCATCATAGCGGTCACTGACATGCAACTCGGGTGTACAAGCTTGACTGTACCAGCGTTTAAACTGGGTTAAATCCATCCCGCTAACGCTTTCCATTGCCGCAATAAAATCATCGCAGGTTACCGCTTGCCCATCATGGCGCTCAAAGTACAGATCTGAGCCTTTACGGAAGGTTTCGGCACCAAGCAAAGTATGCAGCATGCGCACCACTTCAGCGCCTTTTTCGTAAATGGTCAAGGTGTAGAAGTTGGAGATTTCCATATATTGCGCAGGACGCACCGGGTGCGCCATGGGGCCGGCATCTTCAGCGAATTGATGGGTGCGCAAATACGCCACATCTTCAATACGCTTGACCACTCGCGAGTTCATATCCGCGGAAAACTCGCTGTCACGAAATACCGTAAAGCCTTCTTTTAGTGACAGCTGAAACCAGTCACGGCAGGTCACGCGATTGCCTGACCAGTTATGGAAATACTCGTGGGCCACTACGCCTTCAACACGCTGGTGCGCGGCATCCGTGGCCGTTTCTGCTTTAGCTAAAACACAACTGGAGTTAAAGATATTTAAACCTTTGTTCTCCATCGCTCCCATATTGAAATCATTGACAGCTACGATCATAAAAATATCTAAATCGTATTCACGACCATAGACGTCTTCATCCCAGCGCATGGATTTTTTTAGGCTATTCATTGCATGTTGGCATTTATCGATATTTTCTGGTTCAACATAAATACGCAACGCCACATCACGCCCACTCATGGTGGTAAAGCTGTCTTCGACACACCACAAATCACCAGCCACTAGCGCAAACAAATAGGCTGGCTTTTTAAACGGATCCTGCCAGGTTACCCAATGCCGACCATTGTCATCTGCACCTTCAGCAATCGGATTGCCATTGGACAGCAAGATTGGATAACGGTGTTTTTCTGCATGGATCGTGGTGGTAAAACGACTCATCACATCAGGGCGATCCAAGTAGTAGGTAATCTTACGGAAACCTTCCGCCTCACACTGAGTACAGAACATCCCAGATGATTTATACAAACCTTCTAAAGCGGTATTATTTTGTGGCTCAATGCGTACCGTAGTGCTCAGCACAAAAGGGTGTTTGGTTGGCTGGATCTGTAAATGGCTGTCAGTTAGGCTGTATTCAACAGCTGATAACTGGCGTCCATCAAGCTTAATATCGACAAGTTCTAGTTGCTGACCATCCAGCACAAGCGGCGGCAAGCTTTCATCGAGTCCAGGATTGCGCTGCATTAACAAACGCGCATGCACCAGAGCATAGCTTTCATACAACTCAAAAGTCAGATGGGTTTCATCAATCAGGTAATCAGGTAAGCGGTAATCACTTAAAGCGATCATTTTCGGTTGTTCGGTACGCATAATAAAAACCTCGATTAAAAACTCACTGACCTTAAAACATGGAAAATTAAAGTGCGGCGTTATTGCTGACGCTGACAGATAACTGATACGACGTATATTTACGGATATTAATCACGCCGGTATCAAACAATAAGTACTGGCCTTTAATACCAATTAAAGTCCCTTCAGCCACAGGTTTTTTATCCAAATTAAAGCTACTGATCTTAGCTGGATAGGCTTCGACAGGGTACGCCATCTCCAAGACGTCAACATCGGTAATTGGCTGAATGGCTTGCAAACCAAAGCGCTGTTGTAAGGCTTGCAAAGGCTCAGCACAACGCTCGAGTAATTGCTCACGAATGGCAATTAAATCCACCGGTTCAACATCACCTTTGAGCAACGCCCGCCAATTGGTGCGGTCAGCCACTTGACTGCGTAAGACATCTTCAACAAAACCTGATTGTTGACGCGTCGCCACGCGAAAAATCGGCACGGCTTGAATTGCACCTTGATCAAGCCAACGGGTTGGTAATTGTGAACGGCGTGTAATACCGACTTTCACTCCAGTAGAATTAGCCAAATAGACAAAATGATCCGTCATGCAAAAGTCTTGCGCCCACTGCGGATCGCGGCAGGTACCCGCCTCGTAATGGCATTTTTCTGGGCTCATTATGCAACTGTCACATTGCGCCAGTTTAGAAAAACACGACCAGCAATAGCCTTGAGCAAAACTTTTCTTGGTCACACGGTCACAATGTGTGCAATGAATTGAGCCTAAAAACTCAAGACGCATGGTCTGACCGATCAATGGATTGAGCGCATACTGTGCATCGTTGAGACGCAAGCTATATTGCGCCGGTGCATCCAGTGCAATACGCATTTTACTGATGGCGCCACGGCCTAATTCCAACATCAGTGCAGTGTTCCAGCCGCTGGTGCAAAGAGTGCAGCTTGTTCGGCGCTGAGTTTTTGCTTGGCTTGTTTAGCACACTCTTGACCGCCCATGTAACCTGTGCGCTCTTCTTCTGGCAAATTCGCTTGCTCCCAAAGAATCATCGCTTGCATGGTCAGTTCTTTCTGCTCTTGGGTCATTTTAGTGCCATCAGCCCACTTACCGATTTCCATCGCTAGCTTTAGGGTTTTGTATGTGTCTGGGGTGATACGTTGAATTAAATCAGTAAAACTTGTCATCATAAATTCCTACAAAAATGGACTTACAGTTTCAGGCTGCGTTGCCGTGCAAGTACAGCAAACACACCGCCACTTAAACAACCAATGAGCAAACCGCTGACATGCGCAGCATTAGCGATCTGCCCAAAACCTAAAGCGCTGACTACGCCAAATAAGCATAACAGCAGCCAAATCAGCATCATAGCCACCACACCATTGGGTAGTGCGTAACTGGCTTGTGGAAAAATACGTTGGTAAATCCAGCAGTGACCCAGCACGGCATAGAGCACGCCAGACAAGCCGCCAAATAAAGACTCGCCAGAGAAAATAAACTGACTGGCATTCGACACCATAGCCGAGACCAAGGTCAGCAACAACAAAAACAGCCTGCCTTGCTGAAACTCAATACGCCGCCCTAACTCCCAATACCACAGCATGTTCATGGCCAAGTGCAAAACACCAAAGTGCAGCAGCATCGGGGAGATCAATCGCCACCATTGCCCTTGCGCCAAGCTGTACTCAAGCGACACAAAGTAAAGGTAGTCACCTTGGATTTGAAAGTCATTGAAAGTAAACCAGCGCACCGTCTCTAAGCTGTCGCCTAATTGGGTTATCAAAGCGACGACTAGACAGGCCATTAACACCGCCGCCGTGATTGGGCTGCGACGCAACTGCTCAACAAAACCTGGTGGTTGGTAGCGACTTGCGGCTTGCGGTATTGGCTCGGCTGCTACAGGCGTCCACAGGCCACTCTGAAATTGCTGATACAACTCCAATACCTGCTCTGCTTGCGCATCACTGCCAACCCACAGCACTTGCTCGCCACGATCCTCTGTCACGCGATGGCCAATGCCCTGCTGCTGTAATACGTGTAAAAAGTCAGCAAGATCGCTGTCCAGCGGTACGCGTAAAGCGCTACACCACTTCATTATGTCTATCCTTTATCTTGGGCGTCGACCCAAACAAAACTTTCCGGTAACAAGTGTTGTTCTTGATCTAAACGGTAGGCCACCAACTTGCCACCATTGACTGCACTGTAATCCAGGCAAGCTAAGTTAGGACGAATCAAACTAGGTTGACCTTGACGCCAGTAGTGCCCAACGAACAACAAAGGCTGCTGGGCATCATAACCTGTAACATGTTGTAAGTACTCTGTCGGCAATGGTTCTTGCGCCAAATCACCGGGCAACGCATCAGGCTGAAAGACGACGTCACCGTAGGTCAGAGCGGAGGCATCATCATGCCAAAACTTAGTACGAAAAGATGAACGAGTAAAACCGTCATAACCGGTTTGCGACATGCCATGGGGCAAAGGTAAATTCACCCCGCGCAACAACCGATTAAAGGCTTGATCAGCCACACTACCCTTGATTGCTGACTGCTGTACAAAAGCCTGATTAACACAGCCATCAGCAAAGCGCGTGCGTAGCATGTTAATGACCCGATCATCCCAGCAGGCATGTACGGCGCGAAAGCGTTGCGCATCTATAAACAGCGGTAAGGTTAAAAACCACTGATTGAAGTCTTCCCAGTCATAGGGATGCTCGGCAAATTGCTCTAGAGTTTCTCGGTGCAAGCGCGTGTGGTGCTTATTGTGCGCGCGCACATATTCATCCGTGCTTTGCGCAGAAATGGGCGTATTCCAAGCTAACGCATAATATTCATGATTACCCATAATGCAGTAGGCATGGCCTGCATCGACCATCGCATGGACAATATGTAACGTCTCACGAATCTGCGGCCCGCGATCAATTAAATCGCCAAGAAACAGCGCTTGGCGATGCCCATGCTGCCAAACGCCTGAGCGCTTTTTATAGCCTAAGCGCTCAAGTAAACGCTCAAGTGTTCGCGCACAGCCATGTATGTCACCAATCAGGTCATAACTGCGTGCTGGATCAATCCACATTACTGCTGGTCCTGTCCTAAACGGCTGCCCCAACCAAGCTTGTCACGGCAAACAGCATAAAAATTATGGTCTAACGGATGGATTAAGCGTAATTTTTGCGGCTTACGTTGAATATGTAACGTATCACCAGGCGCACAAGTGACATGGCTTTGACCATCACAGGAGACCAATGGATAAATACTCATATCTTCAGACACTACCACCTTCAACTCACTGTCGGCATCGACCACGATTGGGCGACTGGATAAGGTGTGCGGGTACATCGGCACTATCACTATGGCATCCAAACGCGGATGCATAATGGGCCCACCGGCCGATAACGCATAGGCGGTGGAACCGGTAGGCGTGGCGATAATCAAACCGTCAGCTTTCAGGCTGTAAACAAACTGGCCATCGATAAACAATTCAAACTCAATCATCCGTGTTGATTTACCCGGGTGTAGCACCACATCATTAAGCGCATCCCCTTGACCAATGGGTACCCCAGCACGGCGCACTTCAGTTTCTAATAAAAAGCGCTGTTCAACCGTGTAGTTGCCAGCTAACACTTCAGAAATCTGTGTTTCCAACTGCTCCGGTAAAATATCGGTTAAAAAACCTAAGTTGCCGCGGTTAATCCCCAGCACTGGAACGTTATACTGCGCCAGCGCACGGGCTGCGCCAAGCATCGAGCCATCACCACCCACAACAATCACTAAATCGCAGACTTCGCCTAACAGCTTGCGCGAACTGGTTTGCAAGTTATGTCCTGGCAACATTTCGGCAATGGTTTCTTCAAGAATAACATGCAAATGCCGGCCCATTAGGTAACGTTTCAAGCGTCGAATGGTGTCGAGCACTCGCGCACTACCCATCCGCCCAATAATGCCAATATTGCGAAACTGCTCCATAGATCCCCGCTTAACAGCCCTGCGTCTGCGTGTAGTAAGTGTTTTTTAAAGCGCAGCAAAGCGCTTACTGCTTTTTACGTATCCAATACATATAGGTGCCGTCCTGCTCATTACTCTCGAGCAGTTGATGCTCTAAGAACAGACAAAACTTAGGAATATCGCGCTGGGTCGATGGGTCAGTGGCAATCACTTTAAGCACATCACCGGCCGCTAATTCGCGTACTTTACTATGCAGCATCATGACCGGCTCTGGGCAAAAAAGACCACTGGCATCCAACTCTGCATCGGCTTGTATGAGCATCTCTGCCACCTTCAATTCACCTGTACTTAACATTTCTTTAGTGGTTACTGAACATCAGTATCATTACACAGCTGCACTGTGATTAACCCTACAACAACTAGACTTATCGGTCAGTCTTTGTGCTTTACCTATTATTCAGAGCTCGGTAGTGTGCGCCTTACAAACAACACCTTGGATTCTATGTCATGAGCGAACTGATTCACTACAACTGCAACGAAGGTATTGCTACCTTAACCCTAAATAACGGCAAAGTTAACGCCATTTCACCTGACATGATTGCAGCCTTTAACAGCTGTTTAGATCAAGCCGAGCAAGATCGTGCCATTGTCATCATCACCGGTCAGCCAGGTATTTTATCCGGTGGCTATGACTTAAAAGTAATGACTTCAAACCCAGAAAACGCGATCAACTTAGTTGCTAGCGGCTCGACACTGGCGCGTCGTATGTTAGCACACCCCTATCCCATCATTGTCGCTTGTTCAGGCCATGCAATTGCCAAAGGTGCATTTTTACTGTTATCAGCCGATTACCGTATTGGCGTGGAAGGTCCATTTAATATTGGTCTTAATGAAGTGCTGATTGGCATGACCATGCACCATGCGGGTATTGAACTGGCGAAAGACCGCCTGACTAAACCAGCTTTTCAACGCTCAGTGATCAATGGGGAGCTATTTAACCCTGTGTCTGCCGTTGAGGCGGGCTTCTTAGATCGTGTCGTGCCTGCTGAGGAGCTGATGCAGACTGCATTAGGCGTGGCAACCCTGATGAAAAAAATCAACATGACCGCACACCGCAACACCAAACTAAAAGTGCGCAAACAGCTGCTGGAAGCATTGGATGCAGCGGTTGAACTGGATAAAACCCAGTTAATTTAAGTGCTAGTCTTGCGCATGCTGTAAAACATGCGCAACACACTAGGCGCTGGCAGGTCGCATATTTTCAAGCAAATAACTGATGTCATAACCGAGAACTTGCGCCACCCGCACCGCTTGGCTGCGCAGCAACTCAAGCGATGGATACTGCTCAAAACTGTAAGGTACCAATAAGATGACATTACCTTCTTGGACTGGAATCTCCCAATAGTGGCGATAGAACAAACCGCGAAACAGCGCTGCACCGAGTGGCACCCCATCCAAAGTAGCCCATTGATTGATAATCAACCAGCCACCCGGATTGAGTTTATCCTGACACTTTTCTAAAAACTTCCAAGCCAAGTGTCCTGCCGAAGGTCCATTGTCGGTGTACATATCCAAATAAATTAAATCTGCAGTTTCTGCACTGTCAATCAGCTCTAGAGCATCGCCAATGCGAATGGTTAGACGCGGATCATCCGTCATGCCAAGATAATCCATCGCAATGCGCGGCAGTGGTGCGCGCAGTTCCAACACTTCCACATCTTCAAGTGGCAAGGTCGCTAAACACACCTCGGTTAGACTGCCCGCTCCCAAGCCTAAAAACAGCGCCGTCTCCGGATGCTCATGGCATAAACTGGCCAGCAACATGGCGCGGGTGTAGTCATATTTAAGCCACAACGGATTTTCCATCAGCACGCAACTTTGCTCAACTTGACTGCCAAACTCTAAGTAGCGAAAACCCTCCTCCTCCACGACGCGAATCACGCCGTATTCATCAAACTCTTCAATGATGAGTTTCCTAGAAGGTGTATCAATGAACACTGCAGAATCCTTACGCGCTTGTAGCGCTTGATACAGACTGTAAATGAGTCCAGCTATGACTAAGCCAACCGCAAACCACACCAGCATCATAGCCAAAGCTCCAGATAACCATTGCCTTACCAGCATTATGCGCAGCACAAATAAAAAACCCAGCATAGGCTGGGCTTTTTACGCAAAGATCACATGGCGTGATTAGGCTTTAACGCGTGACTTATACTCGCCTGTACGCGTATCAATTTCAATTGAATCGCCAATTTCACAGAATGAAGACACTTGTAACTCATGGCCTGTACTTAAACGCGCAGTTTTCATTACTTTACCAGAGGTATCACCGCGCACTGAGGGCTCGGTGTAGATGATTTCACGCACGATAGTGTTTGGCAGCTCGATTGAAATCACTTTGTCATCGTAAAATACCGCTGCGCACTCATCCGTCATGCCGTCTTCAATAAATGGCAAAACCGCTTCAAGATCAGATTTCTCAACTTCATACTGGTTGAACTCTGCATCCATAAACACATATAGCGGATCGGCAAAGTAAGAATACGTAACGTCTTTGCGATCAAGAATGACTGGTTCAAACTTATCATCGGCACGAAATACAGTTTCAGTGGCCGTGCCGTTAAGTAAGTTTTTCAACTTCATTTTTACAACCGCAGCGTTGCGGCCAGACTTGTTGAATTCGGCTTTCTGAATCACCCAAGGTGAACCATCAATATTAGCGACTTGGCCGGCGCGAAACTCTTGTGCAGTTTTCATGCTGAAGATCCATATAAAATGAGGATAAAAATTTAGGTGCGCATCATAGCCAATTTTGATAGAAGCACGCTAGCTTTGTTACAAGATCTGGCAATTTTCTTTGCTGCGCACACCACTCAAGCGCATGTTTTTGCAGACTGTCTTCATGTTCCATCAACGATAGCCAAGCGCTACCAACATCTCCTGCCGTATTCCATGCCAACCACAAATCATCTAAAGCAACTTTAATTTCCAAACCCAAGTCTTTGTTATATATAGACAAGAACGCTGCAAGCTT
>JAAXZZ010000034.1 GCA_012719655.1 Gammaproteobacteria bacterium | reverse complement strand
ATATTTTTTTAAATAACAATCTTAAAGCTGATAGCTTATACAAATGATGATTGTATTTTTCTCAGCCAACTGCTGATCAGCATCCAAGAGATTTTTTAAACGCTATACAGGCAATGTTCGGGATGAAGTATCGCTCTATACCAGCACATGCTAATGCGCTAAACGATCAACCTGCTGGATGATTCTATGACTCTGCAAAAAGCGAACATCCTGTATAAGCCCTTACACACGCCCAAAAAAATGCCGATCAGCTGAACTGACCGGCATTAAAGTATGAGCAAGTTTTTGTGTTACAGCGACTGACGCAAACGTTCTGGCTTAATCAAGAATCGAGCCAATGCTGGCAACAGCCAAATGGCACCGAACATATTCCACAGGAACATAAAGGTCAGCATTAACCCCATGTCGGCTTGGAACTTGATCGCTGAGAAGATCCAAGTTGCCACACCAATCGCCAAGCATACACCGGTAAAGAGTACCGCTTTACCAGTTGATTTAAGCGTCTGGTAATACGCCTCTTGCAGCGGCATGCCCATGCGCAAGAAGGTTTCTAGGCGGCTATAAATATAGATACCATAGTCAACACCAATACCCACACCCAGCGCGATCACTGGCAAGGTGGCAACCTTCACACCAATGCCCATCCATGCCATCAGCGCATTACCCAATACTGAAGTCAGTACCAAGGGTAAAATCACACAGGCTGTGGCTGCAACAGAGCGGAAAGTGATCAAGCACATAATGATCACTGCACTGTACACTGCAATCAACATCATCGTTTCTGATGAAGCAATCACATCATTGGTTGCCGCCTCAATACCCGCATTACCGGCAGCCAATAAAAACTGATGTTCATCGGTGTTATTTTGTGCAGCAAAGTCTTCAACTGCCGCTACTGCTGTCGTCAGTGTTTCTGCTTTGTGATCTTCGAGGAAGATCAATAGTGGCGCCAATGAGCAATCAGAGTTGTATAAGTTATCTGCTCGTGAGATCGAGTTATTCAGTACATCCTGGTTACGTGAAAGGGTCTCCCACTTCAAATTACCCTCATTCATTCCTTTGATCACTTGTTTGGATACAGTCACCATTGAGATAACTGACTGCACACCGGGTGTGTTTTCCATTCGCCAGCTTAAGTCATCCATCGCCTTCAAGGTCTTGTAGCTAGAGCAGCCTTCTACGGGCGTTTTGACCATCACCACCAACACATCTGAGCTTGTGGAATAGTTACGAATCACAAAATCATTATCAAGGTTATAGCGCGAGTCCGCATGCAACTCTGGAGCACCTTGATCCAAGTCGCCAATTTTTAGATTCTGGCCATACCATAAACCGAGCCCTAACGCGCAAACGGCGATAACCACAGAGATGGGTGCAACAATAGGGTTAGCAAAATTCGCAATCAGACGCCAGAAACGGCCGTCATGCGAAGCATTTTCTCGACTGATCTTGATTGCTTTTTTACTGATACCAATATAAGAAATCAGCACCGGCAAGAAAATCAGGTTGGTCAGAATAATGACAGCCACACCAACCGATGCACCAATAGCCAACTCACTAATCACTCCAATTGGAATCAGCAGCAAAGTAATAAAACCCACCGCATCGGAAGACAATGCCACCATGCCTGGGACGAACAGTTGACGGAAAGCCATACGCGCTGCAGTCAACGAGTCTAAAGCGTTACCTGAAGCCATGGCGATGCCGTTAATCTTTTGCACACCATGGGAAATACCAATAGCAAAGACTAAAAATGGTACCAACATAGAGTAAGGATCAAGCCCAAAACCCATTAGATGTAAAAGACCAAGTTGCCAACCCACCGCTACTAAGGTAGAAAACAGCACAGCCAAGGTACTTTTCATACACTTGGTAAACCAAAACAGCAGCGCAAAAGTGATAACAATAGCGACAGCAAAAAACAGCGCTACGCCAAACAGGCCATCAATCAAATCACCTACTTTTTTTGCAAAACCAATGATATGGATTTTAACATTTGGGTTTTGCAGCTGGTATTTATCACGAATTTTCTCTTCTAAACTGTGCGAGAAGGCTTGATAGTCCAGTTTGAGTAGCTTGCTTTGATCTTCCGGATCAGGAAACTCTTCCATCAAGGGTATTTCAACAATACTTGACTTAAAGTTATTAGCAACCAACCGACCGACCTGTCCAGACTTGAGAATATTGCTGCGTAACTCATCAAGACTTTCGGCGGAACCATCATAGGTCTGCGGAATGACTTCACCACCAGCAAAACCTTCTTCGGTGACTTCTGTCCAGCGCACGTTAGGGCTCCACAACGAACGCAAACCTGAACGCTCAACGCCTGGAATATAAAAAGCTTCATCACTGATTTGACGCAGTGTTTCCATATACTCTTTGTCGAAAATATCACCATTAACACTTTCAACAGAAATCCGCACACTGTTACCAAGGTTGGCAAGATCGTTACGGTGCTCAAGCATTTTTTCAATATAAGGATGCTTAAGCGGGATCATCTTTTCGAAACTGGTTTCAGGACGCACTTGTGCCGCCTGCCAGAATAGAAATGCACTGATTAAGACACACAGAATAATCACGGCGGGGCGATTATTAAAAATTAAACGTTCAAGCACTGCGGCTGGATTATTTCTTGCTTTAGATGTCATGCTGACGCTCTCCAGTCTTATTATTTATCGAGCAAATCGTTACCGTTCGCATCAGTTTTGTGAATACCATTTTGTCCAACCAGAATTACCCCTTGGCCTGCGCCTGAGGTGACACCCGCTAAAGAGGTACGATCAGCGCGATTAAAGACTGTAAAACTCTCGCCATTATCGCTACTGCGTAAAACACTGCCACCATGCCCGACAATCAACACATCACCGTTGGCTAAAAGACTTGCGTCGGCCAAACCAAATTGGAGTGTGCCATTTTCTGTGCGCACCTGGATCTCTGCCCAGGTTTCACCAAAGTCAGTTGAACGGAAAATGTGACCGCGCAATCCATATACAATCAGGTGCTCTGGCTTGCCAGTTCCAACAGCACCAAATAAAGAGCCGTCATAAGGCCCCTCTAGTGTTTCCCAAGTAAGCCCCCAATCCGCCGAACGGAACATGGCGCCCATTTCACCCACAACAAAGAGACCTGTATTGCTCACCGCTGTGATTGCATTTAAGTGATAGCCATCTTCATTATCTAGACTATCACTAATATCGTTCCAGTCTTGACCGCCATTTGTGGTCTCGAAAATAGCACCGTAAGCACCTACTGCATAACCTGTATTGCGGTCTTTAAACCAGACATCCAGCAATGGCGATTCACGCTCAATATCGTCAAACTGTCGCATCCAAGTCGCGCCACCATCGCGGGTGGCTAAAATTAAAGCATCGTGCCCAACCGCCCAACCATAACGATCATCAACGAAAAATACGGCTGTTAATAACTGCTGAGAGGGTACACGTGCTTGCAACCACTGCTGACCGTCATCATCAGAGTACAGAATATGACCTCGATCACCGACTGCAACGAGACGCTTACCCGCGCGAGTCACATCTAATAGCAAACCAGACACTGCAGCAGCAGACTCAATTGAATACGCGGGCGCAGCAACCCCTTCTGTTTTCGCGTTGGCCTGCATTGAGTAGAGACTCGGCAACATAATCGCCGCAGAGAGTGCTAGCGTGCCAAAAAGACGACTGCAACGCGCAAATAGATAAAAGACCCGCTCTGCAGTGTGTCTTTTTACTGCAGCTAGCGAAAAGGGTTCACGCATAAAAATTCTCCATTGTTGTTATAGTTGCATGGCTGAACTCAATGTAGCTATACGCCTTAATCCTATGAAATAGCGCATTCACTCGCAATCGTTTTAAGCTTATGTTTTGTTAAGTATTGTAAAGCCCTGTTATGCATATCAAATAGAGTGATACTTTCACCACACATCTTGTCAGGCTCGCAGGTACGACTGGCGCTGCTGCATGGTCAATACTGAACACTGCCCAGCTATAATGCTTAGCCTTCACCTTAACTTCGCCCGCGTTGTTCTGTTCTTGTCACCTAACAACCTTGCCAGCTGCACAGCACAAATAAAAAAAAGCCGCTAAGCATAGCGGCTTTGAGCATCAAACAAATTAACGAACACCGCGACGGCGCAATGCCGCTGGTTTAAAGTAGCCATCATCTGGCGCTTTTTGACTGTAGTCCATTGTGTTGCTTTCTTCATTATCTAAGTTTTGCACATGATAACGACGCGACTGTAAATCATGGAATGCATCCAGCGCGGTCCAGATCGCAGGCAGCTCATAAAAGCTCTTCAGGTAAGCGATAGATACTTTCCATAACTCTCCACGGCTATCGTATTCGTCAGCCAAAACAATCTGCCAGCTGTCTTCATCAAGATAGAATCGACGTTTAGAGTAAATATGACGAGAACCTTTACGCAGGGTGCCTTCAACAATCCAGACGCGGTGTAATTCACTGCGAGTAATAGCCGGATTAATATGCCCAGGTTGTAAAAGCTCTTTATAACTCACGCTCGGAGTGGTGATATTGTAATTATTATAAGGAATGTAGAGTTCTTTTTTACCAATCAACTTCCACTCATAGCGATCAGGGCTACCGTTGAACATGTCTGTACTGTCTGCGGTGCGGATTCCTTCCGATGCGGAAATAGGCGCATCATAAGACAAGTTAGGTGCTCTGCGTACACGGCGCTGACCTGCGTTATATGCCCATGCGACACGCATGTCTTTTGATTGGTCCAAGGTTTCATGCACAAGCACTGCGCCACCGGCTAGACGTGCAGGACTTTTAATAAATGATAAGTAATAAAAAGAAATATTATCTTTTTGATCATTAAGTCCTTTGTTTTCATAAAACTTAAATAATATTTCTTGCTGAGCAGACACTAGCGAATAACT
>JAAXZZ010000033.1 GCA_012719655.1 Gammaproteobacteria bacterium | reverse complement strand
CTGTTACATCTAAGTGCCAAATTCCTAAATTAATTGGGGAGGGAAGTTGCTATCAGGTATTTGCCTATTTTAATGGCACAGAAACTATGAAATGTACCTATGTATGTGACAATTTATATGAAGGATTATGAGAGCTAGAGACGCTAACAAAGCGTTCAAGCTTTGTATGCAGCAAGCTGCTTAGCCAGGTGTTAAATTTTCTTGACGGCACCTTTTAACTGGTGCTATTGATGATACCTGTTGTGCTTCGGAGTATGCATCATGCACGTAAAATTTTCAGAAGACGTTGTTCCTCTTTCAGACCTAAAGATTAACCCAGGCAAGGTGGTTAACCGAGCTCAGGATACACATCGTCCGATCTTGCTTACGAGCCGAGGTCGTGGCGTAGCTGTTATTCAAGGGCTTGAGCAATTCGAGCGAACAGCTGAGGAGCTTCGGTTTGTTAAGGCTGTAGCGCAAGGTCTCATGGATGCTCGCGAGGGTAACACTGTGTCTCTAGCTGAGGCGAAGAAAGTACTGGGCATCAACTAAATGGAACTACGCATCGCACAGTCCGCTCTTGAGGATTTGCAAACCATTCAAGAGCACTATATCGAGGAGGGTGTGCCGCATATCGGTAATGAATATGTAGCTGCGATTCTTGATCAGGCCGAAATACTGGTGCGTCACCCTGATGCTGGGCGAATTGTTCCCGAACTTGGCTTGAGCCATATCCGAGAACTAATCCATACGCCTTTTCGAGTTGTTTATCTGAGGCAAGAAACCGATGTTGTTTTGATTCGAGTCTGGCGAAGTGAGAGAAAACTTGAGTTACCCGAGAGCTGAATATAACAAGCGGCCGTTGTCAGGCACCCCTCCGCAGGCGCTCCGGTACACCCTAAAGCCAAGCCTTATCTATTCCTCTAGACCATGGAGCTTCTGATGAACGTTAGCCACCTAGATCATTTGGTTCTGACTGTTGCAGATATTCAAACAACAACGAACTTCTATGAAAAAGTGTTAGGAATGAAAGTTGTGCGTTTTGGCGCGGGTCGTATTGCTTTGGAGTTTGGTCAGCAGAAAATCAATCTTCATCAACTCGGTAACGAGTTTGAGCCTAAAGCTGAAAATGTTCGGTCGGGTAGTGCTGATTTGTGTTTTATTACCAGTACAGATCTGTCTGACGCAATGAAACATGTGGAAAATTACGGTGTGACTATCATTGACGGGCCGGTACAACGTACAGGCGCGCAGGGTCCAATTACATCATTCTACTTCAGAGATCCCGATGGCAATCTCATTGAAGTATCAAGCTATGTAAGCGCCTGACAATTCACAGTAATTAGATGCCAGCAGCGTTGGGCACTCACTTCGTTGGTTTATTTGTGCTGCTGTGCTAGCGCGTTATGCCGACATGCTCGTAGCGCCTAAGTCGTGACGCAGTAACGTGCATATAAAGAAGCGAAATACATTATCCGCGAGCCGAATGCTTGTAGCTCGCAGCCGCACAACATAGAGCATGCGGCTGTGCACGGGGCGTTTCACTCAGAATGCTGATGCTTGATTCCTCCATCGCGCCATTCATACAGGCCCTACAGTTTTAAGCGAGCATGTGCTGGTTTTACTGCTTATACTAGCCAGCCTGTTTAACGCCATCGCTCACCATCGTTTTGATTATTGGTACACCATGAACGCCGTAGAAATTGAAGCCGCCTTATCTGAACTTGCTCTGCAGCCCTTTGCTGCACAAGAATTCGCCTTCGAGTTTTTAGCGGCGTTTGGTCATAAAGAAACCACGCTGAAGCGGCTGCGTAGTGGCAATACCAATACTTCCGATGTCGCTGGCGGTGTGTTGCTGCGTAACAATATTCATATT
>JAAXZZ010000032.1 GCA_012719655.1 Gammaproteobacteria bacterium | reverse complement strand
TCTATATACAGTGTGGTCATCACCGTTATAATTTGCCCCGTGTGTGCCACATGCCCTTTTACTTTTTGATGACACTTATTAATGTATAAAATTTTCGACACAGTCGACGAAGTTTCTCGCTACACCGCCCAGCGTCTGTTGACCAAAATCAAAGCAGCGCCAACTGCGGTATTAGGCTTAGCCACTGGTAGCACCATGGAACCTGTCTACGCACAAATGTTACAGGACCTGCAACACACACCTATCGACGTGTCACAACTGACCACATTTAATCTAGATGAATACATCGGCTTAAGTGCACAGCATCCACAAAGCTATAACTATTACATGTGCCAGCATTTATTTAACCAACTTAATATTCCAACCGAAAATGTGCATCTACCAGATGGCTTAGCCAGCAACATAGACACAGCGTGCCAAGCCTATTCAAATGCAATCGAGGCAAAGGGTGGATTAGATTTGCAACTACTCGGCATTGGCTCAAATGGTCATATTGGTTTTAACGAGCCACACACCAGCTTCAATAGTCGTACCCACATTGTTGAACTCTCAGAGCAAACCCGCATTGATAACGGCCGTTTCTTTAACGATCAAAACGAAGTGCCAACCCATGCCATCACTATGGGCATTCAAGATATCTTAAATGCTAAAGAGATTATTCTGGTCGCCACAGGCAGCAACAAATCGGCAATCATCGCGCAGTTGTTTGCCAGCGCGATTGATGAGGCGTTACCGGCCTCTGCGCTCAAGCAACATAAAAACCTAACCATTGTGCTGGATCGTGATGCCGCCGCCTTGCTGCCAGAGCCAGCATTACAAAATGCGATATCAACATTGACCGCCTGAGGGAAGTACCATGCGCGCCTATTTAACTGGATTGATTGGTTTGTTCTTTGCTGCTCAAGCCTGTGCTTTATCACTCAATGACTTAAGCCAACAGCAAGCCGGTGACGGCATGAAAGCCATGCTAGAACAAAGTGCTCGCGCAGCAGTACAGCAGCTGAGCCAACCTGGCGGCTTTAATAACAACCCTGCTGTGCGTATTGAGTTACCTGGTAATCTCGGTAAAGCAGCGCGCGCGATGGAAATGCTTGGCCAGGGCAAACAAGTGGCCGCTTTGGAAGACAGCATGAACCGCGCCGCCGAAGCAGCGATCCCGCAAGCACAAGTATTGTTGCTCGATGCGGTGAAAAAAATGACCATCAGCGATGCCAAAGACATTCTTAGTGGCCCTGAAAACTCAGCAACCGCTTACCTCGATAAAAGCAGCCGCGAGCAATTGCGCAGCCGTTTTTTACCGATGATTGAGCAAGTTACGCGGTCTTCTGGTCTGGCGCAGCAATACAATAACTTTGCTGGGCAAGCAGCCAACTTCGGGGTGATTGATGCTAAAGATGCATCCATTGAACACTACGTGGCCGAACAAGCATTGGATGGTTTATTTACTATTATCGCTGAACAAGAAGCATCAATTCGTCAGAACCCTGCCCAAGCAGCGTCTGACATTGCCAAAAAAGTATTTGGTTTGATTCGCTAAAACACAGCTCAATAGTGCCAATAAAAACACCGCTTTATCCAATCCTAGATAAAGCGGTGTTTTCTTATCAGCCGCAGAACAACATCAAACTCTCACACTACTTTTCGACAAAAGCGCGTTCAATAACATAGTCAGCGGCCACACCTAAACGCGGCGAGACTTTTAAGCCGAACTCATCGAGCAGCGTACTGGTGTCATCCAACATGGCTGGACCGCCACAGATCATCGCTCGATCATGCTCTGGATTGATGGGTGGCAAACCAATATCAGCAAATAATTTACCGCTGCGCATCAACTCAGTGATACGCCCTTGGTTACGAAAAGGCTCTCGAGTTACGGTTGGGTAGTAAATTAATTTATCGCGTAACTGTTCACCAAAAAACTCATTATTGGGTAAGTTTTTAGTAATAAAGTCGCTATAAGCCACTTCACTGACATAACGCACACCGTGCACCAGAACCACTTTCTCAAAGCGCTCGTAGGTTTCCGGGTCTTGAATCACACTCATAAAGGGCGCAAGACCAGTGCCTGTACTGAGCAAATAAAGATTTTTCCCAGGTAACAAATCACTCAGTAACAAAGTGCCGGTAGGTTTTTTGCTGATTTTCAAACTGTCGCCAGCTTTTAAATGTTGTAAGCGCGAGGTCAGCGGACCGTCTGGCACCTTGATACTAAAAAACTCTAGATGGTCTTCATAGTTGGGGCTGGCAATTGAATAAGCACGCATCAATGGTCGCCCTTCGACTTCCAGACCAATCATCACAAACTGCCCATTTTCAAAGCGCAAGCCTGGATCACGAGTGGTTTTAAAACTGAATAAAGTGTCATTCCAGTGATGAACACTTAAGACCTGCTCAACATTCAAATTGCTCATAGCACGCTCCAGTGTAAAAAAGATTGCTTAGAGTTTAAGTTTAAAATGCAAATCTGTTAAATTGATAATACGCATAAATTATATTGAGAAAACAGATATGCGATTCACTCTACGTCAACTGCAAGTTTTTACCCATATCGCACAGCATCAAAGTGTCTCGCACGCTGCAGATCAATTGGCGATGTCACAATCCGCAGCCAGTACTGCACTAAAAGAACTTGAACGCAGTTATGATTGCCTACTTTTTGATCGCGCAGGAAAACGCTTAATTATCAATGCTTTAGGCCTTGAACTCTTGCCGCGAGCGCGGGCGCTATTAGAGCAAGCGCAAGCCTTGGAAGGCTTGCTGACAGATAACCATGGCTTTGCCTCATTGTCAGTGGGCGCAACCATGACCATTGGCAATTATTTGGCGACATTGTTGATTGGACACTTTATGCAGCAACACCCGAGCTGCAAGGTGCGCCTGCATGTGCACAATACCGCACAGATTGTGCAACAGATTGCCAACTATCAGCTCGACTTGGGCTTGATCGAAGGGTATTACCAAGACAGCAATATTATTGCCGAACCTTGGATTGCCGATGAACTGGTGGTTTTTTGCGCGCCACAACACCCACTCGCACAGCAAGGTCATGCCCGTTTAAATGAGCTGGTCAATGAAGAATGGATTGTACGTGAGCAAGGCTCAGGCACTCGTTTGGCATTTGAGCAAGCCTTTATGCGCCATCAACGTGCGATTAACATTCGCTTAGAACTTGAGCACACTGAAGGTATTAAACGCGCCGTAGAGTCAGGTTTAGGCATTGGTTGTATTTCTCGGCTCGCGTTACGTGATGCATTCAAACGCGGCAGTTTAGTCGCAATTGAAACGCCCGAGCTTAATCTCACCCGTCAATTTACTTTTATTTGGCATAAGCATAAATATCAAACCGATGCCATGAGTGAATTTTTAAGTCTATGCCGTGGTTTAACTGAAAATATTCAGCGCAGCGATCAGATCAATTTAGCCACTTTGGTTTAAGTGTTGCGCTACCTCGAGCGGCGCTGAGCGCAACAGCAACAAAGCACTTCTTAATCATTCATATTGTTTGCACTCTGCACAGAACCATTAGCGCCAGCGTAGCTCGTTGTGACAGTCGGCTGTTAGCTGGTTGGTGGACGCACTCCAATCACGGCATGCAGGGTCTTGGGCTCACCGTTGCGCAAAATCTTTAGCTCAATTTTTTCACCCGGCGGCATGCGTGCCACTTGATTCATAGAGCTGCGGCCATCCTGAGCGCTCTGTTGAGCAATTTGCAAAATCACATCGCCAGGCTGCAAGCCCGCTTTCGCTGCTGGACCATCACGATAAACACCGGCCACCAAGATGCCTGGGCTATTGAGCAAACCAAAAGACTCGGCTAATTCTGGTGTTAATGCTTGCACCTCAAGTCCTAGCCACCCCCTCACGACATGCCCTTTTTCAACAATCGAACGCATGACATCCATAGCCAGCTTGATGGGAATAGCAAAACCAATACCTTGCGAGCCTCCTGAGCGTGAAAAAATAGCGGTATTGATACCGAGTAAATTACCTTGTGAATCCACCAATGCGCCACCTGAGTTGCCTGGATTAATCGCCGCATCGGTTTGAATAAAGTCTTCGTAAGTATTGAGTCCTAACTGATTACGACCAGTGGCACTGATAATCCCCATGGTCACGGTTTGCCCCACGCCAAAAGGATTGCCAATAGCTAACACCACATCGCCAATCTGTATATTGTCTGAACGACCTAAAGTAATTGCAGGCAAATCTGGCAAATCAATTTTCAAAACGGCCAAGTCGGTTTCAGGATCGCTACCGATGACACGCGCCATGGTTTCTCGGCCATCTTTGAGAGCCACAATAATTTGATCAGCACCAGCGGTAACATGATTATTGGTTAACAAGTAGCCTTCCTTGCTCATCAGTACCGCAGAACCCAAACTTGATTCCATGCGCTTTTGTTGTGGCAAGTTATCACCAAAAAAACGGCGGAAAGCAGGATCGCTGTACAGCGGTTGAATCGGCTTACTCACCACCTTGGCAGTATATAAGTTGGCAACCGCTGGAGAGGCTTGATTGACTGCCAGAGCATAGGACGAAGGACCATTACGTGCCTGCCGATTAAAAGGAGCTTGCAGTAAATTGACATTGGCACTGGGCAAACCCACCCAATGCGGGAAGCGTTGGATGAGCAGCATAGCTACTAGCAAGCCAACCAACAAAGGCCAACCATAATTCTTCAATACACGGGGCATACTTGATTCCCAAATCAATAATCAGGCCAGTGAACAAAGCACTAAAACAAACACAAAGCGACTGAGATCCAATCGGAAAACATGACAATATCGCCATTAATGATAACAAGAGGCATTATAGAGTGCAGTTGGCGATTAAAGCACCGCCCATTCACATTAAGGAACAATTATGTTTGTTGAACGCAATCTTTTGCTACAAGAAATAGAGCAGTTTTTAAACGTTAATGCCATCAGCGATTACTGCCCAAACGGTTTACAGGTCGAAGGTAAAGCGCAGATTAAGTGTATTGTTAGCGGTGTAACGGCGAGCCAAGCCTTGATTGATGCGGCGATTGAACTGCAAGCCGACGCGGTTTTAGTGCATCACGGTTATTTTTGGAAAGGTGAAGATCAGCGCATTGTCGGTATGAAACAGCGTCGTATTAAAGCGTTATTGGCTCATGATATTAATCTGCTGGCCTATCACTTACCGCTGGATGTGCACCCTGAGGTGGGAAATAACGTGCAATTGGCGCAGCGCTTAGGCTTAACGGTAACGGGTTCTCTAGAGCCGGACAATCCGCGCAGCGTGGGTTTAATGGGCACTCTGGATACACCATTGTCTGCCAGCGACTTTGCTGCGCGTATTGAGTCTGCTTTGGGCCGTGCACCCTTGGTGTTTAACCCGCACAAAATCATTCACAGTGTTGCCTGGTGCACTGGTGGTGCGCAGGGCTATATCGAACACGCCATTGCCGCGGGTGCTGATGCGTATCTGACCGGTGAAGTCTCGGAGCGCACTTTCCATGAAGCGCAAGAAAATGGTATGAGTTTCTTTGCCGCCGGCCATCACGCTACCGAGCGTTACGGCGTACAAGCGCTAGGTGAGTGGCTAGTGAAGCGTTTTGGCATTGAGCACCACTATGTGGAATGTAATAACCCAGTGTAATTTAAACGCGACTGCGGGCGAGCCGCCCGCGCTCCCAGATCAAGTCTAGTTGCGTGCACCCAAACCTAAACGCACTCTCACGCTTGGGAGCGTGGGCCGCTGGCCCGTACTGTTACAGCAACAACTCAAGCGGCCAGCTTACAGCCCTTAATCTCATGCTGCGCCAAGCGCACCCCGCCACATTCTTGCGGGCGAGCCGCCCGCGCTCCCAGGTCAACCTCAGTTGCATACTACCCGCCACATTCTTGCGGGCGGGTCGCCCGCGCTCCTAGGTCAAGCTCAATCGCGTGCGGCCTGATCACTCCCCATATATATCTATTCCTTTTAGTTCTTAATAACCATTTCATTAGAACCAACATGCCATGCTAAAGTGCTCTCCATTCTATTCAACATCCATCTAGAACAATCAAAGCCAAATTAGGCGCAATATCTAGCAAAGTGAGCACAGCATGGCCGATAAGCTAACCCACCTAAAACAACTCGAAGCCGAAAGTATCCACATCATTCGTGAAGTGGCCGCTGAGTTCGACAACCCCGTCATGCTCTATTCCATCGGTAAAGACTCGGCGGTGATGCTGCACTTGGCGCGCAAGGCCTTTTATCCGGGCAAACTGCCGTTTCCAGTGATGCATGTCGATACCCGTTGGAAGTTCCAAGACATGTACCGCTTCCGTGACAAAATGGTCGCTGACCTTGAACTGAACCTGATCACCCATACCAACCCAGATGGCATTGCGCAAAACATCAACCCGTTCACCCACGGTAGCGCTAAACACACCGACATTATGAAAACTGAAGGCCTCAAACAAGCTCTCGATAAATATGGTTTTGATGCTGCATTCGGTGGCGCTCGTCGTGATGAAGAAAAATCGCGCGCCAAAGAGCGTGTATATTCTTTCCGCGATAGCAAACACCGCTGGGATCCTAAAAATCAGCGTCCAGAACTGTGGAATATCTACAACGGCAAAGTCAACAAAGGCGAATCCATCCGCGTATTCCCATTGTCAAACTGGACTGAGTTGGATATTTGGCAGTACATCTATCTCGAAGGTATTCCGATTGTGCCGCTGTACTTGGCGGCTGAGCGTGAGGTGATTGAGCGTGACGGCACGCTGATCATGATCGACGATGAGCGCATTCTTGAGCACCTCAGCGATGAAGAAAAGTCACGCATCCAAAAGAAAATGGTGCGTTTCCGCACCCTCGGTTGCTACCCGCTCACCGGTGCGGTGGAATCCACTGCGACCACACTGCCAGAGATCATCCAAGAGATGCTGCTCACCCGCACGTCAGAACGCCAAGGCCGTGTCATCGACCACGATGGTGCCGGCTCAATGGAAGAAAAGAAACGTCAAGGCTACTTTTAAGGAATCCGCATCATGAGTCATCAATCTGAATTAATCAGCCAGGATATCCTTGCCTATCTGGCTCAGCACGAACGCAAAGAACTGCTACGTTTCTTAACCTGCGGTAACGTCGACGACGGCAAGAGCACCTTAATCGGTCGCCTGCTGCACGACTCAAAAATGATCTATGAAGACCATTTAGAAACCATCACCCGCGACTCGAAAAAAGTCGGTACCACCGGTGACGACATCGATCTGGCGTTACTGGTCGATGGTCTACAAGCTGAGCGTGAGCAAGGCATCACTATTGATGTGGCCTACCGTTATTTCAGCACCACTAAGCGCAAATTTATCATTGCCGACACCCCAGGCCACGAGCAATACACGCGCAATATGGCCACTGGCGCCTCAACCTGTGATCTGGCGATTATCTTGGTCGATGCCCGTCACGGCGTTGAAGATCAAACCCGCCGCCACAGCTATATTGCTTCGCTGCTGGGTATTCGTCACTTAGTCGTTGCCATCAACAAAATGGACCTCAAAGACTACGACGAGCAGGTCTATAACGAGATTAAAGCCGATTACCTGGCCTTTGCTAAGCAAATCAACCTGGATACCTCGTCCCTGCATTTTGTCCCCATGTCGGCGCTCAAAGGCGACAACGTGGTCAATCGCAGCGAACACACCCATTGGTACGCCGGGCAAACCTTGATGGAAATTCTAGAAAGCGTCGATGTCAGCGGTGACCTGAATGACCGCGCGATGCGTTTTCCGGTGCAGTATGTCAATCGTCCCAACCTCAACTTCCGCGGTTATGCTGGCACCTTAGCGTCTGGTTCATTGCGTAAAGGCGATGCGATCACTGTGCTGCCATCGGGCAAAAGCAGTCAAATTAAATCTATCGTGACGTTTGATGGAGAGCTGGAGCAAGCCATTGCTGGCCAGGCCATCACTTTGACCTTAGAAGATGAAATCGATATTTCCCGTGGTAATTTAATCGTCAGTGCGCAAGACAGCGTTCGTAGCAGCGATCATTTCGAAGCCATGTTGGTGTGGATGGGTGAAGAGCCCTTACTGCCGGGCAAGCGCTACGATTTCAAACGCGCCACCAGCTATATTCCCGGTAACGTCTCGGCCATTGAGCACCGCGTCGATGTCAATACCTTGGCACACAATGCCGTCAGCTGTTTACAACTCAACGAAGTGGGCCGGGTTAGGATCAGTCTGGATGCGCCATTAGCTTTAGATGATTACCAAGCCAACCGCACCACCGGGGCGTTCATTGTGATTGATCGCCTGAGCAACATCACTGTGGGTGCAGGGATGATTATTGCCCCCAATAATGCACCTTGCCCAACTCGCAGCATAGCCAAAAACCGTGTCAGCCGTGACGAACGCAGCTTACGTCTAGGTCAACAACCCGTCACTGTGTTGTTCAGTGGTTTATCGGGTGCGGGCAAAAGCACATTAGCCTATGCGGTTGAACGCAAGCTGTTTGATACGGGTCGCGCGGTGTATGTGCTTGACGGCCAGAATCTGCGCCATGACATCAATAAAGGCCTGCCGCTGGATCGTGCAGGACGTGCGGAAAATTGGCGTCGCGCGGCACAGGTTGCACGTCAGTTTAATGAAGCGGGCTTAATCACCCTCGCCGCTTTTGTCGCGCCCGATGCAGAAGGCCGCGAACAAGCAAAAGCCTCGATTGGTAAAGAGCGCTTGATTACGGTATATGTGCAAGCCTCACCGCAGGTCTGCCAAGAGCGTGACCCACAAGGTCTGTATGCCGCTGGCGAAGACAATATTCCTGGTGAGTCCTTCCCCTACGATGTGCCTTTGGATGCTGACTTAACCATCAACACGCAAATCAGCACTGTCGAAGAAGGCGTACAGCAGGTTCTGCAATTGCTGCGCGAGCGTGAGATTATCTAAGGAAGCGCTGAATAATTACCTATGTTGTCAGGACGTTGTTAAAAATCAGCTCACAATCATTTAGATTGAACGTGCTTTAGCACGGCCCCTTAGGGGTGAGCCTCGCGAATAAAATGCTCATTTACTACCTGTAAACTGCGCTTTTTCGCTGATTTGACTCGCTAGCGCTCGCCCTTCGGGTCAGCCTTTGGCTGTTACTTCCGTTGGTCGTTGTGCCTAGCCCTGACTGCCTCGCTAACATTATTCAGTGCTTCCCTAAAACGTTAGCCAGTGTTGAAAGCAAAAAGGATGCCTCATGGCATCCTTTTTTATCTGTAGCCTCTGTGTTTAGCTTTACCTAGCCACTGAACTTTCCAGCAACGCACTAAACTCCGTCAACTCACGCATTTGTGCCAGTTTATAGCGCAAGGTGCGCGCACTAATGCCTAAACGTTGCGCGGTACGCTCACGCCGCCCTTGCTCAGCCTGCAATGCTTGAGCAATCAAACGAAACTCATGACGACGCACATCTTCGTCCAACTCTGCAGTTGGCGTTGGCACGGCCTCATCATGGTCAGCAAAAGAAAGCGGCGCTGCCGTAACGGCCAAATCTTTAGCGTCAACGGGCGCTGCAACAGCCGCCGTTGACCCACTCAAGCATGCAAAGCCATGCAAACCTAAATCATCCGCTGAGATCAGCTCTCCTGTTTGTAAAATCAACGCACGCTGCACCACGTTATCCAACTCTCGCACATTGCCTGGCCAGGCATACCCCAGCAAAGCCTGCTGTGCACAATCAGACAAACGCACCCCTTTGCGCCCTTGCTTACCGGCATGCACGGCCAATAAGCGCGTGGCAAGCGGTACAATATCAGCAACCCGCTCACGCAACGGCAACCAAGCTAATGGAAACACAGCAATGCGATAAAACAAATCTTCACGAAACTGACCTGCCGCCACACTGTCAGGTAAATCACGATTACTGGTGGCAATCACCCGTACATCTAAAGCAATCAGCTGACGACCACCCACCCGTTCCACCTCGCGCTCCTGTAAGACACGTAACAACTTTGCTTGCAGCGCCAAAGGCAGTTCAGAAATTTCATCCAGCAATAAAGTACCGCCATTGGCCTGCTCAAACTTGCCAGCACGGGCAGTCACTGCACCGGTAAAGGCTCCTTTTTCATGGCCAAACAAGGTGGCTTCCAACATATTTTCTGGAATCGCGGCACAGTTAATTGCGACAAAAGGTTTGTCACGACGCGGTGATTGTTGATGCAGATAACGCGCCAGCACTTCCTTGCCCGTGCCGGACTCGCCGGTTAGCAACACGGTCGAATCACTTTGCGCGACACGCCTCGCTAAGGCTAACAGCTGCTGACTGGAAAGATCTTCTGCTATCGGCTGCTCCTCATCAACCAGCAAACCTACCGCGTAACGCTCAATCACGCGCTGCAATGCTTTTGGCGTAAAAGGCTTCAACACATAATCTACAGCACCATTACGCATCGCTTGCACAGCGCCTTGTACATCACCGTAGGCCGTCATTAACACCACAGGCATACCAGGAACTCGCGTATTCACTTCACGGAGCAAATCTTGGCCATCCATACCCGGCATATTGATGTCGCTGAGCATCAGACTAAACACCCGCTGACTGAGCTCACGCAAAGCCTGCTCAGCATCGGCTACCGCCACACAACTGTAGCCCGCTACTGCTAAGCTATCCTCTAAGGCCTCGCGCAATGCGCGATCATCTTCAACCAATAAAATTCGAACAGTCATTGATAACCTCCAGTCAACAGCTGTGCTTTATGTGTTGCTGCCACTGCCGTGGCTTTAGTCTGCGGCGCAGCAAAGTCAGACAACAACGGCAACTCAACTAACGCTGAGGTGCCACGCCCGAGTTTGGAGCGCAAAATAAAACGACCCTGATGCGCCTCTGCAACCGCACGCACCACCATTAAGCCAAGACCGGTGCCATTACTTTTGCGCGAAAAGAATGATTCTTGCGCGTGCGCTAGAAGCTCGGCATTCATGCCCTCACCGTTATCGGTCACCACCAGTCGTAATCGGTTTTCACGGACATAAGCATGTATTTTAATTGCCACTGGCTGAGGCGCCGATTGCGCGCTGTTATGCACTAAATTAAGCAAAGCACCGAGCAATACATCCTGATTGCAGAGCACCGCACTCTGCTCTGGATTGGCTACATCGCACTGCCAGCGCACCTGATGCTCTTGCACATGCGGCTCAGCGGCATCCTGCCAAGCCTGCCACAACTGGGCAATACTGCTGCGCTGTTCGCGTGGTAAAGGACCACGGGCAAACAACAACATATCGCGTACTTGCCGCTCCAGCTCATGCAGGCGCTCTTGCAAACGCCCTGCAAAACGCTGCTGCAGCGCAGGATTTAAACTGTTGTCAGTCAAATGATTGGCATACAACATTGCCGCCGATAAGGGCGTGCGAATCTGATGGGCTAACGCGGCCGTCATTTTACCTAATGCTGATAAACGTTCGTGCTGCGCCAGCTCTGCTTGCAAACGACGGGTATCGGTCATATCAGTCAACATAATCAATTGACCCGGCTCGTTGGGCAAAGCTTGTAGTGCAATCGAGACACGACGGCCATTTTGCAGTGACACCTCATGACCATCATCGGCGCGGCTGACAAAGCACTGCACAATCACTTCACGCCACAGCGCTCCAATTAAAGGTCGACCTAACAACGCTGTCGCTGCGGGATTGGCTTCTTTAACCAAGCCCTGACCATCCACAATCACCACGGCACCAGGCAACACATCTAAAATTTGCTGTAAACGCTGGGCTAAGCGTTCCTTTTCCGTTAACTCTTGTAAACGCTGCGCACTGACTTGCGCCAATTCATTCTGCACTTGCGTATAACGCGCCTGCATCGACTGTAAAGAGTCTGCAAACTGTTCGCTCAAGCGAGTAAACTGCTCAAGTTGTGCTTGCAGTTCTGTAACCACAGGCACATTTTCAGCTGCAGTTTTTTGTAAGCTCTGCGGTGTGGGCAAGGGAACGGTCATGGCAAGCACTCAACTGAAAACGTCAAAAATCAGTCATCACTGACAGGTATAAGACAAGTTGAGCAAAAAGCATGCCGTTCTTGCCAATATCATCAATAACAGCCAATGTGTATCGACCGTTTTTAAAGGCAACAGCATGACAGACACTGATCACCCACTCTTAAACTGGGACGAGCACGGCCAACCGCTGTCCAGTCAGTTTGATGATGTGTATTTTTCTAAAGCCTCTGGCCTTGCCGAATCACGCTATGTCTTTTTGCAGCACAATCAGCTGGCGCAACGTTTTGCAGCGTTAAGCAATGGCGAGACCTTTGTCATCGGCGAAACAGGCTTTGGTACAGGCTTAAACTTTCTCTGTGCCTGGCAATGTTTTTTAGCCCATGCGCCAGCAGGCGCACGCTTGCAGTTTATCAGTGTCGAAAAATACCCTTTAAGCCGTGCCGACTTAGCGCAAGCGCTGGCTCTGTGGCCCGAACTGAGCCAGCTACGTGAGCAGTTGCTACAGCAGTACCTTGCCATTCATTCAGGCTTTCAACATCTCCTGCTGGACAATGGCCGTGTCAGCCTAACGCTCTTGATTGGTGATGTGCTGACCATGCTCAAGCAGCTTGACGGTCAGATCAACGCTTGGTTTCTCGACGGTTTTGCCCCTGCCAAAAACCCTGAAATGTGGAACGAGCAGGTCTTCGCACAGCTGGCGCGGCTCGCCAGTACCGACACCACTTTAGCCACCTTTACCAGTGCTGGCTTTGTTCGGCGTGGTTTATTGGCGGCAGGTTTCGCCGTGCAACGCGTTGCAGGTTTTGGCCACAAACGCGAAATGCTTGCTGGTCGCTTTCAGCCAGAGACGAGCGGCGCAGAGCCCACTACCACAGGCGCACCTTGGTTTGCTCGTCCCCAGCCGCACAATGCAGCCACAACGCAACGACATGCCATTATCATTGGCGCCGGGATTGCCGGTTGCGCCAGCGCCGCCAGCCTTGCCGCACGTGGTTGGCGCGTGACCTTAATCGAGCAACACCAGCACATCGCGCAAGAAGCCTCAGGCAACGCCCAAGGTATTTTGTACTTAAAACTGTCCGCCCATGACACTGCTTTATCACGCTTTATTCTCTCAGGCTTTGGCTATACACGGCGTTTATTAGAGGCCGTTAGTGCAACGCAAGCAGATCATCAACCCACCGCAATATTGAGCAAAAACGACTGGGATAGCTGCGGCATTTTGCAATTGGCTTTTAATGACAAAGAGCAAAAACGTCTCGCTGCCTTAGCCGCACACTTTGCACCATCACTCTTGCGCGCTGTGGATGCGCAACAGGCCAGTCAACTGGCCGGTCTACCACTGGACAATGGTGGTTTATTTTTCCCCGAAGCGGGCTGGATCCATCCACCAGCGTTATGCCAAGCACTGAGCCAGCACCCATTAATACACATTCAAACGACTCAGCAGGCGATCTCTCTGACGCAAGTCGACCAGCAGTGGCAGCTACACCCTGAGAGCGGATTGCTTGCCACGGCGCCAGTGGTGGTACTGTGCAACGCTGCCAATGTTGCACAGTTTAGCCAGACACAACACTTACCACTGAGTCGCGTGCGCGGACAAACCACGCAGTTGCCGGTGACCGCCAGCAGCCAATCGCTGCAGTGCGTAGTCTGTGCCAATGGCTATATGGCGCCAGCACGCAACAGCACTCACACCATTGGCGCCAGCTTTAACTTTGCCGATGATAGCCAAGCAGCCACATTAGCCGAACACCGCAGCAACCTGGCCCTACTGCATGAGCTTGCACCTTCTTTTCAATTGCACTGCGCCACTGACGGCATCGATGTTACCACCCTGCAGGGCCATGCTGCTTTTCGTTGCACCAGCATCGACTATTTACCGCTGGTGGGTCCCGTTGCTGAGCATCAGGCGTTTCTGCACAGCTATGCTGATTTGCGTAAAGATGCACGTTTGCCGCTCACACAGCCCTGCCCATGGCATCAAGGCTTATATGTCAACACCGCCCACGGCTCTCGCGGTTTAATCAGTGCGCCGCTGGCGGCTGAGTTACTGGCGGCCTGGATCTGTGCAGAACCCTTACCCTTACCGTTGGAACTGGCGCAGCAGTGCCATCCAAACCGTTTTGCCTTGCGCACTTTGATGCGCAATCAAGCCGAGTAAAGACCAGTCAGCCACAGCTCCGCGCACAGAATCATGTATTTCTGCTAGAATCGCTGCTTCTATTGTTTACTTCTGCGTGATTGACGCTTAGAGGATTGCATGACCGTTTCTATTAAGACTCCTGACGACATCGCAAAAATGCGCATCGCAGGCCGCTTGGCTGCGCAAGTGCTTGAAATGATTGAGGAGCACGTTAAAGTTGGCGTGACCACCGACGAGCTCAACACCCTCTGCCATAACTACATTGTTGATGTGCAGCAAGCCATCCCAGCGCCGCTTAATTACAACGGCTTCCCAAAATCAATTTGCACCTCGGTTAATCATGTGGTGTGCCACGGCATTCCCAATGACAAGCCCTTAAAAGATGGCGATATCATCAATATTGATATCACTGTCATTAAAGACGGCTACTTTGGCGATACCAGCAAAATGTTCTTAGTCGGCAATACGCCTGAATGGGCCAATCGCCTGTGCCAAGTGACACAAGAATGCCTGTACAAAGGCATTGAAATTGTCCGCCCAGGCACACGCCTCGGCGACATTGGCGCGGTGATTCAGCAGCACGCTGAAAGCAATGGTTACTCCGTGGTACGCGAATACTGCGGCCATGGCATTGGTACAGTGTTCCATGAAGAACCACAGATTCTGCACTACGGCAAAGCCGGTACCGGTCTTGAGCTTAAAGAAGGCATGACTTTCACCATTGAGCCGATGATCAACTTAGGCAAAAAAGAGACGCGTTTACTCGGTGACGGCTGGACGGCCATCACTAAAGACCGCAAGTTAACCGCACAATGGGAACACACCTTAGCGGTAACAGCCGATGGCTATGAGATTTTCACCTTGCGCAATGATGAAACCTTCCCAGCCAAATCGTCTTAACCTACTAAGCCCTATAAGGTGCTTGTCAGCCAAGCACCTTAAGAACGCGCTGAATAATGATTTATATTGTCAGGGCGTTGTAAAAAATGACGATAATGTATTGCGTCACAGTCGACGTTTAAAAACGTACGGCTCCATAAAGATGTCAATCAATCGCTACTGTGCGAGGTGCTGAACATGTTGCCGATGGACCTTGAGCTGTTTAACCCAGAAGCCTTTCAGCACAAACTGGCTGAGCAAGCACAGCCTCTTTCTGTATTCCGCAGCGCCATCGAGCATGCTCGCATGGTCCTGGATCAACGTTTTCTAGATCAGCAAGACATCCATGACCTGGTCCATGCGCGCGCTTGGTTTGTTGATCAACTTCTGCAGCACGCGTGGTCCTTACAGTCTTGCCCGCAGGGTGGCTGCAAACTTGCTTTAGTGGCAGTGGGCGGTTATGGCCGCGCTGAGCTACATCCACACTCCGACATTGACTTACTGATTCTGCTTGAAAACGAAGAACACCACTACCTGCATGAACAGATTTCTAGTTTTTTGACCTTACTCTGGGATATCGGTCTAGAAGTCGGCCACAGTGTGCGCACCGTGCAGCAATGTGCAGACGAAGCACGCAATGATTTAACGGTAATGACCAACTTGCTCGAAAGCCGCCTTATTTGGGGAGAAATGCCCTTATTGGAAGCCATGCGCGAGCAGACAGGTCCACAATACATGTGGTCAAGCGAGCAGTTTTTTATCGGAAAAATTGCCGAGCAGCGTGAGCGCCACAACAAATACAACGACACCGAATACAACCTAGAACCCAACGTTAAAGGCTCGCCCGGTGGCTTACGCGATCTACAAACGATCATGTGGGTGGCCCGTCGTCGTTTTGGTATGCGCACTTTAAGCAGCTTAGAGGCACCGGGCTTTTTAACCGAAGGTGAATACCGTTTACTGGCCAATGCACGCGCTTTTTTATGGCAGGTGCGCTACGCCTTGCACATGCTCTCGGGTCGCAATGAAGACCGCTTGTTACTGGATTATCAACGCAAAATTGCTGATTTATTTGGCTATGAAGACGATGATAACAAGCAAGCCATTGAACACTTTATGCAAAAGTACTACCGCGTGATCATGGGTATCACACAGCTGTCAGACCTGATCAATCAGTACTTTGAAGAAACCATTTTACGCAGCGACAGCGTTGAATTACCGGTACCACTCAATGAGCGTTTTCGTATCCGCGGTGGCTATATTGAAACCTGTAATCCTTATGTTTTCAGTGATACACCTTCAGCCATCTTAGAGATTTTCGTCTTACTGGCGCAGCATCCAGAAATCAAAGGGGTACGCTCGAAAACCATTCGCCTGCTTCGCGATCATCGTCATTTAATTAATGATGCCTTCCGTCACGATGAACGCAACACCGGTTTATTTTTAGAGTTATTCCAATGCCAAGAAGGTGTGCACATGAACCTGCGGCGAATGAATCGCTACGGGATTTTAGGACGATATTTACCTGATTTTGGGCACATCGTCGGACAAATGCAGCATGACTTATTCCATATCTATACGGTCGATGCTCACACCCTGAATCTAATTAAACACCTGCGCAAATTGCGCCATGCTGACTTTGCGGAAAAGTATTCCTTGGCCAGTGCCGTGATTGGTCGCCTGCCGAAACCTGAGCTGATTTATTTGGGGGGGTTATTCCATGACATTGGTAAAGGCCGTGGCGGTAATCACTCGCTACTTGGTGCTGATATTGCCGAAGAGTTTTGCAAGCTACATAAATTACCCTCTTGGGACACCCGCCTCATCACTTGGCTGGTGCGCAACCACTTGGTCATGTCCGTCACGGCGCAGCGTAAAGACATCTCGGATCCTGAAGAAATTTACAACTTTGCCTTGCTGGTCGGTGATCAAACCCGCTTGGACTACCTGTACGTTTTGACTGTGGCAGATATCAATGCCACCAACCCCACACTGTGGAACTCTTGGCGTGCACAATTATTGCGCCAACTCTACAGTGAGACCCGCCGTGCCCTGCGCCGTGGTCTAGAAAACCCATTGGAGCGCGACGAACAAATTGCCACCCGCCAAGCCACGGCATTAAGCTTATTGACTGAGCTCGGCGCCGATGCCGAAGCCGTCGAACAACTCTGGGCACAACTGGGCGATGATTATTTCTTGCGTCACAGCGCCGGTGATATTGTCTGGCACAGCGAAGCGATTTTGCAACACGGCAACAGCCTTGAACCCTTGGTGTTAGTCCGGGAAACCACGCAACGCGAATACGACGGTGGCACGCAGATTTTTGTCTATGGCGCACAACGTCATGATTTTTTTGCCGTCACCGTGGCAACCCTTGATCAGCTCGATCTCAGCACTTTAGATGCCCGTATCATGACGTCCAAAGGGCATTTCAGCATTGAAACCTATATCGTTTTGGATGCGGCTGGCGATCGAATTGGCGATGACTATCAGCGCATTCAAGAAATCCGCGCCGGTTTAACCGCTGCATTACGCAACCCTGATGACTATCCGGCGATCATTCAGCGCCGCGTACCGCGCCAGCTCAAGCACTTCTCCTTTACCCCGCAAATCACCATTCATAATGATGCGCAGCGCCCCTATACCGTGGTTGAAGTGGTTGCGCCAGACCGTCCAGGATTACTGGCGCGCATTGGTGGGATTTTTCTTGAGTTTAACCTTGCCGTGGTCAATGCCAAGATTATTACTTTAGGTGAGCGCATCGAAGACGTGTTTTTTATCACTGACGTCAACGGCCAACCATTATCAGACCCTGATCTGTGCCGCGCCCTACAAGAAAGCATGATTGCTCAACTGTCGACAGGCGCCAGTGGTACAGTCACTCATTTATCCAATGCGTATTAATAAGGAACAACATGGACAACCCGCTTAACGTCATGACCACACTGATCATTATCGGTCTATTTTGTTTAGCCTTTGGCTACAACTGGCGCGCACGTTCTTGGGGCATCGCGCTATTAATGTTCGGTATGGCCTGCATGTTTGGTTCGATTATTTATCGTGTCAGTTTAGCCATTAGTTAAATACTGTTAGGAGTCTTGCATGAGCGATTTAACCCTCTATGGCATTAAAGCCTGCGACACCATGAAAAAAGCTCGCACATGGCTGGATGAACAAGGTAAAGCCTATCGCTTTCATGACTATAAAAGCTTAGGTATTGATCAAGCACATTTACAACAGTGGTGTAATGAGCACGGCTGGGAAAAGGTGCTCAATCGTGCGGGGACAACCTTTCGCAAACTTGATGACGCCAGCAAAGCCGATCTTGATCAAACAAAAGCCATTGCCTTGATGCTGGCACAACCCTCGATGATCAAGCGTCCGGTGCTGGATCTAGGCCAGCGCACAGTGATTGGTTTTAAGCCTGAGTTGTATCAAAACGCTTTTGCTGAGTAGACCCCATACTCATCACAAGCTCTAAGTCAGTCTCTCGCAAAAGGAGTTTTCATGTCGCATTCTCTGTTTAGCATTGCCTTTGGCGTTGGCACTCGTAACCGCAGTAACCAATGGTTGGAAGTGTTTTTTCCTAAGCCATTATTGCAACCCAGCAGCGCGCTGATCGAGCGTGTTAAAGCAATTTTGGATTATCAAGGCGGCAATCAGATTATTGATTTTAACTTTGCGATTGCCTCTGATTTAGCCAGCGCATTAAAGCACATCGCTCCAGAACAAAGCGCGCTGTTAGTACGACTCGCTGAAAGCCACAAACCGACGGTAGCGTGCATTCTTGAGCATGACCTCAAGCCCGCATCCGTGCCTGAGGCGTATCTTAAATTGCAGTTGATTTCGCACCGCCTATGTAAGCCACACCAAATTAATCTGACCGATTTATTTAACGTGCTGCCCAATGTGGCTTGGACGAACCGCGGCGCAATTGATATCAATGAAGTGGCCGAACTGCAACTGGAAGAACGCATTAAAGGCCGTATGCTCGAAGTCTTTTCAGTCGATAAACTGCCTAAATTAACCGATTACGTGGTACCGCAAGGCATTCATATTGCTGATGCTGCACGCGTGCGTTTAGGCGCTTATGTCGGTGAAGGAACAGTGGTATTACACGAAGGCTCAATTAACTTTAATGCCGGCACTCAAGGCGCCAGCACCATTGATGGCTGTATTGCTTCTGGTGTGCTGATTGGCGCTGACTCAACATTGCAAGGTGGCTGCTCAATGGCCAGCTCAGCCAATCAGCCACTGCTGAGTTTAGGCAATCACTGTGTCATTAACAGTCATGCGGGTGTGGGCATCTCCCTTGGCAACCGCAATACAGTAGAAACGGGGTTATGGCTCACGGCTGATACGCAAGTGACTGTATTGGACCGTAGTAAAAAGGTAATCAAAACTGTCTTGGCCAGTGAACTGGCGCTGCAAGATGATCTATCCTTCTACCGCAACCCTGAAACAGGCACAGTCGAATGTTCGATCGATAAAGCACAGTAACAGCCACACGATGAGCAGTCCCATAAATTGTTCTGCTCATCTTTACTTTAGCCCCATAAGTGTTCTTGTTAATTCTATTGCTCTCCTGTAGTGGATATTTTCGCAATGTTTCTGCCCTCCCCTTGGCGTCAATTTTTCCCCGGTATTCTGGCATTTGCCGAGCAGCAGCAGGTTTGGCTCGATAGCGCCGCCACGGCGCAAAAGCCGTACATCATGCTTGATGCCCTGACTCAACACTATCAACAAGGAGTCGCCAATGTGCATCGCGCGCAACATCAGCCTGGGGAGCGCGCCACCCGTGCCTTTGAGAGTGCACGCAGCAGCATTGCCAAGTGGCTGCAAGCAGACGCGCAAGACACACTGATTTTCACTAAAGGCACCACGGAAGGCATCAACCTGCTCAGTCACGCTTTGGCTCAACACTTACAAGCCGGTGATGAAATCCTGATCAGCGCTTACGAGCATCACGCTAACCTGCTGCCTTGGCAGCAACTGGCTCTGGCGCGCGGTTTGACCTTGAAAGTGTTGCCGATGGATGCCGATGGGCATTTAGATATTGCTCAAGCCATTGCCCAGCTATCAACACGCAGCCGGATTGTTGCGGTCAGCGCGCTCTCCAACGTTGTCGGTCATAAACAATCCTTATCAGCGCTGCTCAGCGCAGCACGCACGATCGGTGCTTGGACAGTGATTGATGGCGCACAAGCGGCCGTGCATGAGCGCCCTAATTTGCAGCAACTCGATTGTGATTTTTTTGTCTGCTCGGCACATAAACTGTACGGCCCAGATGGCGTGGGTCTGCTGTTTGTCCGTGAACGTGCAGTGTCAGCGTTACAGCATTGGCAATTCGGCGGCGAAATGGTGCGTCATTGTGATTACCACCACGCAGAGTTTTTACCCGCCCCTTTAGGTTTTGAACCCGGCACGCCCAGTACCGCCAATATTATCGCCTTTGCGGCCACTGTAGAGTGGCTACAAAGCTTAGACAGCCAAGCAGTTGCTGCGCATGAGGCGGCTTTGCATGCTGCGCTATTGCAAGGTTTGCAGGAACGCGGCATGCAGATTATTGGTTCACCCAACTGTGCTTTGGTCAGCTTTAATGCGCCACAGGTGCATCATGCTGATTTAGCCTTATTGCTTGGTGAACAAGGTATCGCGGTGCGCGCGGGTCATCACTGCGCTATGCCACTGCTGCACAGTTTAGGTTTAGCTGGAGCGCTGCGGGTATCGCTGGCGATGTATAACAATGGCGATGATCTACAGCGATTTTTTGCCGCTTTGGATCAAGCCTTGGAGATTTTGCAGTGAAGCAACTGAGTACAGCAGCGCAGCACGCTGTCGAGCAATTCCAGGCCTGTCAGCAATGGGAACAACGCGCTCGCTTGTTATTACAACACGGTGCACAACTGCAAGAACTACCGGACATGCTGCGCACCGAAGACAACTTGGTACATGGCTGCGAGACGCGGGTTTGGTTAATGCTGGACCGAGAGGCTGTGCCGCCACGTTTTCAAGTGGCCAGTGAAGCGCGCTTGCTTCGAGGTTTATTAGCGTTACTACTGTTACGTATTGAAGGTTTGGATGCAGAGCACATAACGGCTGTGAACGCCAGCGACTGGTTTGCTCAGCTGGGTTTAAGTCGGCAGCTCTCGCCTTCACGCAGCAACGGTTTAAACGCCGTACTGATCAGAATGCGTGAGCTACTCGATAATTCTTAACTCACGCTAAACCTTCCCCAAGAGCGCAAGTTGTTGCATTAACAGGCGGGCCAGCGGCCCGCGCTCCCAAGCTCAATCTCCCGAGAGCGCGGGCGACTCGCCCGCAAAACCCTATAACTTCCACTCAAGCTAAACCTTCCCCAGGAGCGCGGGCGACTCGCCCGCAAAACCCTATAACTTCCACTCAAGCTAAACCTTCCCC
>JAAXZZ010000003.1 GCA_012719655.1 Gammaproteobacteria bacterium | reverse complement strand
TCTTTGAGTGATTCATGGCAGCTATTAAGCACGCTTAGCGCCTGACGCACCTCGCTAATGCTGCTTTTCCCTCAACGGGTCATCCCGACCCGATTCGGGCGCTACGCCATCCTTGGCGACGCTCGCAGCAGCACCAGCGAGATACGTCTTGATCATCTGTGTTGTCGGCCAATCCACTGCGCGCGTGCAAGCAATGCAAAAGATCAATAAGTACTTCGGGATAGCTGTGATAAGCGAGCCAAGGATGGCGAAGCGCCGGAGTTGAACCCAGGAAGGGTTCATCGACGGATAAACAGCTCGCCCGAAGTACGGCATGCGCTTATCTTTGAGTGATTCTGAGATCAAGAGGCGAAACTGATTTAATACCTGCAACTCACGCTGTGTGATCTCAAAGGGGGGGCGATCACGCGCCTAGGTCGAACTCAGCACATACATGCAATACTCTGCGTCAGCAGAGGTACATAAACCTGTTGACGGCGAGTCGTCCGCGCCTCCAAGCCAAGTACAGCAAGGCCTATGACAAAATAGCGAAAATGCCAACAAAAAACGGCAGACCGCTCACACAATCTACCGTTTCAGATCATCCTTAACACAAATCATAATGCAACATAAACAATTCACTTCACTAAAATAGTTCAGCTGCATTACCCGCATTTAAGCACGTGGCAGGGTCACGCCACGCTGACCTTGGTACTTACCGTCACGGTCTTTATAAGACACTTCACACTCTTCATCCGACTCAAAAAACAACATCTGCGCCACACCCTCATTGGCATAAATCTTCGCAGGCAGAGTTGTAGTATTGGAAAACTCCAAGGTCACATGACCTTCCCACTCAGGCTCAAGCGGCGTTACATTGACGATGATACCGCAGCGCGCATAAGTGCTTTTACCCAAACAAATCGTCAACACATTACGCGGAATCCGAAAAAACTCCACCGTACGCGCCAAGGCAAATGAGTTCGGCGGAATAATACACACCGGCCCTTTAACATCGACAAAACTCTTCTCATCAAAGTTTTTTGGATCAACCGTCACCGAATGCAAATTAGTAAACACCTTAAACTCATCAGCACAACGCACATCATAACCATAACTAGAAACACCGTACGAAATCAGGCGCTCAGCGCCTTCACTACGCACTTGGCGCTCCACAAAAGGCTCAATCATGCCGTGTTCTTGCGCCATACGACGAATCCACTTATCGGACTTTATGCTCATGCAGACCTTCCTAAAACTTAAGGGTATTGAGACAGAAAAATTTTGCCCATAGTCTACCTACATACGCCATTACATGACACAACTAAGAGTGTGCTGTAAAACTCAAAAACCTAGCCTTTTGGATAAATACAAAAATAATGCTGGCACTTCAGTAAAAATCGGGTAAAGTACACATCACTGCTGCTGCATGTGTAACCGTGAATCAATATATGTTTAGATCTCGATCCAATCATTGCTACGACTCCTGTAACTCCTTGCGCTCAGTATCATCTTGGGCTCAGCCTAAGTATAAATTTACTTCGTACAAGGAGACATACAATGTCTAATCGCCAAACTGGTGTAGTTAAATGGTTTAACGATGAAAAAGGCTTCGGCTTCATCACTCCACAATCAGGTGACGATCTTTTCGTTCACTTCCGCGCTATCCAAAGCGACGGTTTCAAAAGCCTGAAAGAAGGCCAGACTGTATCTTTCGTAGCCGCTCGTGGCCAGAAAGGTATGCAAGCTGAAGAAGTTCAAGTTATCTAATAACTTGCACCTCTTAAAAAAACCCGCTTCGGCGGGTTTTTTTATGCCTAAAAATCTTATAGCAACGTCAACAGCCATACCCTCTGCGCAACTCACTCGTCATTAGTAGCGATGGCACAATCCAAAAGAGGCACAACGCATCCTGTGCTAAAAATCATTCAAAAAGACTTTCTATTAAAAATACTCGGGCAATATTTTGCAGGCAAGCTGTGCGGGCGAGCCGCCCGCGCCCCCAGCGCAAACATAGACAACAACCTCAACTCAATAAGCACCTCACTATTGCTGTGGCAAGCGTAGCCAAGGATAGCGAAGCGCCCGAATCGAACCCTGAACGGATTCGCTGAGGGATAAAACAGCAGTAGCGAGGCGCGACAACTACAACCGTTATAATTCGATAATAAACTCAGTTACATCGGATCATTGCGATGCAATAACTCCTCCGGCCAATGCTGCAGGTATTCATCTTCTGGCGGTGGCATTTGTAAGTGATAGCCCTGCTCATCAAGATTGCGCAACACTTGCGTAATATCCTCACGCTGCAAAGTGCGCTCTGGCGTCAACACTAAGTCAAATGCATGCTTAGGCGTACCAAACAACTCGAGCAAAGGCCCTGGAACACGCCGTAATGCATCAGCACGTAAGACATACAGATACATGCCCATCTTTTTAGAACTATGGTAAATCGAACAAATCCGCTTCATATTGACTCCTCAGCCAAGCAGGCTAATAACGCATCACCCATCAGCTCACGACGCCAGCCTTGCAAGCTATCTGGCAGACGATAAGGTCCATGCGGATAACCGCTGCGCAACAACTCTTCAAGAACCTTCTTACGCAACATTAACTCAGGGGCAATATCCAACTCGACACTCAGCGCTAGACCAATTTTGCGTAATTTTTTTAATAACTTGGCCGCTTCAACAGGCAAGGGCTCTGGCAAGGCTTCTGGCCACTCCTGCTCAGGAAGACGGCGCGCCTGGGCAATGAGTTTTAACAAAGTTGATCCTTCGTTACGCACAATACGCGGATGCATGTCTTCTAATTTCGCTAGGTGTTGCAAATCTTTAGGCTGCTCATAAGCTAACGCCCACAGCGTTGACTCACGAACAATGCGATTGCGCGGCACATCACGCAACCTTGCCTGTTGCTCGCGCCACGCTGACAACTCACGCAATACCGCCAATTGCTGCGGCGCTAATTTCCAAGCTAACTTGATCCCACGCCACAACTCATAGGGGTCCGTTTCGTGCGCATAAGCATCGACTAAGAATGCACCATCCTCAAGCAGCCAAGCATACTTTTGCGCCGGCAACTGCGCCAACAAAGCCTGATAGACATCCACTAAATAGGCCGTATCTTGCGCGGCATACAGCACTTGCAAATCACTTAATGGACGCTGCAGCCAGTCAGATCGCGTTTCACCTTTAGGCAGCTCAATATCCAACACATGCTGTACTAAGCGGGAATAGCCCATGGAAAAACCGATATTCAAATACCCAGCAGCCAGCTGTGTATCAAATAACGGTGCGGGTAAAGCCCCCGTCAATAATGAAAAAACCTCTAGGTCTTCACCACAAGCATGCAGCACTTTGACCACCTGCTGATTACTAAACACCTGCGCCAATGGCTGCCAAGCGCTAATCAACAAGGGATCAATTAAAAATGTTGATACATCATCACTGACCTGCAGCAACCCAGCAATTGGATAAAATGTATCAACACGAATAAACTCAGTATCTAATGCAATAAATGGCAATGTATTCCAGCGCGCGCAATGTTCAGCCAATTGGGCATCACTGGTAATCCAGTTAATCTGTATTGTCACAATGGTGACTCCTTAAAATTCATGCGCAGTATACAATTGTCGGCCATGCTTAAACACACTAGCGTGATCACAGCCGTCGCCAGTAAGGCAAATAACCTGTTACACAGTTGGTACTAGACACTGCGCACGTTACAATTAAACAAATCATTCGATACTGAGGTGGCGCTTGATCAAACTGTTATTGGTTGATGACCATGATTTAGTACGAACGGCCATTGCTCGAATGCTGAGCGACAGCAGCGACCTTAACGTTGTTGGTGAAGCCGACAGCGGTGAGCAAGCCTATAACATGGTGCGCGAACTGTTGCCTGACGTTGTTTTGATGGATATTCGCATGCCTGGCATTGGCGGCTTAGAGGCCACGCGAAAAATCAAACAACGCTTCCCGCAAGTAAAAATTCTAGCTTTGTCAGCCTGTGAAGAAGAGCCTTTTCCTACTCGATTATTACAAGCTGGAGCCAGCGGCTACCTCACTAAAGGTGCTTGCATCGAGGAAACTGTCCGCGCTATTCGTCAAGTCGCAGCCGGTCATCATTATTTAAGCTCAGCCATTGCCCAACAAATGGCACTTAAAGCCTATGACAGCAAACAACTGGACAACCCTTTTGAGCAATTATCGGAACGCGAAATGCAAATTTCACTGATGATCGCCAGCGGCCAGAAAATCCAAATGATTTCTGACTTACTCTGCGTGTCACCAAAAACGGTCAATACCCACCGTTACCGTATTTTCACCAAACTCAACATTGCTAACGACGTCGAATTGGCTTTACTCGCTGTACGTCACAATCTTATTGAAAACGCCAACAGCTAAGTTTAACCCATGACTACGACTGACTTTGATGCCTCAGCCTTTTTACGCACCTGCACCCAACACCCTGGGGTGTACCGGATGTTTTCTGCGGATCAACAACTGTTATACATTGGCAAAGCTAAAAACCTTAAAAATCGTCTTAGCAGTTACTTCAAAAGCACAGTCAGCGCACCAAAAACGGCAGCACTGGTGGCGAAAATTGCCAACATTGAACTCACCATTACCGCCAATGAAACTGAAGCGCTACTGCTTGAACAAACACTGATTAAGCAATGGCGACCGCCCTACAATATTTTGTTGCGTGACGACAAAAGCTACCCTTATGTGATTGTGTCAAGCAACACTTTTCCACGCTTAGGCATTCACCGCGGCAGCAAAAAAACACCGGGCAAATACTTTGGCCCCTATCCAAGCTCGACGGCCATTCGCGAAAGCCTGAGCCTGTTGCAAAAAACCTTTAAAGTACGTCAATGCGAAGACAGCTTTTACAACAACCGCAGCCGTCCGTGCTTGCAGTACCAGATTAAACGCTGCAAAGCGCCCTGCGTAGGCTTGGTCGCAGCAGAAGAGTACGCAGAGGATGTACGCCATTCAATTATGTTTTTAGAGGGCCGCAGCAACGCCCTGACTGATGAATTAACCCGTAATATGGAGCAAGCCGCCGAGCAGTTAGAGTATGAAAAAGCGGCAGCGGCGCGCGATCAAATTGCATTATTACGCCGCGTACAAGATCAGCAAAGCATGGAAAACGGACATGGCAATGTTGACATTATTGCTGCCAGCGTAACACCCGGTGGCGCCAGTGTGCATGTGATCAGCGTGCGCGATGGCCGCGTGCTTGGCAGTAACAATTTCTTTCCACAAGTGGCGATTGAAGAAGAAAGCGCTGATGTCCTAGCGGCGTTTACTGCGCAGTACTATTTAACTCAAAACGACCGCGATTTTCCTAGCGAATTGATTGTCAGCAGCGACCATCCGGACTGGCCTGCGATTGCCGCCGCAATCGCACAGCAATCTGGGCATACTCTAGGCATTCGCCACCGTGTCCGTGGCACTCGCGCACGCTGGCAACAAATGGCCATGACCAACGCTGAACAAGCATTGCAAGCGCGCTTGGCGAATCGAATGCAAATGAGCGCACGTTTTAACGCCTTAGCCAAAGCATTGGATCTTTCCCAGCCGCCTGCTCATTTAGAGTGTTTTGATATCAGTCACTCCAGCGGCGAGGCCACCGTAGCCTCATGCGTGGTGTTTGGCCCTGAAGGGCCGCGCAAATCGGATTATCGCCTCTACAACATTGAGGATGTTACAGCCGGCGATGACTATGCAGCGATGCGTCAAGTGCTCTATCGCCGCCTCAGTACTGCTTTAGAAAACAATGGCAAGCTGCCAGATGTGTTACTGGTTGACGGCGGTAAAGGCCAACTCAACATGGCTCGCGAAGTCTTCGCAGAGCTGAAAATCACCCAAGTTTTATTGCTGGGCGTCGCTAAGGGCGTCACGCGAAAAGCTGGCTTTGAAACCTTATACATCAATGACAGCGCCACACAATTAAACTTACCCGACCACTCGCCAGCACTGCATTTGATTCAACACATCCGCGATGAAGCGCACCGTTTTGCCATTACCGGTCATCGCGCTCGTCGTGGCAAAACCAGGCGCACCTCAGCTCTCGAAGGTATAACAGGTGTTGGCCCCAAACGTCGTCGCGAACTGTTAAAATACTTTGGCGGTTTGCAAGAATTGTCACGCGCTAGCGCAGAAGAAATCGCAAAAACACCAGGAATCAGCAAAACTCTGGCCGAGTCCATATATGCTGCCCTGCACAAAGCGTAAACGCTCCTTTTCATTCTTGACCAAGAAAAGAATTATTTAATGAATATTCCAAATGTTTTAACTCTAATGCGCGTGGCTTTGATCCCCGTGTTTATTTTATTGTTTTGCCTACCCTTTTCTTGGAGTTACTGGGCGGCCAGCGCAATCTTTGCTTTCGCTAGTTTCACTGACTGGCTGGACGGTTATTTAGCGCGCCGTTTAAATCAGAGCACACCTTTTGGTGCGTTTCTTGACCCCGTCGCCGACAAACTGTTAGTCGCCGTAGCCTTAGTGTTGTTAGTCGCTGAACATACCAACTTATGGTTGACACTGCCGGCAATTATTATTATTTGCCGCGAAATCATGGTTTCTGCACTGCGTGAATGGATGGCTGAGATTGGTGAGCGCGCGCAAGTTGCTGTCTCTAGCATTGGTAAATGGAAGACAGCAGCACAAATGCTTGCACTAATTATCTTGCTGGCCAACCCGCCAGCCTTTAATGCTTGGGTCATCGGTGGTTATGCGTTATTGATTTTATCGGCCGTACTGACTTTGTGGTCTATGACCCAATATTTACTTGCCGCCAAACCGCATTTACACACCAACCAACAAGAAGATTAACTTTTTTTAATCAAGGACTTGACTAAATCTTCTGAAGGGCTAGAATAGCGCCCGTCACCAAGACATTGCGGGAATAGCTCAGTTGGTAGAGCACGACCTTGCCAAGGTCGGGGTCGCGAGTTCGAGTCTCGTTTCCCGCTCCAAATTGTCATCAAGAATGCCGCTTAGTGCGGTGTTTTTGTTTAGGCCGGGTGGTAGAGTGGTTATGCAGCGGATTGCAAATCCGTGAACGCCGGTTCGATTCCGGCCTCGGCCTCCAATTCAAAAACCCTTAAGCAGCAATGCTTAAGGGTTTTTTTATGCCTATGCAACAATCAAACATTGACACACACGTCAGCTATCGCAACTCAATAAGCGCAACCCAACACACGCCATATACATCTAAGTTCAATTGCTACTCTCACTGCAATGCGCTAGCTTCAGTCAGGCCAATGAACCAACTGCCTATCATCCACTCAGACCATGAGTAGCACTTGCTCGCACAGATACATATCTCGACAGCACCTCCCATTATGGAGATTTTACGTGAGTCTTTTTTTACCTATATTGCGCTTAACCTTAATCACTGTCACGCTCAGTGCTTGCCAGCTTTTCTCAACAAGCCACAGCTCTTTGCAGCAGCCTTTACGCTTACAAGGAACGCTTACACAGCTTGACCAGCAATGGTCCCTACAGCCCTGTGACGCGCCAGAGCGCTACACTCTCATCGTTTCTGCAGCGCTTAACGAAGAACTCAATACACTCATCAGCGAAGCACCCAATGGGTTATTTGCCGACCTTAGCGGCGAACTTGATCCGAATTTAGGTCACTTTACTGTGGCTGAACGTTATCGTTTACAAATCGAAGGCCATGACTGCAGTGATACTGATTTTGCACGCCTTCTGCTACGCGCCAGTGGCAACGAACCATTCTGGTCAATCTTGCAGACACCAAAAGGCTTAATTCTTAACCAAGCCGGTGAGCCTGCACTAGCGCTACCTTACATTGAAGAGCAGCTGCCCGATGGTCGCTTTCAGATCAGCACACAGGCAGACCAGCAAAACTTGCAGCTATGGGTCACGCCACAGCAGTGCATTGACAGCATGAGCAGCACTGTTTATCACCTCAGCGCTCGACTGCAGCTCAATCAGCAAACCTTCCAAGGCTGTGCTGCATTCGGAGCTCTGCGCAATTAAAGTCTGCCATGCTGCAAATAACTAAAGGAGAGTCACAATGCTAAGAATTGCAATCAATGGTTATGGACGTATCGGGCGCAATATCTTGCGTGCTTTATTTGAACGCGGTTTACACACCAAGCTACAAATCGTGGCAATCAATGACTTAGGTGACGCTAAAATCTTAGCCCACCTCACCCGCTTTGACTCCACCTTCGGGCGCTTTGCTGACAACGTTGAACTCAGCGGCGAGTACTTGAAAGTCGGCCAGCAGTCGATTCGTCTTTTCAGTCAACCCAACCCTGCTCTGCTGCCCTGGCAAGAGCTTGGCATTGATGTGGTACTGGAATGCACCGGCAGAATGAAGCAGCGCCATCAGGCCGAGCAACACTTGGCTGCAGGCGCAGGTCATGTGCTTTTAGCTCACCCACTGGATAGCGCTGATCTTACTGTTGTTTACGGTGTCAACCACAACTTATTAGGCAGCCAGCAGATTGTTTCCAATGCTTCATGCACCACCAACTGCTTAGCGCCACTGGCTAAAGTCCTGCATGAGTCGGTTGGTATTGCACAAGGCATGATGACCACCGTACACGCCTACACCAACGATCAAAGCTTACTCGATAAAAGTCACGCCGACCCCTATCGCGCACGGGCAGCCGCACACTCTATTATTCCCACCAGCACCGGCGCGGCTAAAGCAATTGGCTTAGTGATTCCTGAGCTTGCAGGTCGCCTAGACGGCATGGCTGTGCGCGTACCCACACAAAACGTATCACTGGTTGATTTAAGCTTTATCGCAGAGCGCGACACCAGCTGCGAGGAAATCAATCATATCCTTCGCACTGGCGCAGAGCAGCTTGCGCAAGGCGTGATGGAGTGCAATGAGCAGCCGTTAGTCTCTTGCGACTTTAATGGCTATCCGGTGTCGTGCGTCGCTGACCTCAGCCAAACCCGAGCGCAAGGCAAGCTGGTTAAAGTTCTCGCGTGGTATGACAACGAATGGGCTTTTGCCAATCGTATGTTAGATGTACTGAACATTTGGCCAAGCGCTGAGCACATTGAATGAACTGAGCTTGCTCTCAATATAGGCCCTCAAACAGCGAAATCTAGCACCACCACCCACTTTAAAAACTAGCGGCGCGTGCTAGATACTCGCAACATTAGGATCGCCTTAATAATGCGGCGGAGGATCGTTCGGCGTGTCTTCAAATTGGCTATGCAAATCATTTTGACGCTGAGCCAATGCCTCAAACTGCGCTTCAAGTCGGCTAATAAGCCGCTGCTGCTCAACAATCACATCATTAAGCGCTTGAATCGTGTCATCTTGAAAAGCCTGACGCACTTCTAACTCAGCAATACGCGCTTCAATACTCATACACTCGCCTCTATTGTCTGCCAGTACCCATTGAATGCGGCCTGCAAACGCGCACGCATGGCTGCCAAGGCTTCATCAGTATAACCTTGCGCCGCACCGTTGCCCCACACTGGCGCCGGCCAAGCGGCGTCATCTTGCATGCGAACTACAATGTGCATATGCAATTGCTTTACCACGTTACCCAAAGTAGCAATATTGATTTTATCTGCCTGAAAAACATCTTTTAATACCTGTCCCACATAACTGGTTTCTTGCCAAAGCTGCTGTTGTTCAGCCATTTCTAGCTCAAACAGCTCACTTATACCCGCACGGCGCGGCACCAAAATCAGCCACGGATAACGGCTATCATTCATCAATAAAACACGGCACAAAGTAAAATCACCCAATACAACAGTATCTTTAAATAAACGCTCATCCAGCTTAAACATAAATCATCGCTCGCTTTATTGCTTTTAATCAATTTGCTTTAATTATTACCAACGCAACTATAAGTGGTTTGTTGAACAAGTACGCAAAAAATCACAAAACAGTCTGAATACTCGCTGAATGAATCACTTCCGAGGCTCGCAACATGATTGAAATACATTTATGATACGTCCCGATAAATAAGGAAAGTCCTGCCAGCAAACAATTTGCGGGCAAAGCAATCTTCGAAACCAATCTAGGAGCATAATTATGCAAATGATTAAGTTGAGCGTTATTGCCCTCGCAGTAGCCGCAGCAAGCACACAAATGGCAGTCGCTAGCCAGCAATCAGAGTCAAAAGGCTTTATTGAAGACAGCAGCCTAAATGCGCATGCGCGTGCTCTTTATTTTAACCGTGACTTTCGCGATGACCGCCGCCCATCAACAGCGCAAAGCTACCGTGAAGAAGCGGGCTTAGGTTTAAAAGCCATTTACGAGTCTGGCTTTACTCAAGGCACCGTAGGCTTTGGTGTGGATGCCTTTGGTTTACAAGGTATCAAGCTAGACAGCGGAAAAGGTCGTCATGGCAACAGCATGTTCCCAACCGACGGTCGCTCAGGCAAAGCACAAGACAACTACAGCCAAGCGGGCGGTGCAGTTAAAGCTCGCATTTCCAGCACGACTTTAAAGTACGGTGAGCAGTTCGTTGATCTGCCTGTGCTTTCAACAGACGATGCGCGTTTGCTGCCAGAAACAGTCACTGGTTTCTTAGTCACCAGTAACGAAATTGAAAACCTAGAAGTACACGCTGGTCACTTCACTGCTTTAACAGCAATGGATCAGACCTACCACGACAGTTCTAATGATGGCTTATTAAAAGCTTTGGACTTAGTCGGTGCCCGTTACAACTTTACTGATAATTTAAGTGCAGCTTATTACTACTCAGATGCAGATCTGAAAGACAATCAAACCAACAAAAAGCATTACATCAATGGTAACTACACTTTACCGTTAGCTGATACTCAAAGTCTAAACTTTGACTTCAACATGTATCAGACCAAGTTTGATCAAAAAGGCGCAAGCTCAGATCGTAACAACGCATTCAGTATCGCCGCAGCCTACAACCTCGATGCCCACACTTTCACTGTCGGCTATCAGCGTATGAGCGGTGATGTCGGTTATGATTATGGCTACGACGGTGGTGGTTCGGTCTACCTATTGAACGACGTTCAGTACAATGACTTTACCCAAAAAGATGAGAAGTCTTACCAAGTACGATACGACCTGAACATGGATACCTTAGGTGTTCCAGGCCTAAGCTTTATGACTCGTTATGTACGCGGTTCTGATATTGACGTTGGCACCAAAGGCGCTTACGACACACAGAACGGTAAAAACTGGGAGCGTGACATCGAAGCTAAATACGTTCACCAGAGCGGTGCATCTAAAGACCTGTCCTTCCGTTTACGTCAAGCCACTTACCGTGCTGAAAGCGCAGTGGGTACTGATATTGATGAAGTACGCCTGATCGTTGAGTACCCATTAAGCATCCTATAATGCTTATTAGGTAACTTGCGTCACTTAAGAAACCCAGCCTCGGCTGGGTTTCTTGCTTTTACAGAAATCTTTAGTCAAAGCGATTACTCACCTATATTTAGCAAACGCAGCACCATTCTTTCCCCGCACAAATGCGCTACAATAGCCGCCATCTTTAACTTTATTCAGTGTAGATATTTCTCATGCGCACCAGCCAGTATTTGCTTTCCACGTTAAAAGAAACTCCAGCCGACGCGGTGGTGATCAGTCATCAGCTCATGCTACGTGCCGGCATGATCCGCCGCCTTGCTTCTGGCTTATACACTTGGCTGCCGCTGGGTTTACGCGTGCTGCGCAAAGCCGAAGCCATTGTCCGCGAAGAAATGAATGCGGCCGGTGCATTGGAAGTGCTGATGCCAGCCATCCAGCCTGCCGAATTGTGGCAAGAATCAGGACGCTGGGAACAATATGGCCCTGAGTTACTGCGCTTAAAAGACCGTCATCAACGCGAGTTCTGTGTTGGTCCAACCCATGAAGAAGTGATTACTGATTTAGCCCGTAATGAGCTCAACAGCTTCCGCCAATTGCCGTTGAACTTCTACCAAATTCAAACCAAGTTCCGTGATGAAATTCGTCCGCGCTTTGGTTTAATGCGTGGCCGTGAGTTCATTATGAAAGACGCCTATTCTTTCCATGCCGATCAAGCATCCTTACAAGAGACTTACGATCGCATGCACCAAGCCTATTGCAATATATTTACCCGTTTAGGCTTAAACTTCCGCCCTGTTGAAGCTGATACCGGCTCAATTGGTGGCACAGGCTCACACGAGTTCCATGTATTGGCTGAATCAGGTGAGGACGATATTGCCTTTAGCACCGTCTCTAACTACGCCGCCAATATCGAAAAAGCCGAAGCGTTGCCACGTGAAAGTAGTCGCGCTGCAGCCACCCAAGAATTACGCTTAGTCGATACCCCTAACGCGAAAACCATCGAGCAATTGGTTGAGCAGTTTTCTGTTGCTATTGAAAAGACCATCAAGACTTTGATTGTGCGTGGCGCTCAAGAAAACACTTTGGTGGCACTGATCGTGCGCGGCGATCACAGTCTCAATGAAATTAAAGCAGCCAATCACCCTGCCGTAGCAAGTCCGCTTGAGTTTGCCACTGATACCGAAATCTTAGCCGCCTGTGGTGCCACCCCGGGTTCACTAGGCCCTAAAGACCTCAACATACCTTGTATTATTGACCGTTCCGTTGCCTTGATCAGCGATTTTGCCGCCGGTGCCAATCAAGAAGGTAAACACTGGTTTGGCCTAAACTGGGAGCGCGATTTACCCCTGCCTGAAATTGCCGATTTACGTAACGTAGTAGCAGGCGATCCTAGCCCTGACGGACAAGGCGTACTAGAAATCAAACGCGGCATTGAAGTGGGCCATATTTTCCAGCTCGGCACTAAATACAGCGAAGCGCTCAATTGCACCGTGATGGGCGAGAACGGTAAGCCTGTCACCTTAACCATGGGCTGCTATGGTATTGGTGTATCCCGTGTGGTGGCGGCTGCCATTGAGCAAAACCATGACGAGCGCGGCATTATCTGGCCCGCAGCTTTAGCGCCATTTGACGTTGCGATTGTGCCAATGAAGTACGAGAACCCAGAAGTACAAACCGTCACTGACCGACTCTACGAGCAACTCACCGCCGCCGGCTTTAGTGTGCTACTGGATGATCGTGACAAGAAAACCAGTCCGGGCGTTAAGTTTGCAGACATGGAACTCATTGGTATTCCACAGCGTGTGGTCATCAGTGAGCGCAGCATTAAAGAAGGCACCTTAGAATACAAAGGCCGCCGCGATACTGACAGCCAACACATCGCCATTGACGATGCATTAAGCATCATTAGCCAGCAACTGCGTGCTTAGGACTTTATGCGAAGTACAGTTAACCAACCAAAGCTGATCAGCCTATTGTGTTTGAGCATTTTGCTTGCCAGCTGCGCCAACCACTTGCCGCCACGTAACGAGCATGAGGATCGTATTGAGCGTGTCTTGCTCAGCCACTCGTTGCATATTGATACCGGCACGGCGGCTTTAGAGCTACCGCGCCGGCGTATACGAGTGGTTGAGCAGCAAACATTTGAAGAGACCCAGTTTGCGGTAACCCGTACTTATGAGCGCTATACACCTTATCAGGCTTGGCGCGAAATCTACGAAATACCTCTGGGAGCGGTTGCTGTGGTTGCTGGCATTAGCGCTAATATTGTCAATATCGCAGCCCTAGGGCGTCTGCCAGAGCGCGTCACTCACGGCTGGATAAACTACGGCATTGACGGTCTCAATCCTGCAATGAACGTTGAATCCAATGGTCGCGCGCAACAAAACCTAGCTCGCGTGACAGATGTACAAACCGATAAACGCATTGAGAGCAATAACCTGCCTTGGGCAGAGCGCAGCATCGCGGTTGTTGCCGGCGAGCAAGAATATGCCCTATTAACCAATCGGCTTGGCTATGCTGATCTTAACTTACTCGATGAGCCCTTTAGTGATGCCGATTTGTCACAGGTGCAGCAACTATTAATAACCGCAGAAGATGAAAATCACACCATCAAAGACCAAGCTGAGCTGACTTTAAGTCGCACCCTGCGCCAGAAACTAGCAGCTGCGCAGCCGCTTATTTTCGCCGAGCTTGAAGATAGCGATATCAGTGACTGGGTATTTAGAATCAACAAGCTGTCAGCACTTGGCTTTGAGGAAGAAGCCAACAATCTCGAACAAAGCTTGTTATTTCTAACCCGCAACGATCCTGACCTGCAAAAAGAATTTATTGCTTTGCTATTAAAAAGGTCTCCTCGCTAAGACCTTTGCTCAAATGACTTCACGACTCATCACCAGAATGAAAGTTCTGTTGATGATCGAGTAAGTGCCGCACTGCATCCATCGTATAGCCGCGCTGAAGAAAAAATCGGCTTTGCCGCGCTTTATCTTTTAAATCAATAATTTGTCCTGAAAAGCGCCGCTGCCATAAATCGTACAGTTGCGCCTGCCAATCAACATCAGCCTCACGCAAAGCGTGCTCAACCCGCTCACGAGGCAAGCCTCGCTGTGCTAACTCTTCACGGATACGCATCTGACCTCGCCCAGCGTTGGCTCGACTGCGCACATAGCTTTCTAGGTAGCGTTCTTCTGACAATAAGCCATCATCCGTTAAGCGCTGCAGCTCAACCTCAATCATCTCTGCATCAGCACCACGCAGACGCAGCTTGCGCGCCAGTTCAACATGGCCATGCTCACGTCGTGCCAATAAGTTCATTGCAGCGCGGCGGATCGCAACGGGCGTATCTAACATTTTTTCCTCACAAAAAAACGGCATCAATGCGTTGCATGATGCCGTTTTTATACATCAGCGCATGACTCGATTATTCGTCGAACTCTTCTACACTAACAACTTCTTTTTTCTGTCCCGCAGATGGCGCTGGTGCCAGCAATTGATCACGTATTTGCTGTTCAAGCGCTTTGCAAAGCTCTGGATTTTCTTCTAAGTAGCGCGCAGAGTTGGCTTTACCTTGACCAATCTTGGTGCCTTGGTGACTGTACCAAGCACCTGATTTTTCCAGTAGGCCTTGCTGCACGGCAAGATCAATGATTTCACCAGTGCGGTAAATACCTTTGCCGTAGAGAATCTGGAACTCAGCCTGACGGAAAGGCGATGCCACCTTATTTTTCACTACTTTTACACGGGTCTCATTGCCTGTGATTTCATCGCCTTCTTTCACCGCACCCGTACGACGAATATCTAGACGCACAGAAGAGTAAAACTTCAGCGCATTACCACCGGTAGTGGTTTCTGGGCTGCCGAACATCACGCCAATTTTCATCCGTATTTGGTTAATGAAAATCACCAAGCAATTGGCATTTTTGATGTTACCGGTGATTTTACGTAGCGCTTGACTCATTAAGCGCGCCTGCAAGCCAACGTGGGCATCACCCATATCGCCTTCGATTTCAGCTTTTGGCACTAATGCCGCAACGGAGTCAATCACAATCACATCAATGGAGTTAGAACGCACTAACATATCGGCAATTTCTAGTGCTTGCTCACCGGTATCAGGCTGAGACACATACAAATCATCTACATTGACGCCTAATTTGCTGGCATACTCAGGATCGAGTGCGTGTTCAGCATCGATAAAAGCACAGGTTGCGCCAACTTTTTGCGCCTCAGCAATCACGGACAACGTCAGCGTTGTTTTACCTGAGGATTCTGGACCATAAATCTCAACGATACGGCCCTTCGGCAAACCGCCAATACCAAGAGCAATATCCAGCCCTAGCGAACCTGTAGATATAGCTGGGATTGCTACACGCTCATGGTCACCCATGCGCATCACCGCACCTTTACCGAACTGGCGTTCAATTTGACCAAGCGCAGCCGCTAAAGCTTTTTTCTTGTTCTCGTCCATTATCAATCCTCTCGTAACAATTGGGCGGTGCCCTAAATACTGTATAACTAACCAGCATTATCCACAGTCTTTATTGATTAGGCAAATGTTTCTTTAACCAATGTTGCCAAGTATTCGCCGCACGTCCTTCCACAACACACAATAGACCAGCTAAAGCGGCCTGGACGGTTTGCTGACGAACGGCTTGGCGATCACCAGCAAAGTGCCAGCAACCTGACTGCACCTGCGCGCCCTGCGCCCAAGCAATCCATACTGTACCAACGGGCTTATTTGGACTACCGCCGCCAGGCCCTGCAACACCGCTCACTGCCACTGCATATTGCGCTCCTGCTAACTGCTGAGCACCACGCGCCATGGCTTCGACGACAGCTTGACTGACCGCGCCATGTCGTTGCAAATCACTTTCAGCAACCTTTAGCACACGCGTTTTTTGCTGATTGGAATAGGTCACAAAACCCACTTCAAACCATGCTGAGCTACCGGCAATACGGGTAATGGCTTCAGCAATACCACCGCCAGTACAAGACTCGGCGGTACTCACTGAAGCCTGTTGAGCGAACAGTTTATCCCCTAACTGCTGTGCCAGCTGCGTAATAACCTGCCACTGAAGCTGATCCATTACAGCGCTATTCGGTAGTGCAGACTGTAGGATTCAATACCATTGTTGGGTTTCTTTAAGCCACCATTAGAATAGTGAATGGCACGCAAACCAATCGCTTGATCATAAAAGCGTACACCAAAACCCAGACGATCCTCGAACTGGAAAGAACTGCCAAGACGACGATCTTCAACACGTGAATCTTTAAATAAAGACACCCCAATACCGGCTTCTAAATAAGGTTTAAAAACATCACCATTAAACTCATAAACCAACACAGGACTGGCCGAAATGCTGTGATTGTCAGAGCCTTTATCACCTTTCCAGAAGGTGTAACCTGCATCCCAATAACCGGTCAAAGCGCCCACATCAGTTTGCCACCAGCGCGACTGGAATTCTTTTTGTAAGCCTATACGTAGCGTTGAAGTTGACTCCTCTGTACGCCCTAGCGCTGCAGTAAAGTCAATCGCTACAGCCTGCTGAGCGAGTAAAGCTAACAACACACCGACAATACTACTGTTCATCAATATTCGCATGATGCCTTCCTTATTCTCTTGTCTTGTATGACTTAAAATCCCAGCGCTGCTACAGACTGCTCAGCAGGCCAGAGTAACGCCAAGGTTTGTTCGATTTTACACACATCACCACTACTATAGAAACGATCAACGGGGGCTTGCCCCTCAACCAATAAGCCTTGCTTACCCAACTCATTTTGCAAACGCCGCGCCACCGCCTTACCGGTATCAATCAGCTGCACGCCATTTGGGACTAAAGTTTGCAGTAAAGGTTTCAGCAGCGGGTAATGCGTACAACCGAGAATCAGCGTATCACAACCGGCTTGCAGTAAAGGCTCAAGGTAACGGTTAAGCAAAGCGCTTGTTTCAGGGCTGTCTAACTGCCCTGCTTCAATGAGCTCTACCAAACCGGGGCACGGCTGAGTAATGACCTCTACATCACTGGCAAAACGCTCCAACAAAGCAGCAAAGCGCGCGCTGCGCAAAGTGCCTGTAGTGGCTAATACGCCAATCTTACCCGAGACTGAAGCCAGTACCGCTGGTTTTACTGCCGGCTCCATACCAACAATCAGCAATTCTGGCCAGCGCTGGCGTAATTCAGTCACAGCAGCAGCAGTTGCGGTATTACAGGCCACCACTATCGCCTTCACTGGTTGTGCCAATAAAAACTCAGTGATGGCAATGCTGCGCTGCACAATAAATTCTGGCGATTTCTCACCATAGGGGACATGCGCGATATCAGCGATATAAATCAATGATTCACTGGGCAATAAAGCGCGAATCTCATGCAGCACTGAAATGCCGCCTAAACCAGAATCAAACACACCAATTGCTGCGTGTTTATCCATGTCGCACTCCACACACTTTGCACTGTGGGTCACGACGAAGCTTAAGTTCACGAAAACGGCTGCTTAACGCATCCACCAACAATAAGCGGCCAATCAATGGCTCACCAAAGCCAGCAATAATTTTTAGCACTTCCAAAGCTTGCAGACTGCCAATCAAGCCCACCAGTGGGCCCAATACACCGGCCTCACTGCAGGTCAAACCTTCTTCCTCCCCTTCACCAAACACACAGTGATAGCAAGGGCTCTGGGCATTATTGGGGTCATACACACTGACTTGTCCATCAGTACGAATCGCGGCACCACTGACCAGTATTTTCTTACTAGCAAAACAGGCCGCATTGAGCTGGCTGCGAATGGTGAAATTGTCGCTGCAATCGACCACTACATCCACTGACTGCACTATATTTGGCAGGTTTTCTGCGGTCAGTTTTTCACTGATAGTCTGCACCGCAACATGTGGATTTAATCCCTGCAAACGCGCCTGTGCCGACGCGACTTTTAAGAGACCTAATACCGCCGTATCGTGAACGATTTGTCGTTGCAGGTTGGATACTTCGAGGGTGTCAAAATCTGCTAAATACAACTCTCCGACACCGGCAGCGGCCAAATACAAAGCCACCGGCGAACCTAAACCACCAAGACCAACAATCAATACTTTGCTGTTTTTTAAGCGCAACTGCCCTGCGACATCCACCTGCTGCAAGAGGATTTGTCGGCTGTAACGCAGTAATTCTTCATCATTTAACATGGAGTATGACGACCTAAGAGAAGGATGGCAGACGCCCTAAGCTGATTCGTTGATGGCCGGATAAATCACGCTGGCTGCTCACATCAACAAAGCCTGACTGCTGTAATAACTCGCGCACAGCACTGGCCTGATCAAAACCATGCTCCAGCAATAACCAACCATTGACCGTTAAGTAAGACGGCGCCTGAGCAATAATTAAACGTATATCATCTAGGCCATCAGGACCAGAAACCAAAGCACTGAGCGGCTCAAAACGCACATCACCTTGCTGCAAGTGCGGGTCGTTCTCAGCAATATAAGGTGGGTTACTCACAATCAGGTCATAGCGCTGAGCGGTTAAAGCACTGAACCAGTGACTCGAGAAAAACTCGACATTGGCTAACCGCAGTTGACGCTGATTGTTGTGCGCCAAACTCACAGCGGCTTCAATGCGATCAACGCCCGTCACTGCCCATAGCGGCCTCTCACTGGCTAACGCCAAGGCCAATGCGCCAGTACCGGTGCCTAGATCAAGAACCTTGAGCCTGCTATTGGCATCCGCCAACTGCAAAGCCGCCTCGACCAATAACTCAGTATCCGCGCGGGGTATTAAAGTGTCCTCAGCGACCTGTAAATCCAGCGTCCAAAACCCTTGTCGCCCAAGCAAGTAGGCAACCGGCTCGCCGCGCTGGCGACGCTCAAGCAAAGCCATAAAAGCTGCCGCTTGCGCCTCACAGACAACCTTATCCGGCCAGGTATAAAGGTAGCTGCGCGGCTTCCCCAGAACACTGGCTAACAGCAGTTCAGCATCGAGTTGTGCAGTCGGAGAATCAATCTCTGCAGCATGGGCTAACAACTGCTCAATTCGTGACATAGCAGTTAATCGCCTAAGGCCGCTAACTGATCAGCCTGATACTCAAGTAACAGCGGATCAATAACCTGCTGCAAATTGCCATCCAGCACATCCGCCAACGAATACAGGGTTAGATTAATGCGGTGATCAGTGACGCGACCTTGGGAAAAGTTATAGGTGCGAATCCGCTCAGAACGATCACCGCTGCCGACCAAAGATTTACGTGTGGCTGACATTTCTTGAGCCGCCGCACTGGTTTGCTGATCTTCTAAACGTGCCGCCAACCAACCCATGGCACGCGCGCGATTTTTGTGTTGGGAACGCTCTTCCTGACACTCCACGACGATGCCACTGGGGATATGGGTGATGCGCACTGCCGAATCCGTTTTGTTAATGTGCTGACCACCGGCACCAGAAGCACGGTAAGTATCCACACGCAAATCAGCTGGATTGATTTCAATCGCTGCTTGCTCATCGGGCTCTGGCAACACCACTACGGTACAGGCCGAGGTGTGCACCCGACCTTGCGACTCAGTTTCTGGCACACGTTGCACACGGTGCGCACCAGACTCAAATTTCAAGCGCCCATAGACATTATCACCCTCAACGCGGGCAATCACTTCTTTATAACCGCCATGTTCACCAGCATGTTCTGAGAGAATCTCGACCCGCCAGCCTTGCCGCTCAGCGTAACGCAAATACATACGCAGCAGGTCACCAGAGAAAATCGCTGCCTCGTCACCGCCAGTGCCAGCACGCACTTCAAGAAAGACGTTACGACCATCATTGGGGTCTTTTGGCAACATTAAGCGCTGCAAGTCTGCTTCCATTGTTTCTAAAGAAGCGCGGCAATCGGCCACTTCCTCTACTGCCATCTCGCGTACATCTGGATCGGCGTCTTTGAGCAAGGCTTGCGCTTCTTCAAGATCACTGCGGGTTTTACGCCAGGTTTGGAAGACCTTAACCACAGGCTCAACCTCAGCATACTCTTTCGAGTAAGCGCGATACTTGCTCTGATCACTGATCACCTGGGCATCACCAAGCAGTGCAGTGAGCTCTTCGTAGCGTTCTTGTAAACGTTCTAAACGATTGACTAACGACGCTTTCATTAATTCGAGTTACCTGTTGTTAAGCCAAATAATTCCTGCGCAACCGCCAGCGCTTCACACCGACCATCTGCAGATAAACGCTTTAATTGCACACTGGGCGCATGCAACAATTTATTGGTTAAACCGCGCGCCAATGCGGCCAGTGCTTCTTCTGGCGAAGCGCCATTGGCTAATGCGCGCTGCGCTCGCGCTAATTCTTCATCACGCAAACGTTCGCCCTGCTGGCGATAAGCGCGCAACACATCGACCGCTTCCAGTTCACGCAAACGCTGCATAAAATCAGACGCGCCTTGCACTACCAATTCTTCAGCCGCTTTTGCCGCACCTTGGCGGCTTTTTAAATTCTCTGTGACCACTTCATGCAGGTCGTCAACGCTGTATAGATACACATCATCAAGCTCGCCCACTTGCGGCTCAATATCGCGTGGTACAGCAATATCGACCATAAAAATCGGTTTATGTTTGCGTAGTTTCAGTGCACGCTCAACAGCTCCTTTGCCGAGAATAGGCAGCTGACTGGCTGTCGAACTGATGACAATATCGCTGCGCACTAAAGCATCGGGGATATCGGCTAAAACAATCGCTTCTCCAGAGAACTCATCGGCCAAGAGTGTTGCGCGATCTAAAGTTCGGTTGGCAACAATGATTTTTTTAACGCCTTGCTCGTATAAATGCCGCGCAACTAAAGTAATGGTTTCGCCAGCACCCACCAATAACGCTTGACTATGACTGAGATCAGTAAAAATTTGCTTGGCTAAACTGACCGCTGCAAAGGCCACCGACACGGGGTTTTCGCCGATGGCTGTATCGGTGCGTACGGTTTTTGCCGTACTGAACGTTGCTTGAAACAGACGGCCTAATAAAGGTCCTAAAGTGCCGGCCTCACGGGCGACCGCATAAGCCGTTTTAATTTGCCCTAAAATCTGTGGCTCACCCAGCACTAAAGAATCTAAACCGCAAGCCACACGCATCATATGACGAATGGCAGCAGCATCCTCATGGACATAAGCACAGGCGTGCAAATCCTCGGTTGGCACACCATGAAACTGCGCCAACCAATCGAGCACTGCTCGCGGCTGCGCACTTTCCATTTCCAGATACAGCTCACTGCGGTTGCAGGTCGATAAAATCGCTGCTTCTCGACTGCCCACGACTTGGCATAGCTGACGCAACGCCTCTGCTAACTGTTCTGGGCTAAACGCTACGCGCTCACGGACCGCCACTGACGCCGTTTTATGATTAATTCCAAGTGCTATAAAAGCCATGCATCGTCGCTAAAGATATTTAAAGCGGGCAATTGTCCTACTTCAAAGACTTCAGAACAACATCCCAAAACAAAAGCCAACATTGAGTGTCAGAAAACACATATATTTAGACTATCACATGCACATCAGATCACCGTATAAGCTAGGTTATTAGCATATAATTGTAGCGAGTGGCGCGCGATTTCTCTGCCTGTGTCATGATGTCACTATTCTAACTTGTCTTGCCTTGTATCTATGAATAAATATTTGAGTCTTATTTCCGTCGCACTCCTGCTTTCTGGCTGCCAAAGCTTGCACAGCAACACGGCAAGCCCGGCACTTGAGCAGGCTGCAGTTGCCGTGACGCCAACCAGCAGTCCCGCAACTGCCAACGCTGAATTCACTGAAGACAGCCTCGTCAGCCTATTAACCGCTGAAATTGCTGGGCAACGTGATCGCTTTGACATTGCACTAGATAATTATAGCCAACAGGCGCAAGCCACCGGTGATCCTGGGGTTGCTGAGCGAGCATTTCGTATTGCTGAATATTTAGGTGAAGAAAAAAACGCCCTAAATAACGCTTTAATCTGGGCCAATGCCGCACCAGACAACATAGAAGCACAGCGAGCAGCGGCAATCCAGTTGGCGCAAGCCAAACGCTATGATGAAGCCATGCTACGCATGGAAAAGGTTTTACTGGCACAAGGCGAAACACAATTCGACTTTTTAGCCTTATCAGCGGCACAGTCTGACCAGAAAACGCGCCAAGCTTTACTAAAGAGTTTTGATCGCCTCCTGCTTAAGCAGCCGCACAATCAGCAACTGAATTTCAGTAAAGCCATTTTACTCAATCAAGATGATCGCAGCGAAGAAGCATTACAACTGCTTGAAGATCAACCCCGAAAACATGCCGTACCCGCGACAGTTTTGTTAAGAGCGCGCTTACTCAACCAATTGAAGCGTGGCGAAGAAGCCTTACCCTTATTGCGTAATGCATTAAAAAAACAGCCGAACGACAGCCGCTTGCGGATGACTTATGCACGCCAATTGATTGAACTCAATCAGCTGGAAGAAGCGCGTGCTGAGTTTATTGAATTACTGCAGCAGTCCCCAGAAGATGACGATTTACGTTTTTCTTTAGCGCTGATCAATATGGACCTTGAGGCCTGGCAAGAAGCGCAGGTTTACCTTGAAGAACTGATTGAACGCGGCGCTTACAGTGATGCTGCACACTATAATCTCGGTCGTATCTTGGAGGAGTTGCAAGATCCCGAACAGGCTTTAATCGCTTACACCCAAGTGCAAGCTGGCAACAATTATTTAGCCGCGCAGCAACGCGTAGCTAACCTTCTACTCTCCCAGCAACAGATCAAAGAAACCGCCATTCACTTTGAACTTGAACGCGCCAACAATGCGGATGCTGTCATCCCTTTATATTTGATCGAAGCAGAAGCACTTGCCAACCATGATCAGGTTGAGAGCGCTTGGCTGCGTATCAATCAAGCGCTCAAACAGATTCCCGAAGACTCAAGCCTACTTTACACCCGGGCAATGATTGCTGATAAACGCAATGATTTAGCGCAACTCGAAGCCGACTTACAACGGATCATCCAGCGTGATCCAAATAATGCCATGGCTCTCAATGCCTTAGGCTACACGCTCGCCGACCGCACCGACCGCTTAGAAGAAGCGCTTCAACTGATTGAGCAAGCACACTTACTGGAACCCAACGACGCTGCCATTACTGACAGCCTAGGCTGGGTCTATTACCGTTTAGGCGACTTACAAAGCGCTGAGCGCTTGCTGCGTGAAGCCTTGGATGCTTTCCCTGATGCTGAAATAGCAGCCCACCTGGGCGAGGTACTCTGGCAACAGGGTAAACGCAAGCAAGCGCTGCAGATATGGAACAAAGCGCTAAAAAGCCAACCTAACAACGTCATCCTGCTCGAAACAATGCAGCGTCTCTCACAGTAGGAGTTTTTCTTCGATGCGTTTTGTACATTTTCTAATCGCCAGTCTGCTGCTTAGCCTCAGTGGCTGCAGTCAGCTTGGCACACAGGAGCAACTGTCTGGCAGCGGTCAAGCCAGCGCATGGCAGCTGCACAAACAGCAAATCACCCCGCTAGATGCTTGGCAAATCAACGGCAAAATCGGCATTCGCAGCGAAAAAGAGTCTGGCAGTGCAGTCGTATTCTGGCTGCAACGCCAAGACTATTTTGACATTCGCCTCTCTGGCCCGCTGGGTCAAGGCTCAACGCGATTAATCGGCCGCCAAGGTGCCGTCAGCCTAGACATTGCCAATCGCGGCAGCTTTCAAGCAACATCCGCAGAAGAACTCATGCAGCAACAGCTTGGCTGGAGTTTACCGGTTGAACACCTGCTCTGGTGGGTGCGCGGCTTACCGGCCCCTTATAGCAAAAGCAAACTACAACTGGACAGCAACAGCCTGCTGAGCAAGCTGGAACAGGATCAATGGCAAGTGGAGTACCTGAGTTACCGCACTGAAAACAACATGCAACTGCCGGAGCGCATCAAGCTCAGCGGTGCTGGGTTGAACATCACGCTAGTCATCAAAGAATGGCAAGCACGGCAACTGGGTCAATAACCCCATGCACAACACAACTGCAAACACTCCTCAGCAGCTCGGTGCTTTCTCAGCAGAACTGAGTCTACCTGCCCCAGCTAAACTGAATTTGATGCTACACATCGTTGGCCGCCGAGCCGATGGCTACCATTTACTCGAAACCCTCTTTCAGTTTCTTGACTACGCCGATACGCTACATTTTTGCACGCGCAACGATGGTCAAATCATCTTGCACAGCACAATTGACGGCGTTGCGCACGATGATAATTTAATTGTCCGCGCCGCACGCTTATTACAAACAACGAGCCAATCCAAGCTCGGTGCAGACATTTGGCTAGAGAAAAAATTACCGATCGGTGGCGGCATTGGTGGCGGCAGCTCCAACGCAGCGACCACTTTAGTGGGCTTAAATCACCTCTGGCATACGCAATTGACCTTGGAAAAACTTGCTGAACTGGGTTTAACCCTTGGCGCCGATGTGCCAGTCTTTGTTCTAGGACGCGCCGCATTTGCGCAAGGCATCGGTGAACAACTACAACCGGTTGACCTGCCCGAGCCTTGGTATTTAGTGGCTGTACCGCCTGTTTCGATCAGTACTGCTAAAATATTTTCCGACCCATGCTTGACAAGGGATACTCCGGCCTCTAACATGCGCACCGTTCTCAAGCAAAGCGGTCACAACGATTGCCAAGCGGTAGTTGAGAAGCATTACCCAGAAGTACGTAATGCTTTGATCTTGCTAAACAAATTTGTTGAAGCTCGATTAACTGGAACTGGAAGTTGTATATTTGGGAGCTTCCCAAATGAACAACAAGCTGCTAAAGTAGCCACCCAGATTTCAGAGTCACTACCAAGCTTTGTAGCACAAGGAGCAAACATATCCATGTTGCACCGAGTATTGCAAAACTTAGATGAACACTGATGATCGACATTGTGAGAATGTAAAACTCTATAGGGGCGTCGCCAAGCGGTAAGGCAGCAGGTTTTGATCCTGCCATGCGTTGGTTCGAATCCAGCCGCCCCTGCCATATTACGAAACCTTCGTGGTTTCGCGTTGATCGCGAGACACGAAGGTTTTTTTCGTCAGGTCCACCCTCAGTAAAACAGGTACTGCGCGTGTCGAAGATGATGATCTTTACGGGGAATGCAAACCCCGATCTCGCCCGCCGTGTAGCAGGTCAACTGCATATACCGCTAGGCGACGCCTCCATCGGCAAATTCTCTGACGGTGAAGTCAGTGCGGAAATCAATGAAAACGTGCGTGGTAAGGATGTTTTTTTAATCCAGCCTACCTGCGCACCGACCAATGATAACCTCATGGAACTCATTGTTATGATTGATGCGTTCCGTCGCTCTTCAGCGTCACGCATCACGGCTGTAATTCCTTACTTCGGTTATGCACGTCAAGACCGTCGTCCTCGCTCAGCTCGTGTAGCCATCAGCGCTAAAGTGGTTGCTGATATGCTATCCGGTGTTGGCGTTGACCGCGTTTTGACTGTTGACTTGCACGCCGACCAAATTCAAGGCTTTTTTGATATCCCAGTGGATAACATTTATGGCTCGCCGGTTCTGGTTGATGATATTCAAAGCCAGCGCTTCGAGAACCTGATGATTGTTTCTCCGGATATTGGTGGCGTGGTACGTGCCCGTGCGGTAGCAAAATCACTCAGTGTTGATCTTGCAATTATTGACAAGCGCCGTCCGAAAGCCAATCAGTCTGAAGTCATGCACATTATCGGTGATGTTGATGGTCGCACCTGCATCCTGGTCGATGACATGGTCGATACAGCGGGTACCTTATGCACGGCTGCCAAAGCATTAAAAGAGCGCGGCGCATCTAAAGTGCTGGCCTATTGTACTCACCCTATTTTGTCAGGCCGCGCAATCGAGAATATTGAAAACTCGCTGCTTGATGAAATTGTAGTGACTAATACTATTCCGCTGTCCGCCGCTGCCCAAGCCTGCCCACGCATTCGTCAACTTGACATTGCGCCTGTGGTGGCTGAAGCCGTACGTCGAATCAGCAATGAAGAATCGATTAGCGCGATGTTCCGTTGAACAGCGTGCAATCAACTACCGCCTAACTGATACTTAGGCCTTCACAACCCGCTCGTCACTGGTCGCAAGTTGACGGGCGTTGTTGTTTTACTGGAGAGATACACATGAGCGAATTTACTCTTAACGCACAAGCGCGTAACGATCTAGGGAAAGGTGCGAGCCGCCGCCTACGTCGTAACGCCAACTTAATCCCCGCCGTTGTTTATGGTGCTGATAAAGCACCGGTTTCAATCAGCCTAGAGACACGTGAAGTAGCTAAATTGTTACTTAACGATGCCGCTTACAGCAGCATTCTTGAACTGAATATTGACGGTAAAAAAGAAGATGTACTGATCAAAGCACTGCAACGTCACCCTGCTAAAAGCTTTGTGTTACACGCTGATTTTATCCGTGTTGTTGCTGGCCAAAAATTGACCACTTTGGTTCCAGTTCTACTGATCAACGAAGACACTTGCGTTGGCGCTAAAACTGGCGGTGGTGATATCTTCCGTCTAGCGACAGAGCTTGAAGTGACGTGCTTACCAAAAGATCTGCCTGATGCAATCGAAGTTGATATGGCCAACATCAATGTTGGTGAAATCGTTCACTTAGCTGACCTAACTGCCCCTAAAGGCGTTGAGTTCACCGCTTTAGCGCACGACAACAATGTCGCTGTTGCCAGCGTACAAGCTGCTCGCGTCAACGTGGTAGCTGACGAAGAGCAAGATCAACCGGCAGCAACTGAAGGCGCAGCAGAAGAGAAGTAATCTCGACTCGCTTGCCTCGCAAGACAAGGAGCCCCCGTAGTGAATGCTGTGCAACTGATCGTCGGCTTAGGTAACCCAGGCCCTGAATACGACCAGACCCGGCATAACGCGGGGGCTTTTTTTGTTGAGCGCTTAGCTGCAGCACAAGGTGTTAATCTTAGCTTTGATAAAAAGTATTTTGGCTTAACTGGAAAGTTCAGCCATCAAGGCCGTGATATTCGCCTACTGATTCCGACCACCTACATGAACCGTAGTGGTCAAGCCGTTGCTGCATTGGCCAATTTTTTTCGGATTAAACCTGAAGAAATTCTGGTCGCACATGATGAGCTGGATATGCCACCCGGTGTATGTAAGCTCAAACAAGGTGGTGGACACGGTGGGCATAATGGTCTGCGTGATATTATCGCCAGCCTTGCCAATCAAAATAATTTTCATCGCTTGCGTATCGGTATCGGTCATCCGGGCCACAGCAGTCAAGTCTCAAACTACGTATTGAGCCGCGCACCACGCAGCGAGCAAGACTTAACAAACACCAGTATCGAATTCGCCCTTGGCGTACTGCCTGATCTTCTTGACGGTAATTTTTCCCGCGCAATGCAGCAGTTACACAGCCAAAAGGCGTGACTCTTTTTTCTCGAGGAATCCATCATGGGATTTAACTGCGGTATCGTGGGCTTGCCCAACGTTGGCAAATCGACCCTATTTAATGCCTTAACCAAATCTGGCATTGCTGCCGAAAACTTTCCTTTCTGCACCATCGAGCCTAACACAGGGATTGTCGCCGTACCTGATCCACGCTTGGGGCCTCTGGCAGAGATCGTCAAACCAGAGCGCGTACTACCAACCACGATGGAGTTTGTTGATATCGCAGGTTTAGTCGCTGGTGCGTCTAAAGGTGAAGGTTTAGGCAATAAGTTCTTAGCCAATATCCGTGAAACCGATGCCATTGCACACGTGGTACGTTGCTTTGAAGACGAAAATGTTGTCCACGTTTCCAACTCTGTGGACCCAAAGCGTGATATTGAAATCATCGACCTAGAGCTGATTTTTGCCGACCTCGACAGTTGTGAAAAACAACTGCAACGCGTCACCCGCAATGCTAAAGGTGGCGATAAAGAAGCCGTTGCACAAAAGATCTTACTTGAGCAGCTCATTGCCCATTTCACCGAAGGCAAACCTGCTCGTGCATTACTCAAAAGCTGGAGCGCCGAGGAAAAACAAATTGTTCGCGGCTTTCATTTGCTGACCAGTAAACCGGTGATGTACATCGCGAACGTTGCCGAAGATGGTTTTGAGAATAATCCATTGCTGGATATCGTTCGCGCCATTGCTGAAGAGGAAGGCGCACCAGTGGTGCCTGTATGCAACAAGATTGAAGCCGAAATTGCCGAACTCGATGACGGTGAAGAAAAGGATATGTTCCTGGAGGCGCTTGGCCTTGAAGAGCCCGGCCTCAACCGTGTGATCCGTGCCGGTTACCAACTGCTTGACCTGCAAACCTACTTTACAGCAGGCGTTAAAGAAGTCCGTGCTTGGACCACCAAAGTCGGCGCAACAGCTCCACGGGCTGCCGCTGCAATCCACACTGACTTTGAAAAAGGTTTTATCCGCGCCGAAGTCATCGCCTACGAAGACTTTGTTCAGTACAAAGGCGAAGCGGGTGCTAAAGAAGCCGGTAAGTGGCGCTTAGAAGGTAAGGACTACATCGTTAAAGACGGCGATGTCATGCATTTTAGATTCAACGTCTAAGCTCGGCACTACCCCCTATGCGATACGGCATGCTACAGTTTTTTCAGAGCATGCCGATATCTCATGTCTAGAAGCATGCAAAACACTTAATTAAAAACATTGCTGTAGCGTTTATAGCAGCGGTATAAACACACCCTACCCTTCTATACGTATTTGAGCGCTATAATACCTTTAAACCAGTCCTGCACATGACTCAAACACGGATATTACGAGACACTCTCATATGAAAAATATAAACGTATCAATCAAATTAGCCTTTGGACTGGGTGCTATTTTGCTATTAATTGTCGCTTTAGCGGCAAATAGTCTTTACAACATCAACCAAATTTTGATGCGTGGCGATAACACACTGCAACTCACCAAGATTGATAACGCAAGCAGAAGTTTATTAGTCGCCAGTGCCCAATACAAACTGACCGAAAACGAACACTATATTCAAGAAACTCAATCACTAATTAACGACATTAGACAGATTATCAAAGATGTTACGCCCAAATTAACTGAAGAACGCGGGAAAGCTAGCATTGCTCAAATCAGTAAAAATATTGATGATTATGAAAAAGCCTTTAACGGCAATAGCCAAGCCCAGCAAAATAAAGCAGCCAACTTGGTTAGCGCAGTCAATAGCGGAGCACAAGCAAACGCACTGTTTAGTGAGCTCAAAACACTCATCAACGGCAGCGCAGAAAACCCTACTTTTCATGAAGATTATTACGATACCGTGACAGGCCGCTTAGCCGCTGATCTCGCTGAAGCACGTCACGTCTTAGCCTATACCGCGCGCGTATTCTTAATGGAAGGCACTGACCAAAGTCTGCAACGTTTAGAAAGTAGTTTTAATGCATTACAAGATATCAATGCCAAGCTTCAGCCAAGAGTACCCGAACAAACAGCCGCTATGCTGAAGGATGCAATGGTCGCACTAGAAAGCTATATGGAGGTCTTGCGCCATTCCCACGTTCTAAGCACAGCTCAACTAGAAGCCGAGCACGCCATGAATGCTGTGTACGCCAATTTGCGAACCAACATTGATGAACTCTTAGAAATCCAAACCAACTTCCGCGCTAAAGTGGCCAACAGCTCGAAAATAACCTCTGTGACACTCTCCTTGATCGCGATTGTGCTTGCTGTACTGATTGGCTTCACTATCGTTAAACAAATAACCAGCCCGCTCAATCAAGCAGTCAGAATTGCTCAAGCCATTGGCAACCGTGATATGACGGGCACTGCGATTGAGCCGCGCGGTGATGAGTTTGGCACGTTACTCAAAGCGCTGGAGCAAACCCGCGCTAACCTAAGTGAAGCGTTAGGAGAAGTTGGCGGCATCACTACACAACTTGCAGCGGCTGCTGAAGAGTTATCTGTGGTAACCAATCAAACCAGTGCAGGTGTCAATAACCAGCGCATTGAGACTGAACAAGTCGCCACAGCCATGAATGAAATGTCAGCCACTGTGCAAGAGGTCGCGCAAAACGCTGAAGAAGCTGCCGCCGCTGCACAAAAAGCCGATACACAAGCCAAGACGGGTAACAAGGCACTACAGGTTGCTCTAGCTGATATTAACCAGCTGTCTGAAGATGTAAACCACAGTGCAGAAGCGATACAGCGCTTGAATAAAGACAGTAGCAGCATTGGCACCGTACTCACTGTTATTAACAGTATTGCCGAGCAAACCAACTTATTGGCCTTGAATGCCGCCATTGAAGCGGCGCGCGCGGGAGAAGCAGGTCGAGGTTTTGCGGTGGTGGCCGATGAAGTGCGTAACTTGGCGCATCGCACCCAAGAGTCAATCGGGCAAATTGAACAGCTGATTGCCAACTTACAGCATGGCTCACAAAATGCGGTTGAAATGATGGATAACAGTCGCACCATGGCCCATCTAACCTTAGAGCATGCACAACAAGCCGGTGATGAACTGGCGGCGATTATGCGCACGGTTTCTGAAATTCAAGCGATGAATATTCAAATCGCAACTGCCGCAGAAGAACAAAGCGCTGTAGCCGAAGAAATTAATGCAAGCGTAGTCAACGTCAACAATATTGCTGACCAATCTGCCGCTGCGGTAGAAGAAACCTCCGCTTCATCAGCTGAGCTGGCAAGGCTGGGACAGTCATTACAAAGCCTCGTGGCGCGCTTTAAAATCTAACAAGCTCATCGCCTATCGACGGCTGTTGTTAGGTTCTGAGACACACTGCAGCGACTGTTTAGTTCTTTAAACCTGCATGATTACGCTGATAGACAGCCGCTCCCATCGCGCGAATCTGCCCTTCAATCAGCGCATCAAAGGGGCGTAGCAGTGGGCTAAAATCCAACTCTGGCTCGAGTACGGTTAATGCATAGGTGACGGCCTCAACAGTGGCTAACGCTTGTGCATCAGGAGCTTTACGTAAACGGTAACGGCTACTTAGCCCTGGTGCTAAAGTGACCCGCGGCAGGGCGGCCAATAGCGGATTACAGTGTAAAATTTTGCGCGCCTTGCGCCATGTCCCATCAGGTACGATCAGTAACAAAGGTTGCTGATTATCTTGGTACGCACGCAACGTTTGCGCCTGCTCACCGGGAAATAATACGCAAGCGCGGTAGCCGGGCTGTTGTATATAGTGCTCTATATTTTCTAGTGTTTCTGCAACAATCAGCTGCGCATTTTGCAGGCCGAGGGCAACTAGACGCGCAGTATTTAGGGCATGCTTCACTTCGTCAGGATGCTGTATCAACAACACACGTGTGCGGCTCGGCAGATGAGCGATCAAGCGGCATAGACAATGCGCCAGCGGCCTTGTGCAACGCTCACAACGAGCTCTTACATTAGTTTTCCTGAGCATAGCCGCAACTACTTATATGATAAATGATAAGTACAACCTCCAAAAATCAGTGTAAAGTAAACAGATACTATATCTAAACC
>JAAXZZ010000031.1 GCA_012719655.1 Gammaproteobacteria bacterium | reverse complement strand
ATTAAAATACGAGCCATGATCTTCCCCATACATAAACAATACAGCTAGCACCTGTTTTACTTCATTAAGAAAAATTTAAGAAGCACTCTCTACAGGAACAAAAGCCGGCACATGCGTTTTGATTGCACCAATTAGCTCTTCTTTGCTAAAAGGTTTTGTCAAATACTGATCAGAACCAACAATGCGACCTTTGGCTTTATCGAACAAACCATCTTTCGAAGAAAGCATAATCACTGGTGTTGATCGAAAAGCAGTATTGTTTTTAATCAGTGCACAGGTTTGATAGCCATCCAAACGCGGCATCATAATATCAACAAAGATAATATCAGGATGTGTATCCGCAATCTTAGCCAGCGCATCAAAACCATCAACAGCAGTGATCACTTCGCAACCAACTTTTTTCAGCAAGGTTTCTGCGGTCCGACGAATCGTCTTTGAATCGTCGATAACCATGACCTTTAAGCCTTCAGATTTCTGTTCCATCTTCGCCCTACCATCGTCGGTGAGTCGTTATTTTTTTGCAGTATTGATGCTGTGCTGCTTAGTCAAACAACACGCGGCGACTCAATCGTCGTGCCTTTTTAGCATACTATTTTGCTGCAATCCATAAACCCCGCATTTACAGGGTTATTTATTGACCTGGCTTACAGCTTCAGGTCAATTTAATACTATTATTCAGCCAACTCAGAGTGCATTATTGGCTACTTATTATTTATCGGAGACCTTATCATGCATGTTCGTCTTGGGATTGTCATGGATCCTATTGATCGTATTTCATTCAAAAAAGACAGTTCTCTGGCCATGCTTTTGTCAGCCCAAGCACGCGGCTGGTCGTTGTTTTATATGGAACAGCAAGACCTCTATCAGCTAACGGGTCAAGCACGAGCACGTATGCGCTCGCTGCAGGTGTTCGACAATCCAGAGCACTGGTTTGAACTGGGCGATGAAATTGACGAACCGCTCTCCAACTTAACTGTCATTTTAATGCGCAAAGACCCTCCATTTGATAACGAGTTTGTTTATAGCACTTATTTACTCGAGCAGGCACAAGCAGCTGGCAGTTTAGTGATCAACAACCCACAAAGCTTGCGTGACTGTAACGAAAAACTTTTTGCCACTTTGTTTCCACAGTGCACGCCAGCCACCCTAGTGAGCCGACGACCTGACATTCTGCGGGAATTTGCCAAGCAACAACGTGACATCATTCTCAAACCACTCGATGGTATGGGCGGATCGTCGATATTCCGTCATCGCGAAGATGATCCCAACTTATCAGTGATTTTAGAAACCCTCACCGCGCACGGCACTCAGCAAATTATGGCGCAGCAATATCTGCCAGCCATTAAAGATGGCGACAAGCGTATTTTAATGATTGATGGCGAACCTGTACCTTATTGCTTAGCACGCATTCCTGCGACGGGCGAAACACGTGGTAACTTAGCCGCAGGTGGACGCGGTGAAGCACGCCCGCTAACCGACAAGGACCGCTGGATCGCCGCACAAGTCGGTCCTGAATTACGCAAGCGCGGCTTGCTGTTCGTTGGCTTAGATGTCATTGGTGAGCACTTAACCGAGATAAACGTCACCAGCCCGACCTGTATTCGCGAAATTGATAACGCCTTTAATACTAAAATCGGCGATCAACTGATGGATGCGATTGCCCGTAAGCTGGCAGAACGCTGTTAAGATAATCGGCTTGCACAGCCATTAATCATTGAATGTGCAAGCCAGTTCATGGACTTTTTCATAACTTCTCGGCAGACTGCCGCCTCTGTCGAGAAAGCAAAATACTTATGAAAAATGCTGCTACCAACCCCTTTGCCAAATCGAAGCCTAAAGTCGATGCCTCTGATCGCCTAGGTTTCACTCTACTGATTGCTGCTCTTTTGCATTTAGCCATCATCCTTGGAGTGGGATTTACTGTTGCTGATTTACCTGAGCTAAGCAAAAGCTTAGACGTCACTTTAGCGACTTTTAGCAGTGAAACAGCACCTGAAAAAGCCGACTTCATTGCCCAAGCCAACCAGCAAGGTAGCGGCACGTTAGAAGAAGCGGCCACCCCGAGCACCACCGAAAAAGCCACTTTTCAAGACACCGAAGTGAAGAAAGTGCAAGTGGCCAGCAGCGAGGCACCGGCGCCGCTAGTGCAAGCTAAAAAACAAGTGGTCAGTACAGCAACCCCGCAAAAGCAAAAAGTGCAAAACACCGCGCACATACAGCCTAAGCCTCAACCGACTCAGCCTCGTCCGGTTATTGATCGCGAACAACTTTCCGCTGATATCGCCAGCCTTGAAGCTGAGCTGGCTCTGGATCAGCAAAAGTATGCGAAGCGGCCGCGCGTAAGTCGACAAAACACTGCCGCAACCAAGCGTGATATCAGTGCCTGGTACCGTGAGGATTGGCGTAAAAAAGTCGAGCGCATCGGTAACCTCAATTACCCTGACGAAGCACGTCGCCAAGGCATTTACGGCAGTTTACGTGTGCTGGTGATCATTAAAAGTGATGGTTCACTAGAGACTATGCGGATTTTAGAATCCTCCGGCCACCCAGTACTTGACCGCGCGGCATTAAATATTGTCCGTACAGCCGCACCTTTTGCGCCTTTTACTGGTGAACTGGCCGCCAACTACGATCAGGTTGAAATCATTCGCACCTGGCGCTTTGAACGTGGCGATCGTCTTTCCAGCCAATAATCTGCGATAATCACGGGGCGGGTACTGCACAGCCTGTTTATCGCACATTGACGGAGATGATTTAAACCACCATGACCACCTCTTTTCCTTCATTAGCTGGGCATTTTCTAATTGCCATGCCACTGATGCGCGATCCGCATTTTGCCGAGTCTGTGGTCTATATTCTCACCCACGACAAGGAAGGCGCGCTCTGCATTATTATTAACCGCCCCAGCGGTCTGACCTTAGCGGATGTGCTTGAACAACTGCAGCCAACACAAGGCAAACTCAGTGACAGCGATGATCAAGATGTGTTTTTCGGTGGCCCAGTACAATCCGAATTAGGTTTTGTTCTGCACAATAGCGGCCCACAATTTCAGGGCACAATGAATTTTGGCAGTGTGTCACTGACCTCTTCGCAAGATGCTTTAGCAGCCATCGCCCAAGGCCAAGGGCCTGAGCAAAACTTAATTATTTTGGGTCACGCTGGCTGGGGCGCTGGACAACTGGAAGAAGAGCTGCGTGACAACGCTTGGCTGTCTTGCCCTGCCGATCTGCAGGTGATTTTCAATACACCGGTTGAGCAACGTCGCAGCGCCGCTGCGGCACTGCTGGGTGTTGATCTTGAACGTCTCAGCCATCAAGTAGGTCATGCATGAATCAAAGCACTGAGGCACCCAAGCTACTCTTAGGCGTTGACT
>JAAXZZ010000030.1 GCA_012719655.1 Gammaproteobacteria bacterium | reverse complement strand
GCAGTTCTAGCTGCTCAACCACTTCAGCTAAACGATCAGTGCCAGACTCGTGGTCATCACGGGTCATCAACACCTGTGCACCAAAGCTTTGGCAGGCAGCAAAAATGCGTTGATCATCGGTGGCAATGACCACCTGCTGCGCGGCGCTTTTCTGCGCTTGCAGCCAAACACGCTGGATCATCGGCATCCCAGCAATGTCTTGCAGTGGTTTACCGGGGAAACGCGTGGAAGCAAAACGCGCAGGAATCACCACACAAAAAGCTTGAGTCATGATTTAGTCCAAACGCTCATCTGTGCTTAAGGTGCGCGCTTCAGTTTCTAGCATCACCGGAATATCGTCACGAATAGGGAATGCCAAGCCATCGGCTTTGCACCACAGTTCCGTTTTTTGCACATTGAGTTGCACAGCACTTTTACATAAAGGGCAAGCCAAAATATCTAAGAGTTTCGGGTCCATCAGCACATCCTCAAAACGAATCAGTTAATAAGCGCTTTAGCCGCCCAGCAAACCAGTCACTGAAGGCTGGTGAGGGCTGCGCTGCCACTTGTAAGTACCAGCAGTGATCTGACGCAAACTCACGGCATTTCACCGCGTCTTTCTCAGTCATAACCACTGGCAAATCATCGGCAAACTGTAAATCTTGCGCGGTAAATTGAGCATGATCAGCAAAAGCGTGAGCAATGGGCCGCCAGTTTAACCCTTCAAGCGTCTTGAAGAAACGTTGCGGATTGCCAATACCGGCGACCGCATGCATTTTTTGTCGCGCGGGGAAGTAACTGAGTGGCTCGCGGCGACCGCTGCGCACATGCACCCACTCGGTCGGCTGTAAGCGCATCGCAAAACCACTGTCGTGATCTTGCTCAGCACCATTGAATAGCACTGCGTCGACACTCTGAAGGCGCTCAGGCGGTTCACGTAATGGCCCAGCCGGCAAGCAGCGCTGATTACCCAGTCCACGCACCGCATCAATCAACACCAGTTCTAAATCACGCGCCAAGCCGTAATGCTGCAAACCATCATCGGATAAAATAATATCAAGCCTATGCTCGGCGAGCAGTTGCTGCACCGCCTGCGCACGATCAGGCGCGATGACTAACGGTACACCACTGCGCTGGACAATGAGCAGCGGCTCATCGCCGGCTTGCTCGGCAGTATCGGCGGCACTCACAGTCCAAGGAAAAGAGGCGGGACGCGCACCATAGCCGCGACTGACCACGCCAACCCTTACACCTTGGGTTCGGCATTGCTCGATCAGCCATAAAATTAACGGGGTTTTACCGGTACCGCCAACGGTGATATTACCCACCACAATCACCGGTACTGGAGCACGATAGGTTGCACTGTCACCACGAAGAAAGCGTGCTCGCTTGCGCTGCACCACAGCGCGATACAGCATTTCCAACGGCCACAACAAACACAGCGCCGGATGGCCCTGATACCAAGCATGCTGAATGCGTTCGCTCAGCTTCACTGCGCGGCTTGCGCCTCAACTGTAGTAATGCGCAAATGCGCAAAGCCAAGTTTAGATGCCGCATCCATCGCTGTCACCACGGCCTGATGCGGCGCCTGCCCGTCGGCGCTGAGCATCACTGGCAGACTTTTATCGCCACCTGACTCAAGGCGCAGCGCTTCCATCAACGAAGCCAGATCATTCTTACTCAAGCTTTTGCCATTTAACGCAAAAGACCCATCGACACCCACTAAGATCTCTAGCGGCGTTTTCATCACCTCAGGAGGTGTGCCACTGACGGCTTCAGGCAAATCAACTTTAAGCTGAGTCTCACGAGTAAAGGTTGTTGTTACCACAAAAAATAACAACAGAATAAACACCACATCGATCAGCGGCGCTAAATTAATATCAACCGGTTCGCGCGGTTTACGAGGAAATTTCACGCTTTGTCCCCATTGAGCTCGACCTCACGATCACCCTGCACCACTTCAACCAGCTTAATCGCTTCTTGCTCCATGTTAACCACCAACTGATCAACGCGGCGCTGTAAAAAACGGTGAAAAAATAACGCAGGAATAGCCACAAATAAACCAGCCGCTGTGGTCACCAGCGCCTTGGCAATACCACCGGCCAACTGCGGGGCGTTGGCCATACCAGAGCCCATAAAGGCACTAAAAATCTCGATCATGCCCAATACCGTACCTAGCAAACCTAATAAAGGCGTAATGGCCGCAATGGTGCCAAGGGGCGTTAAATAGCGTTCAAGTTCGCTAACGACTTTAACGCCTGCTTCTTGAATACTTTCTTTCATAATGTCACGACCGTGACGCGAATTGGCTAAACCAGCCGCTAAAATTTGCCCAAGCGGCGAGCCAGCGCGCAACTCTTGAAATCTCGCTTGATCCATTTGCTGGTCTTGCATCCAACGCCAGACTTGTCCCAACAAATGCGGAGGACTAATCCGAGAGGGTCGCAAGGTCCATAAACGCTCAGCAACGATGGCAACTGCAATAATTGAACATACAACAATAGGCAGCATAATCCAGCCGCCAGATTTGATCAGTTCCCACACAATAACTACTCCAGCAAAAAATTTGCCTCACTTTAGCACAGCCTTAGGACTACACCGAACGCTGCGGTTCTCATTTTCATCGCCAAAAGCGCGATTGCATCGACATCGTCCACGGTGCTTGATAATCACCCAGACGAATCCGCACTGCTTTATCACGGGCAGTATCATAAATCGCCGCCTCAACATCCTGCAAATTGGCCAACACTTGTGGGTGCGGATGCCCGTAACTGTTGTGCTTACCACGCGATATTAAAGCATAGCGTGGCTCTATCGCCTGCAGAAATCGTCGTGATGTTGACGTGCGACTGCCATGATGCCCGGCCACCAGCCAATCCGCTTTTAACCAGGGCCAGTCAGCCAATAAAGCCGCCTCACCTGCAGCATCAAGGTCACCGGTTAATAATAAGCGCTCACCTTGTGCGTGAATCAACAGCACACAGGACTTTTGGTTGCTGTCTTGCGCATTGCGCCATTGCCAACGCCAAAACCACACTCCATCCCATTGCCATTGTTGTTCGGTACAGGCTTGCGCAGCAAAACGAGCTGGATGCTCTAACGGTTGTCCACTCACGACTGTTGTCACTGTTAAGGCATTCAGGACAGCCTGCGCGCCACCGGCATGATCGGCATCGGCATGGGAAATCAGCAATAGATCCAGATGTGTTTGTGCAAAGCCCTGCAAGAAAGGCACAACAATTCGCTCGCCCGCATCAAAACCAGCCATAAAAGGCCCTGCGTCATACAACACGCTGTGCTGCGCCGTTTTTATCCAGACGGCTTGCCCCTGCCCCACATCCAACAACCAAACCTCGGCTTGCCCCGGCGCAACTTCAATTGCACTGGGTTTAAGTAGCGGCAACCACAAGGCGCCAGCGGCCAATAACGGAATAATGGGACGCGGCAACAACAACGCAATAACACCCAGCAGGGCAAAACCTAATACCCCAGGACTTGCACCAGCACTCGGCCACAGCGCCTCCCTTTGGGCAAACCAGTCCAGCACCACAAACAAAAGGTGCAAAGACCAGCCAGCCAGAGCCAATACCCACGCGGCTAACTCAGGCCACGCCAATAGCGCTGAACCTAACAAAGTTAACGGCAGCGCCAGCAAGCTTAGCCAAGGCACTGCGAACAGATTCGCCAGCGGCCCCACTAGGCTCACCGGTAAACTCAGTGCCAGTAAAAATGGCGCTAACCCTACGGCAGCCACCCACTGCGTGCGCGTTAATACGTGCCACCAACGCCAAGCACCCAAGCGTCCAGAAAACGCTAAAACCAGCGCTACCACAGCTGCAAAGGACAACCAAAAGCCAGCTTGCAGCACCACCAAGGGCTCATACAACAAAACCAGACAAAGTGCTGTTAGCAATGCCGTCCAAGCACTCAAATGCTGAAAGCGCCAGCGCCAGAACAACGCAATCATGACCATGATACAAGCCCTTTGCACGGGCACGGCAAAACCTGCTAGCACGCCATACAACAGTGCGGCCAGCATCGATAAAGCACAAGCAATCGGCAACCATGGCAGGCGCGTTGGCCAGCAACCAAAGCGCACTAAAAAGACCACACAGGCATAGGCCATGCCAGCCATTAAGCTGATATGCTGACCCGAAATCACCATTAAATGCACAGTGCCAGTGCTTTGTAACACGCGCCACTGTTGCTCAGTTAAGGCAGAGCCATCACCTAACAACAAAGCCGTCATCACACCTTGCATCGGCGCTGGTGCGACGCTCTGCAACCGTTCTTTTAAGCGTTCTCGCCAATGATCGACACCCGCTCCAGAGGCCAAGCGCTGACCCGCCTTTACCGAACCTGTCGCGCCGATACGCTTAGCCAATAGCCATGCTTGATAGTCAAAGCCGTGCGGATTGAGTACACCATCGGGGCGTTTTAAACGCACCGCTAAGCGCCAACGTTCACCGGCACGCAATTGCTCAGGCGGATCACGCCAAGATAAACGCAGACGCTGCGGTAGCTGCGCGCGCCGCGAGGACGCATCGTCTAACTCAAAGCGCACAATGGCGGGCTGCCCTTGCACCTGCGGCCACTCAGGCAAACCCACCACCGCACCTTCGAGCCAAAGCGTACGACCATCAAGTCCTTGCTGCAGTTGATCATCCAGCGCCGCTTGAGCACTGATGCAAGCCCAACACAAACCAAGCAGGTACATTCCAAGTGGAAACACTCGCAAGACTAAAGCAAGCAGGGCAACCAGCACTAAAACCAGCAGCCACAAAGTGCTGGGCAATTCGGGCAAAAACCGCAAGCTCAGCATCCCAGCAATCAGTGCAAGCATAAGAAAACGCATGCAGCCACCTCCCTGTAGCATTTGCAAACAAATTTTCTTGTCAACAGCGTGTTTTCTAAAGCTTTTGTCACACCCCGTAACAGCACCACGCCGCAATAAGAGGCATAATAGTCGAGCTTTTGCATGTCAGAGAAAATTCATGCCTCGTCAACTATTTAAACGCTACATGCCTGATCCGGAAAAACTGAAACATAATCCATCATTACGTTTTCTCGGCAGCCTGATCCACGATGCAAATTTGTGGCACCTGAACCGTCATTCAATTGCACGGGCTGTTGCTATCGGTTTGTTTTGGGCGATGATCCCTATGCCCATGCAAATGTTAGCCTCAGCACTTCTAGCCATTCCATTGCGGGCGAACTTACCTATTTCGGTTGGATTGGTTTGGCTCACCAACCCGATTACCATGCCGCCTGTGTTTTATGCCAACTACAAGCTTGGCACCTGGCTGCTTGATACTCCAGCTATCGAAATGCCGGATAAAATAAGCCTTCACTGGATTCTAGAAGTCACCACCACACACTGGCAGCCTTTATATGCAGGCTCTATTACCATGGGGCTGATTCTTGCTGCAATCGGCTATAGCTGCACCGTTTTATATTGGCGTTGGTGGGTCAATCACAACTGGAAGAAACGTATTAAGCTGCGTGCTTCGCGGATAAATGATTGATTTTGAAATAAGTTTTGACAAGATCAAAAAAATGCGTATACTTATCGGCGCGGAATGGAGCAGTCTGGTAGCTCGTCGGGCTCATAACCCGAAGGTCGTAGGTTCAAATCCTGCTTCCGCAACCACATTCAAAAGCCCTAGCTTTCAACAAGTTAGGGCTTTTTTTATGCCTGTAATTCCTTGCTTAAAAATCGTCTAAAAAGCCTTTGCGCCTTCGCCCTGCCCTGTGCGGGCCATTATAAGGACGTACACTTAATGAGTTTTAACTGCAGACTGCCTCTGCATGCTATCTAAGCTGCGCCAGCATTGGCTTAACACTGGCGCTAGCAAAAATTATTTAACAATAATACGCGAAGTCTTTAAGTAGGCTGATCCCGCTTCTTTAAGCGCTTCACGATTATAGGTTTCTGAGGCCACATGGACTTTTTCTAGAGTTTGCGCCAGCTCTTCTAAATAAATATTAATTTTTTCTAACGCATTTTCTAAGGTGTAGGTTAACTGATGAATCGTCATCAAATCGTTATCTGTTAACTCACCATTGAGCACCGTTTCTAGGCGATTATTATATTCAGAGAAATTGCTTACCGCTGTCTCTAAGTCAGGCGCAGCTAAACCTGCAAAATGCTTTGCACTCTCTTCAGCCATAGCACTGGCTGCTACGAGCAAACTAACGGTTAAGACAGCACCTTTAAATATATTACGCATGAGCTTTCCTTAAGTAAGAATTAATGTCGAATGGAACTTATCAGAACAACATGCTAATGACAATTATTATCATTAGTATCCGGATGCGACAAAGCGTCTCAATCGACCAGGTGCGCCAATCGCCTCCTCGACCCACCCCCTGCATCAACGACGCAGCAATCAATTGACAAAAAAATACCCCGAACCAGTCGGGGTATTTTTATTAGGGTGATGACTCAACCCATCAGTATTAACGCTTAGTGATCTTGCGCACCCGAGCGACCAATACCGGTTTGACTGCGCACTGTCAGTGCAGTAAAGGCATCACGCTCTTTATCCGCACGCGCACTCTTATCTGTTATCGAGAAGAACCAGATCGCAAAGAAGGCTAACGGAATAGAGAAGATACCAGGGTTCGGGAATGGACTGATTGGCTCAGCATTACCAAACACATCAACCCATACTGTTTTACTCAGCACAACCCACAGTGTGGCAAAGGCTAAACCTAAGAACCCACCGATGGTTGCACCGCGAGTGGTACAGCCACGCCATGACACCGACAATACCAGCACTGGGAAGTTAGCACTGGCAGCAATAGCAAAGGCCAGTCCCACCATGAAGGCAACGTTTTGATCTTCAAAGACAATACCTAGCAATACAGCCAAAACGCCTAATACCAGAGTAGAGATCTTAGAAATACGCATTTCTTGCTTTTCAGTTGAACGACCACGCGCAATGACGTTGGCATACAAGTCATGCGCAATAGCCGCCGCACCCGCCAGCGCCAAACCGGCAACCACTGCAACGATGGTTGCAAAGGTTACTGCAGCCAAGAAACCTAACAGTAAACTACCGCCCACAGCGTTGGATAAGTGTACCGCTGCCATGTTGGTGCCACCGATCAGCGTGGTCAGCATATTGCTGTTATCACCGGCTAAACCGCTGTAGAACTCAGGGTGGCGAACCAGTAGAGCAATTGCACCGAAACCGATGATAAAAGTCAGAAGGTAGAAGTAACCGATAAAGCTACTGGCCCAGATCACTGACTTACGTGCTTCTTTTGCACTGGAAACAGTGAAGAAGCGCATCAGAATGTGCGGCAAACCTGCCGTACCAAAGGCCAATGCCAAGCCCAGCGACAGTGCGTTAAGTGGGTTACCACTGACACCAGCGCCCGGTGCCATCAACTCTGTGCCTGAAGGGTGTACTTTAACCGCTTCAGCCAGCATTGCATCTGGATTCCAGTTGAAAGCCATCAATACCAGTGCCGCCAGCAAAGTACCACCCGCCAGCATCAATACTGCTTTAATGATTTGTACCCAAGTGGTCGCCGTCATTCCGCCGAAGAACACGTAGATCATCATTAGTGAGCCGATAATGATTACTGAGATTTTATACTCAAGACCAAACAGCAGCACGATCAACTTACCCGCACCGACCATTTGCGCGATCAGGTACAGCGCAATAATCAACAATGAAGCACTGGCCGCCAGAACACGCATTGGCGTTTGTTCTAAGCGAAACGCAGTAACGTCGGCAAAGTTAAAGCGTCCTAGGTTACGTAAACGCTCAGCCACCAAGAACATCACCACCGGCCAACCGAACAGGAAGCCAATCGCATAAATGATGCCGTCAAAACCACTGACGTACACCATACCGGCGATACCAAGGAATGACGCTGCAGAGATATAGTCACCAGCAATGGCTAAACCATTCTGGAAGCCCGTAATGCCACCACCCGCAGTGTAGAAGTCTGAAGTGGTTTGGGTTTTACGTGCGGCCCACCAGGTAATGACCATGGTGCCAGCGATAAACAGCAAGAACATGACAATTGCCGACGTATTGGCTTGCCCAGTCGCAGCAAAAGCTGGCTGTGCAAACATCGATAGCAGAGCCGTGCTTAAAAGAAACTTTTTCATTCAACATCCCTCACAATTTCTTCTAACAGAGGGTCAAACGTTTTGTTTGAAAAGTAGACATACAAAGCAATCATAATCACTGCGCTGAATACAACCAGAATCCCTGTAAACACCCCTACACTCATCGTCCAGCCGGCGCCCAAAGGTCGTGCGAACACATCCGGCATATAGGCTAGTGTCAGAATAAACCCTGAATAAATCGCCAATGCAACGGCAAAAAACGCCATACTCACGCGAGTACGCCGCTGTACTAACTCCGCATATTTTGGGTGCTTCAGCACCTTCTCAACAATTGTATCTTGCATTTTCACTCCCTCACCCAATGATCTGACTTGTACTGCGCCAGTCTTTAGGAATTTTTCGGATCACTAAGATGCATAAAACATGCAACGCAGCCTAAGGCTAAGCATTGAATGCTGGCACTTAATTATGTTTTTTGGATTTATGAATGTTTGTAGGTTTTAACGCAAACTACAACATAACAACACATTAAGATCACGCGACACAGCATATCCTTCAGTAAAAAACGGTAGCTCAGTGAATTGAACCCAATGTTAAATTACTTATAGAGCTGCAACACGTGGGTCAGCAATGTAAAGATTGCCACGCCTGCGAACAACCTACCTTCGTCTAACCCAAGACTATTGTCTCAATAGGAACAATCACTTACCGAAGGTGCCTGCAGCTCTAGGACAGCTCACAAACACAGCTCATCAGCAGATCTGTAGCACGCTACATTCGACCTGTAAGAGGTGTGCTTGCGCATGCTTTAAGTGCGAAAACGGCCAAGCATTTCTTGCAACATACCCGCCAAGCGTGCCACTTCATGGCTGGCCTCCGTGGTTTGCCGTGCTCCATCTGTCGTTTTATCAGTCAAATCATTGATTGCCACTACAGAACGGGTGATTTCCTCACTGACTGCGCTCTGCTCTTCTGCCGCACTGGCAATTTGCACATTCATATCATTAATGGTGCCAATCGCCTTTACGATCGACTCTAAACAGGCGGTCGTTTTCAATGTTTGTTCAACCCCTGCACGCGCCTGATGACGACCAGCGACCATGGCCTCTACTGCTTGCCCTGCGCCACGCTGCAAACGAGCAACCATATCGTTAATTTCTTGGGTGGACTTCTGTGTATGTGAAGCCAAGCTGCGCACCTCATCCGCTACCACAGCAAAGCCACGGCCTGCCTCACCCGCACGCGCCGCCTCAATAGCGGCATTTAAAGCGAGCAAGTTGGTCTGCTCAGCAATACTGCGAATCACATCTAAAACACTGCCAATTTCTTCGCTGTCCTTGGCCAGCGACTCAATCACCCCTGTTGCATGCTCAACCGCTGCTGCCAAGGCCTCAATCGCTTCGATTGTCTGCAGCGACACATCACGTCCAACAACCGTTTCACCATCAGCATGATGGGCTGCCTCAGCCGCTAAGCTGGCACTACGCGCCACTTCACTGGCGGTTGCATGCATTTCATTCATGGCAGTGGCAACCTGAGAAATCTCATTGTGCTGCTGATTCATACTTTCACTGGTATTGGCAGTGATGACGGAGGTTTCTTCACTGGCCGCAGCAAGCTGCTGTGCTGAGCGTTCAACATCATGTAATGCGCTCTGAAAGCGCTCCCCCATGTTGTTAAAGGCCAGCGCCACCGCGCGCAGCTCATCATGGCTGGTGTATTCAACTCGAACACGGGTATCACCGGCTGCCATTTTCTCTGATGCTTCACGCAATAATTTCACGGCGTGCTGGATACTACACAGCACACGCACGGCTAACAGCACAATCAGCGCACCGCCAATAATCAACACAAACACAAATAAGGTCACAGTGTCCTGATAACGCTGCTCACCTTGATTAAATTCTGCTTGTGCATTGTTCATCAACTGCGTACTGAGTTGCGTCATCGCCTCTCGTACTCGAACAATCGCAGGATTGACTTTTTGCAAAATAATTTCATTGGCACGGTAATAATCTTGCTGCTCAATGGCGGCGATAGCCAACTCAACCGCTTCAGTTCGCAAAACCTGAACATGCGCTTTTAAAGCCTCGAGCATCTGCAACTCGGCACCAGAAAAACCAATGTCATCCAGCTGCGTCCAGCCCTGTTTGTTGCGTACTTGCCCGCTGCGTATGCTCTCAATATGCTGATTGACGGGGTGATCATGCATATCAAGAAAAGCTGAATCGGGCGCGTGCTGCAAGGCCAGCAGCAACTGAGTTCTGTTGTTATTAATATCAGCAAAAATACTATCCAGCAGATTGGCTGGCACCATATGTTCCTTGTATACATCTTCTAGTGCTTTATTTAAGTTGCTGATCCCTACCAAGCCGACAACAGCAACCAGTATAAATAACAGCACAGCAATGACTGTCAGCAATATTAGACGCGCTTTTAGTGAGATTTTGTTAAGCATGGATACCGTCCTCGTCAAGCGCACAGTTAGCGCAGCAGCAAAAATTCTAGGCTCAAACTATATTAAAACATGAACAGCCAGCAGACTAATGGCAAACCGCCAGCTCTTTATAATATTTTTTTAACCGCGTCATAACGCCACACTAAGTTAAGAAGTCCTACTTTTTTTTAACGTTTTAACCAAGATCCCATAGCCTTAGATCAAAAAGAACTTAAAGAAGCCAGAAATCCGACTTGTACGCTATATCGACCTGCACGATAATAAGCGCCTCCTTAATAACGGTTGATCCCTTCAATACCAGTCATGAGCGAACTCTTACTTATTGTGGTCAGTGCCATTTTAGTGAACAACTTTGTTTTGGTTCAGTTTCTTGGCTTGTGCCCGTTTATGGGCGTTTCAAAAAAGGTTGAAACCGCTATCGGTTTGTCGCTCGCGACCACTTTTGTGCTGACCTTGGCTTCGATCTGTAGCTATTTAGTCCAGCAGTACATCCTGAAGCCTTTTGATCTTGAGTTTTTGCGCACTATCAGCTTTATTTTAGTGATTGCGGTGGTGGTGCAATTCACCGAAATGGTGGTGAATAAAACCAGCCCAATGCTGTATCGCGTGCTCGGTATTTTTTTACCATTGATCACCACGAACTGTATTGTGCTTGGCGTCGCTCTGTTAAACGCCAATCGTAGCCAGTACACCTTTTTGCAAGCCAGCGTAAACGGTTTTGCGGCCGGCATTGGCTTCTCTTTAGTATTGGTGCTGTTTGCTGCGATGCGCGAGCGTATTGCCATTGCTGATGTGCCAAAACCGTTTCAAGGAGCAGCAATTGGCATGCTAACGGCAGGCTTGATGTCATTAGCCTTTATGGGCTTTAGTGGTTTGATCAAGCTATGAGTATGGTGTTTATTGCCGTTACGGCACTGGTTGTTTTAAGTGTAATCTTTGGCGCGATTTTAGGCTTTGCCGCTGTGCGTTTTCGCGTTGAAGGCAATCCGATTGCTGAGCAAATTAATGCTCTCCTGCCACAAACACAGTGCGGGCAGTGCGGCTACCCAGGTTGTAAACCTTACGCCGAAGCCATCGCGGCTGGCGACAAAATCAATAAGTGCCCACCCGGTGGCCAGGCCACCATTGAAGCGTTAGCCGAATTACTCGATGTGGAAGCTGAGCCGTTAGATGCGGCAGAAGGCGAGAAACCACAGATGGTGGCGCATATTCGTGAAGCCGAATGCATTGGTTGCACAAAATGCATTCAAGCCTGCCCTGTGGATGCGATTTTAGGTGCGGCAAAACAAATGCACACGGTGATTGTCAGCGAATGCACGGGCTGTGATCTGTGTGTTGAGCCCTGCCCGGTGGATTGCATTGATATGATTGCGGTAGCCAGCACGTTGCACAACTGGAAGTGGGAGCATCCTTTGCCGCCCGGCACTTTGATTGCGACTGATCGGGAGTCATTGTCATGAGCACTTGGCCTATTCACCCACTGCGCGGTGGCGTCCATCCGCCACAACATAAATCGTTGTCCAACCAACAGCCCATCCAGCGTGCGCCGCTGCCCAAGCAATTAATTGTGCCGTTGCTGCAACACCTTGGCAGTGTTACAGAAGCGCGGGTTAACGTTGGTGATTACGTTTTAAAAGGGCAGTTGATTGCCGACTCAACCCACTTGATTAGCGCGCCTGTACATGCTCCAAGCTCAGGCACCGTCAGTTTTATTGGTCCACAGCCCTACCCTCATGCGTCTGGCCAATTGATGGATGCCATCGTAATTGATACCGATGGTTTGGATCAGTGGTGCGCACTTGAGGCTCTAGCGCATTTTCAGCAAGCCAGTGCTACAGAGTTACTTGAGAAGATTCATCAAGCAGGGATTAGTGGTTTGGGTGGCGGCGGGTTTCCAACAGCCGTAAAGCTTTCACCAACGTCAAATCAGCCCATTGAGACACTGATCATTAATGGCGCCGAGTGCGAACCTTACATCACTGCTGATGATGTATTAATGCGTGAAAAAGCTCCACAGCTGCTACTTGGCATTGATATTTTAGTGCAGATCTTACAGCCTGAAAACGTACTGATCGCCATTGAAGATAACAAACCCGAGGCTATTGCTGCGGTCCGTGGCGCATTACAATCGCGCCGTTATCAGGTCATCGCGATTCCAACGGTTTACCCCTCAGGTGGTGAGCGTCAGCTGATCGAAATACTGACTGGCCAGCAAGTGCCTTCGGCACAACTGCCGGCGCAATTAGGCATTCTATGCCAAAACGTCGGCACGGCTGTTGCAGTGCATGACGCGGTCATTGAAGGGAAACCGCTTATTTCACGCATCACCACTCTGACCGGCCTAGCACTGCAAAAACCAATGAATGTTGAGTGCTTAATCGGCACCCCGGCCATCGAGCTGCTTGAGTTTGCTGGCTTACAGAAAGCGCAGATGAGTCGCTTAATTGTTGGTGGACCGATGATGGGTTTTACTTTACCCGCGCTCGACGCACCCATTATTAAGACCAGCAACTGCTTATTGGCCGCTACAGCGCAGGAGCTGCCAGCGCCACCGCCTGCACTACCTTGTATACGCTGTGGCGATTGTGCAGAAGTCTGTCCGGCTAATTTACTACCCCAGCAATTGCATTTTTATGCCCTCGGTGATGATCACCCACAACTGCAAGCGCATAACTTATTTGATTGCATTGAGTGCGGCGCCTGCGCCTACGTGTGTCCATCGAGCATCCCTTTGGTGCAGTACTATCGTGCCGCGAAAGCCGATATTCGCGAACAAGCACAAAAACTCGCGAAAGCAGAACACGCCAAACAACGTTTTGAATTCCGTCAAGAACGTCTACGTCTTGAAGAAGAGCGCAAAGAGGCCGAGCGTCAAGCACGAGCTGAACGCTTAGCCAAAAGCAAAGCAGAACAAGCGAAAAAAGCAGCACAAGCAGCACAAACTGTTGAAGCCAGCCAAGCGCAAGCAGAAGATGAGCTTAAGCGCTTAAAAATTGCCGCAAGCATGGCACAAGTGGCGCTGCGTAAAGCTGAAAAACAGCTGGACATTCATAACACCGACGAGCTACGCGCTCAGGTCGAACAGCTGCGCGAAGCCTCTGCACAAGCCAAGCAGGCGCTAGACGCTGCGAGCGCGGCAAGCAGTACATCCCGTGCGCCAGTGCCAACAGAAGCAACAGAAGCAACAGCCAAAGCAGAAGCAAGCCCTGCCGAACAAGCACTTAAAAAGGCTAAGATTGAAGTGGCGATGAAACGTGCAGCGCTGCGTAAAGCAGAGCGCAATGAAGCCGACGAGGCCACCTTAACGATACTGCAAGCGGAATTAACCCAAGCCGAACACAATTTAGCTGCACTTAATTAACCCTAAGCTGGCGTGCAACGCACAGCTTTTGCAACACATTTGGAGCACCGATGACTTTGCCACGCATTACATCACCGCACGCTAAGGGTGCCAATCGCACGCAGCGCGTTATGTTGTTGGTGATTGCCGCCACCGTGCCCGGCATTCTTACGTTGAGCTACTTCTTCGGCATCGGTCCACTGCTTAATATTGTTTTAGCCAGCACTTTTGCCTTGTTGTTTGAAGCAGCTATTCTTGCCTTGCGCAAACGTCCAGTGGGTTTTTTCCTGAAAGATGGCAGCGTCTTAGTCACAGGTTTGTTATTGGCGCTGGCCTTACCGCCCTACTCGCCTTGGTGGCTGATTGCAGTCGCTAGCGGTTTTGCTGTGGTCTTCGGCAAACAGCTGTTTGGCGGCTTGGGACAGAATCCATTTAACCCAGCCATGCTGGGTTATGTTGTGGTTTTGGTTTCTTTCCCTGTGGATATGACCACCTGGCCCGCAACCCACAGCGTGGACCTTATTAGCGGCTTACAGCATGTATTCTTTGGCCAAGCTTTTCCCGATGCATGGAGCCAAGCCACAGTTCTGGATGCACTAAAAACTAACAGCAGTTTAACCATTGAAGAGCTATGGCACAGCAGCTCAGCATTTGGTGTATTCGCCGGCTACAGCAGCGAGTGGGTTAACTTAGCCTTTCTGTTAGGCGGCTTGTTCTTGCTGCATAAAAAACTCTTCACTTGGCACGCTCCGATTGGCATGCTCGCCGCACTCTTTGTTATGAGCCTGTTGTTTTGGAACGGCAATGGCTCTGACTCACAAGGCTCACCCCTGTTTCACCTGCTCAGCGGTGCGACCATGCTCGGTGCTTTCTTTATTGTCACCGACCCCGTTAGCAGTGCTACCAGCGTGCAAGGACGTTTGCTGTTCGGTATCGGTGTTGGCGTACTGATTTATATTATTCGCGCTTGGGGTGGTTACCCCGATGGCGTGGCTTTTGCCGTATTACTCATGAATCTGTGTGCGCCAACCATTGATTATTTCACCCGTCCGCGTACCTACGGACACAAAACAGCCAAGCGCGGCTTTAAGACTGGAGACGAATAATGCTGCCAGAAATCAGTCGTTCCATGCTTAAAAATAGCCTCGTGCTGGGTCTATTTGCTGCAATTACTGTCGCCGTTGTCGCCATCACACAACAATCCACTGAGTCACGTATTCTGCAAGCCGAGCGGGCCGCGCAAATTCGTGCTCTGGGCGAAATCTTACCAGCACAGAGTTACGATAATGCGCTACTCGATAATGTCATTACCTTAAACGAGCCTTTATTAGGTCATCGCACAGAGACTCCGGCTTATCTTGCCACGCGTGCTGGACAACCTGCAGCCGTGATCTTGCAAGCGAATGCACCGGATGGCTACAGCGGTACCATCAGCTTGCTGATTGGTATTATGGCCGATGGCACACTTAGCGGTGTCCGCGTGATTCAACACAAAGAGACACCCGGCTTAGGTGACCGCATTGAACTTGCCAAAAGCCCATGGATTAAAAGTTTTGATGGCAAAAGCTTGCGCAATCCAGCAGAACGTGGCTGGGCGGTCAAAAAAGATCAGGGGGATTTTGATCAGTTTGCCGGTGCGACCATTACTCCACGAGCCGTGGTTAGCGCTGTACATAAAGCCTTACAGTACTTTGATCAGCACCACGCTGAACTCTTTGCACAACTCAATACAGCGCAGGTGAAGCCATGAGCACGTCATTTCGCGAAATCACTATCAATGGCTTATGGAAAAATAACCCAGGCCTAGTGCAGCTACTGGGTTTGTGCCCGCTGCTCGGCACCAGTAACTCCACAGTCAATGCGTTGGGCTTAGGCATCGCCACCGCACTGGTATTAATTTGCTCTAACGCGGCGGTTTCTTTAATTCGTAATAGCGTTACCAATGCCGTGCGCTTACCCGTGTTTGTGATGATTATTGCGGCATTAACCACCTGCATTGAACTGCTGATGCAGGCGTTCACTTATGAGCTGTTCCAGGTTCTTGGTATTTTTATTCCGCTGATTACCACCAATTGCATCATTCTCGGTCGTGCTGAGGCGTTTGCAGCAAAGCACTCGATGCTCAGCGCCAGTTACGACGGTTTGATGATGGGGATTGGCTTTGGTCTGGTATTGGTAGCGATCGGTGCAACACGAGAATTGCTCGGCACGGGTATGTTATTTACCAATATGCACCTGTTGTTTGGCAGCATCGCCGAACACTGGCAAATTGTGGTGTTCGACAATTACAAAGGCTTCTTATTAGCCATCTTACCGCCCGGGGCCTTCTTGGTGCTCGGGTTATTGATTGCACTAAAGAACTGGATTGATCAGCTCTACGCCGAGCGTAGCGCCAACACAGTCACGGTAAGCACGCCCGTCGCAAGCCGTCGTGTACGTGTTACTGGCGTGGTGGAATAAGGTCCAAGAAATGGAGCAAAAAGGCGTTTTACACCGTTGGCACGATGATAAAGGCTTTGGCTTTATTCGCGCAGACAATAACGACTTCTTCGTGCATATTTCTAGCGTGCGTGGCGAGCGGCGTCCGCAGCAAGGAGAAGCGGTTTACTTTGTCGGCGGCAGAGATGAGCAAGGCCGCTTGCGCGCACAACACATGCGCAGCGCAGAACTCAGCATTGACCGCCCGGCCATCCGCCGTAAACCTAGCAACCACGCAAACACCAGCGCTGCAAAGCCCAGTAAACCGAGTCTCAGGCAGCGCCAGCAGACTCCAGCGAGCTTAAAAAGAACGCTGTCGCTCATGATTATCCTCTGTGCAGCTCCAGCAATCGGTGCGTGGCAGGCTTTTGCAAACAATGCTGTTTTTTGGCCGCTATTAGCCTATTGTGCTATGAGCTTATTGAGCATCTGGCAATACTCGCGCGATAAGCACAACGCGCAAACGGGTGCTTGGCGTATTCCCGAAAAACAGCTGCATAGCGTTGAATTACTCGGTGGCTGGCCTGGCGCCTTATTAGCTCAGCAGCTGCTGCGTCACAAAACTAAAAAAGCCTCTTACCAAGGTGTATTTTGGTTAATTGTACTGCTGCATCAGGTGTATTGGCTGGATCAGCTGGCTTTTGATGGTCAACTTTTACAGCAAGTCTTGAATAAGCTCTAGCCCCTTCTTATCACCTTATAAACCAGTGATCAAGTCAGCGGCCTACAATTGACGCACCCAAAACACCTCATGCTTGCGCACCGCTTTGCGTAAAAACTCATTGTCACCGGTTTTAGGCCAACGGCGGCCAGTTAAGACTTGCTGAATCATGCGACGTAAGCGCTTTTTAAACGGCTGTGGTGGTTGTAAATCATGCTGCATTAACAGCGCCATGGCTTTATCCAGCTGCTGTGCATCGCTCAATACATAACTGAATAACTCATCTGCCGGTAGTTCAACCATTGCGGGTGGCAAGGCTACGCCGGTATTGGCATGCCCCATGGGCCAGCGGTCGTTATCGTGCAGATGATTGGCGTACAGAAATAAACGCTGCGGTCGCCAATCACTCTGCTGCAACGCTTGAAAAAACGCTTGAGTGGTGGCGATATGATCGGCGTGCGGATCGATTTCTGGATGCGGCATCACCACCACGCTAGGTTTAAAATGCATTAAGCAGGCGGCTAAATCAGCGACTAAGTTAGTCCATGTCGGTGCACCATTGTTGTCCGCCGGCAACTTGATGCAATTATGCTCACGCGCACTGCGAATATCTGTTTCACCCGACTGCTTTGAGCCAAAAGCCATATCAGGCTGCTGCGCCATCACAGGTAATTGCATACAGTAATAGCCCAGCTGCACACAGTTAGCTTGCGGCACACCGCCCCACAATGGAATCGCCATGCTGTCCCAGCTGCGTAAACGCCCCTTCAGTTGCGCGGCCTGCTGTGCACTTAAACCTAAGCGCTGATAATGCTCAGCTTCAATTTCGCCTTGGGTTAAGGTGACAATACTGACCTTGTCTGCGCTGCTGTAGAGTCCAAAAGCCGCCAGCTCAGCATCATCGGCGTGCGGTGCGAGAATCATCATATTCTCAGCCACAGGACTGGGCTGATTAAATACATACAACTGCAGCGCGCTTGCCAGCGTACAAAAACGCCCGCGTATTCTCAGACCTTCAGCCAATAAAGCCGCTGCTTGCCCAGTTAAATTAAGATATCGAATACCTTGCGCGCCGCGTTCAAAGGTTTGTTGATCATGGCCAAGCAAAACACTGGGATCAAACCAGCGCCCCAGCCATGAGCTGTTGATCTGTACCTTTGCAATCAGCGTGGACTGTTCTAGATCTAATTCAGTGTTGGAGTTGAGCTTGAGTCGGCCATCCACAATAAATAACTCATAAGGCTCAATCGCTTCAGGGAAGCGGTATTGATAATCGTCTTGTGGGGCATAAAACAGATGATCAGCAAACCAAGCTTCATGGACGATCCACAGCACCACTATTGCCAGCGGCAAGAGCCAAAGGGGCGCGATAAAGCCCAGTAGCACCAGTCCAAGTACGATCACCAGCATGGCCATACGCTTATTGCGACGGTGTTGTTTGAGTAATTGCTGTTTACGCACCGACATCAAGACACCTCATACACAGCAACGCGGTTGCACCAGCGGTCTTTATATTCACGATCAGCACGGCCAAAGGAGTAACGCAGCGGTTTACTCAAATCACGCGCATGCTGCCACTCATTTTGCGTATTGACAAAGCTCAAGACACTGCCGGGGCTCAGTGAGTTGTAATCGGTATCGACACCGCCATTAATGTATTCAAGGCTGATCCACTCGGGTGCTTCAACACGATACAGCACCTGAAACGCCACGGGCACATCATTAATGGTGATAAAGCTGCCGGTCATAAACTCAGCCATTAAGCTAAACACTTGCGCCAGATAGTCTTTACCGGGCACAGCAAAGCCCCAGCGCTTTTCAAACAGCTGGGTATAAATCTGTGCTTGTTCAGCCGATGACAAGCTAGCAATGGGCAGAATCACTCCACCTTGCTATTCTAATAAACGCTGCTCACGACGCTGGTTATAGCGAAACTTCTTACTGTATTGCTCAGGCTCACGCGCCAAGGCTAAGCCTTGCTTCTGCTCTTTGAGTGTTGAAATGCGCTGGGCATGCAGCTCAGAGACATATTGCGCTTTGTGGCGTAGTGTAATCACAGACGTGGCTACTTGCGGCAGAATAATCTCGGCGTTGCCTAAATCAAACACACCGCGTTTTTTCTGCTGTTTAAGCACATCCTTTGCTAACGCGATGTGTCGACCCCACGTCGGTATCGCCGCCTGTAACTCTCCCGCTTTATCCCAGCCTAAATAATCCAGAGGAATTCCTGCCAAAGCTGATAAGCGCTCGACCACATCCGGATGGGTGGCGACACTGCCGCCCCAGCGTAGCCACGCTGCACGGTATTCGTCAGCACTGATCGGATGCCAGCCACGCTCACGGTACAGACGAAAATAGCTCAACATAATGCCAATGGCTCCAGCCGCACAATAAAGCAGAGATTCTAGCACAGGCAAGCACTGTGTTCGGTTAAGCAGCGCCAATCTGACCTGTCTGCGCAGTGGTCTGCTAAACTTGCAGCAATTTTATTAGCCCATAATTTTATGTTGGCTAAAGCAGCTATTTCACCAGAGGTTGTTATGCGCGTATTGATTACTGGAGCCCAAGGCCAAGTCGGGCAAGAACTGATGCTGTCTGCTCCGCCCAGCTGGCAGATATCTGCTTTTGGTTCACAGCAGCTGGATATTAGCGATGCTCAACAGGTGCTCGATAACATTCGGCAAGTACAGCCCCAGCTGATCATTAATGCCGCTGCCTATACCGCGGTAGATAAAGCCGAAAGTGATAGTGATCGTGCCTACGCCGTGAATCAACAAGGTGCGCATAACCTTGCCACAGCCGCTCAGAGTATTGATTGCCCGCTACTGCACATTTCTACCGACTATGTATTCGATGGCAAGCACAAGCCGCCCTACACCGAGCACGCTACCCCAGCACCCAATAGCGTCTACGGCGACAGTAAATGGCAAGGTGAACAAGCGATTACCGCGATCTGCCGCCAGCACATCATCTTACGCACCAGCTGGGTATTTGGCTTACATGGCAATAACTTTGTTAAAACCATGTTGCGCCTCGGTCAAGAACGTGATGCATTAAGCATTGTCAGCGACCAGATCGGTGGGCCAACGTCTGCGCGCAGCATTGCACAAGCGCTATGGCAGATTGCCCAGCAATATCAAAGTAATGCTAGCTGTCCGTGGGGCATCTACCATTTTAGTGGCGCGCCAACCTGCAGTTGGTACGACTTTGCTGAAGAAATTTTTGCACAAGCCGCAGAACTGCAATTAATCACTAACATACCGAGGTTAAAAGCCATTACCAGCAGCGACTACCCCACACCGGCACAACGGCCTGCTTACTCAGTCTTGGACAATACAAAGATTAATCAACAACTCAACATTGCGCAAAGCGACTGGAAAAATGAGCTTAATAGCGTATTACGCGCACTCAAAGATGCCCAATAATACGCTTTCAGGTAAGATTGCCGTTCAAATTTTTAAGGGCCCTGCATGCACAAGCTCGATCACCAAAACTATTTAAAGCTACGTGAAAACTGCAAAGTCATCGAACAAGACGGTTTTGGCGATAAAGTTATGATTCTGCAAGATGGCAGCTTTTTAAAGCTGTTCCGTCGCAAGCGCTTAATTTCTTCCGCTGCCATCTGGCCCTATGCCCAGCGCTTCGCGGATAACGCGAAAAAGCTTGAAGAACTGGGCATTCCTTGCCCGAAAATCATTCAGGTATACCGCATACCCAGCATTGAGCGTGACGCCGTGCATTATTATCCGCTACCTGGCACAACCTTGCGTGACCTCTATCGCGGTGACCTTGAGTACCCTGCCGACCTTCGTGAGCGCTTTTTAAAATTTGTTGAGCACATTCAAGACTTAGGCGTGTACTTTCGCTCCATCCATCTCGGCAACGTGGTACTCACCCCTGGTGATGAGTTGGGGTTGATTGATATATCAGACATGAAAATCTTCCGTCGACCACTGAGTAAGTGGCAGAGGAAGAGGAATTTTGAGCATATGGTGAAAGATTCGAATGACCGAGAATGGCTAAGTTTAATCAATCAATACTTCCAACATGCACATCAGCAAAAATAGTTTTAAATAAAGGTACTAAACGCTTATTCCCATACTCGCTCAAGTGATCATCATCCACATAAAGAGACAGACCCTCTTGGCTTCCGTAACAAAGAGATGCGTCACACAAAAACGACTCCGGATCTAGAATTTGCGCACCACACTGTGCTGACGCTTTAACTAAAAGCTCATCAATAAAAGCATTACGTTGATGATAGTCAGAAACAGGCATTCCAATACCAACTAACTTATTTCCGCGCAAATACTCTCGTGCCATAACTTTTGGTACGTTAAACGGCATCTCAGGAACTGGACGTAATATAAAAACAGGATTATTTATAGCTAGCTCACAGACAGTATCTAGATATGCTGCCTCAAATTTCTCTTCAAGACTTGACGCACCTGCGTCTACCTCAGGAAAACTTATGAGTGTTTTATTGGCAGCTTTACGATTATCGCGTTTGTGCTCACCATACAAATAAAATGGCAATCTGTTAGCAATAACAATAGGTATATT
>JAAXZZ010000029.1 GCA_012719655.1 Gammaproteobacteria bacterium | reverse complement strand
ATGCTTGTCTAAAAGCCTATATGCCGATTATTTAGCGACGTCGTCACACGCCATTTACCCAGCATGAACGTGAGTTCCAAGCCTACCGTCGTGGTCGTTATGTTGAGTTTAACTTGGTGTTTGACCGGGGCACCTTATTTGGTTTGCAATCGGGTGGCCGCACCGAATCCATTTTAATGTCATTACCGCCACAAGTGCGCTGGGGTTACGACTGGAAGCCTGAAGCCAACAGCCGCGAAGCGCGCTTAACTGAATATTTTTTACAAGATCGCGATTGGTTGGCTGAGGCGCAGGCACAATGAACTATTACGGCGTTTTTGGTAACCCCATTGCTCATAGTAAATCTCCGTTAATTCACCGTTTGTTTGCCCAGCAAACAGGGCAACAACTCAGTTACGAACCTTTGTTGGCAGCCATTGATGGCTTCCCTGAAGCGGTTACCCAGTTTTTTAAAACAGGCAGCGGCGCCAATGTCACCGTGCCCTTTAAAGAGCAAGCCTTTGTGCTGGCTGATCAACTCAGCGAACGCGCCTTACGCGCCAAGGCAGTCAACACCCTAAAAAAACTTGCGGACGGACGTTTACTCGGTGATAACACCGACGGTGCGGGCTTGGTGAATGACTTGCTCAATCACCAGATTGAGTTGGCTCATAAAAATATCTTAATTTTAGGTGCTGGCGGTGCTGTGCGCGGTGTCTTAGAGCCACTGTTGGCACAGCATCCTGCAGAGGTTTGTATTGCAAACCGTACCGTTGAGAAAGCAGAGCAATTGGCACGCGAATTTGCTGATTTAGGCCCAATGACTGCGTGTGGTTACGATTGGATTGATGCTCCGGTGGATATTATTATCAATGGCACCTCGGCCAGTCTCAGCGGCGAGCTCCCCCCCTTAGCCAGCACTTTAATTAAAGCCAAACATACAATTTGCTACGACATGATGTACGGCAGGCAAACCACTATTTTTAACCAGTGGGCACAAAGCCAAGATGCAGCGCGCACTTTGGATGGTTTAGGCATGCTGGTTGAGCAAGCGGCAGAAGCCTTTTATCTATGGACTGGCGTGCATCCTGATCCAGCTCCGGTACTGCAACAACTGCGCGCGCAACTATAAAGCTTAGGCCGAGCGCAATACTTGCCCTGTCCGCAAATCGCGGATAGTGCTTGGATTGCTGCTCTGGCCGAGCTCACCACTTAATACCGCATCCAATTGACCGTGAAAATACTGCTCAATGCGTAAACGACTTTTCGCAGGTAATCGTCCACTAGGATTGGCGGACGTCGACACCAATGGTCCAGTTAGCCGACACAGCTGCGCCACCAAAGGATGCGCACTGACGCGAATCGCCACACTGTCATGCGCGCCCGTAATCCATTCAGGCACACGGTTATGATGTGGCACCAGCCAAGTATTGGGGCCTGGCCAACTCTTTTGTAGCTGCGCCAGCTCGCATGCCGATAAGCCCTCCAGCAACTCAGCAAACTGCGCAATGTCTGCCGCAACCAAAATCAAACCTTTATGTACAGGCCGCTCTTTAAGCGCCAACAGACGCGCGACCGCGGTACCATTAAACGGATCGCAACCCAAACCCCAAACCGCTTCGGTAGGGTAAGCAATCACCGCACCGCCACGAACTTTTTGCGCAATCTGTTGAATTTGCCAAGCACTGGTCATCAAAATCTACTCGTAGGTATGGTATTGCTAAATCAATCAAGCGCCTATCTTAAACCTGTCCAGCATCGCGATACAGCCATAAACTGCCTTCACGACTGACATTTCCAGCAATTTCAAAGTCAGTCAACATCGCCAGCACCTCTGCCAATGGTAACTCACTCAAATCAACTAACTGATCAACAGCCAATGGTTGCACCTTTAATAGCTCCAGTAATGGATGCTGTAACACCAATGTTTGCTGTGCATCTCGCTGCTCGACTGGCGCTGTCGACTGCCAACCTTGTAATGATTCTAAAATATCCCCGACCGTCTCAATTAGCGTAGCACCATCGCGAATCAACTGATGGCAGCCGCGCGCTCCTGGCGCATGAATGGAGCCAGGAATAGCGTACACTTCACGTCCTTGCTCAGCCGCTAAGCGCGCAGTAATCAGTGAGCCACTGGACGGACTAGCCTCAACCACTAAAACACCCAAGGATAGACCACTGATAATGCGATTACGCCGCGGAAAATGGCTGGCATGGGGCGCACTGTCTAATGTTAACTCCGAGACTAGGGCACCGCCTTGCTCAATAATTTCTTGCGCCAAAGCACGATGACGTGCTGGATAGCCCTGATTGAGTCCGGTACCCACTACCGCGATAGTTGTACCTTGCACATCTAAAGCACCTTGATGCGCTGCCGCATCAACGCCGAGCGCTAAACCGCTGGTCACTGCAAAACCGCCTTTGGCCAAGCTACGGGCAAAGCTCTGGGCAGTATCTAAACTGGGACGGGTGGCATTGCGGCTACCAACAATAGCGATCTGCGGCTGCTCTAAAATCGCCGGATTACCATGGACAAACAGCACTGGTGGTGCGCCAGCGATTTCTTTTAGTAACGCTGGATATTCCTGCATGTCATGCAAGAGTAAATGCTGCTGCGAGCACTCAGACCAACGCAGCGCCAACAGTGCTTGCTCACGAACAGTTTCACTGCGGCGTGCATCAATACTGCTCTGCGGCATGCCGATGGCTTGCCAAGCCGCAGCCGGAGCGCTTAACGCTGAGCTGGCCGAAGCAAAAACCTTTAGCAGTTTGTAAAAGCGTTGCGGACCAATATCGGGAAGGCTGTGTAAGCGCAAACGCGCTTCAAGTTCGGCAGGCGAGCAGTGATTCATATCAATATCCTTATACGCAAGGGAACAACGTCCTGTCATTCCTAGTAGTCAGTGTAGTAATAGGTTGCTAAAAAGCAAAAAAGCGCCCTTTTACAAGGACGCTTTCTATTTACAGCACTGGCAGCGAGTTTAAGGGTTCTTAACTTTATCCAGCACTGCGAGCTGTCGGTTCGCATACAACACCAAGCCATAGCTCAGCTTGTCATAGGTGCGAAACACCATCAGTAAACCGGAACGCTCGTCTGGAATTTTTACCGAGTCGCCACCAATATTGTCGCGAACGGTCTCACCGGTTTTGTACATGGCTAAAACATTTCCGACAACCAAACCATCACGCGCGCCTCTGTTAATGGTGACCACGTCAAACTGACCAATTTGTGATACGCCACGTGGCACATCTAAGATGACACCTTCAACGGTGTCTTTTGGTTCGCTCGGTAAGAAAGTCGAATTAATAGCACGCTCTTCGGTTCGGAACAGGCGATCAGCATTACGCACTTCTTGAGTCGTACGCGACAGTACCATCGTGCCAATATTGTCTTCAACGGCAACCACTTCACCACCGCCGATATCATCAGCATTAATACCGAGAAACTCTCCAGTGTCTGGGTCAACATAAGTACGACCTTGGCGGAAAATGCCATAAATAGCATTTTCATCCACATTGCCACGCACATAAATACGATCGCCGGCACCACTTATCACACGCTCAGCGTTACCCGCAACCACGTAAGGCTGCTGAGCAAACTCTTCTGGCGTATTAATGATACGGTTGCTCAACAAGAAACTATTAATAGCTTCTAATGGAATGGTTGGAATGGCTTCTGCCATTGGCGTGCTGCGCACTTTCGGCGATAATTTAATGGTGCCACGACTGGCACCACGGTTTAACATGATGCGCGGCTGGCCATCAACGTAAACCAAGCTCAAGCGGTCGCCTGGGTAAATTAAATGCGGATTCGCCACCTGTGGGTTAGCATGCCAAATTTCTGGCCATTTCCACGGCTTGCTTAAAAACTTACCGGAGATATCCCACAGGGTGTCACCTTTAACCACTGTGTAGTTGGTTGGATGGCCATCTTTTAACTGTACCTGTGCCTGTACTGCAGTCGTCGCAAGCAATAACAGAGCAAGTAATGTTTTCCTCATGCGGTGAATCCCTTTATCATATGTCGACAATGGAACGCCTAAGACAATTCCAGAACCCGTTTTTTGGCTTTATAGCCCATTCTTTATTATGCTGCGTATCATAGTAGCAGTGCTTTCTAACTTTATTCCATAAGTACATCACAAACGCATATGGCAATTTTAAATATTCTTGAGTTTCCTGATCCTCGATTACGCACCATAGCTAAACCTATTGAGCAGGTCGATGACCAAATCCGCCTTCTGATTGATGATATGCTAGAAACCATGTATGCCGCACCTGGTATTGGTCTTGCTGCAACACAGGTCAATCATCATATTCGCTTAGTTGTGATGGATTTATCAGAAGATAAATCCGAGCCGCGTGTATTTATCAATCCTGAAATTGAAGCCCTCACTGATGAAACCGATCTTTATCAAGAAGGCTGCCTCTCAGTGCCAGGCTTTTACGAAGACGTACAGCGGCCACAAAAGGTCAAAATCCGTGCCCTTGATCGTAATGGCGAACCCTTCGAGCTGTTAGCGGAAGGTTTACTGGCTGTTTGCATACAGCATGAGTGCGATCATTTAAATGGTAAGCTGTTTGTCGACTATTTGTCATCGCTCAAGCGTGATCGCATTAAGAAAAAGCTTGAGAAACTCCATCGCCAGCAAAAAAATTAAGGACCTACTGAGTCAAGCCAAAAATGTCATTGCGAGCCCAAGGAAGGTGGCGCAAAGCAATTTAATTAGCTTTGCATATCAATGCATAATAGCTATCCGCAGCGCTTTGCGACTGGCAATGAGCGAACCAATCGGCGCCTCTTTAAATACCTTTCAAGAAGAAAGCTATGCACAGGCGCTCCTTCTGTTTTAACAAGGTAATTGTATGTCTAGGTCGTTACGTATTGTGTTTGCTGGCACCCCTGAGTTTGCCGCGAGTCACTTGCAAGCGCTTCTCGATAGCGAACACAGCGTGATTGCAGTTTATACACAACCTGATCGTCCCGCTGGACGCGGTCAGAAACTGACCCCAAGCCCAGTCAAACAGTTGGCAAGCAAGCATAATATTCCGGTGCTGCAACCGCTGAATTTGCGCAGCACTGAAGCGCAACAAGAACTGGCAGCTTTTAACGCGGACTTGATGGTGGTGGTGGCCTACGGCTTAATCTTGCCACAGGCCGTGTTAGACAGCCCGCGCTTAGGCTGCATTAATAGCCATGCCTCGTTACTACCGCGCTGGCGTGGCGCCGCGCCCATTCAACGGGCGATTGAAGCCGGGGACACTGAAAGCGGCATTACCGTAATGCAAATGGAGGCTGGCTTAGATACCGGCCCTATGCTGCTAAAAGTGAAGACACCGATTTTAGCCACCGACACCGCTGGCAGTTTGCACGATCGCTTAGCCATGCTGGGGCCTGACGCAGTGTTACAAGCCATACAAGGTTTAGCCGATGGCAGCATTAACGCTGAGAAACAGCTTGAAGGCTTAGCCACTTACGCACACAAACTAAACAAACAAGCAGCATTGATTGATTGGCAACGCCCGGCTGCAGCATTGGATTGCCAGATTCGCGCCATGCATCCATGGCCCGTTGCACACACGACTCTTGCCGGTGAAACACTCAAGATTCATACCGCACAAGTGAGCGAAGGCCACGGCCAACCTGGCGAAATTCTCAGCGCTGAGCGTGAGGGTTTATTAGTTGCCTGTGGTGAACAAGCACTACGTTTAACCCATCTGCAGCTGCCTAACGGTAAGGCCTTAGCTTTCAGCGACTTACTCAACAGTAAAAAGGATTTATTCCAAACCGGTCAGGTACTTGGCTTATGAATCCACGCCTCGCAGCAGCGCGCGCACTGGCTGCAGTGCTAGCCGGTAAAGCCTCGTTAGCCAGCAGCTTACCAACGCAACTGGAACGCGTCAGCGATCGCGATAAAGGCTTAGTTCAAGAGCTCGCGTTTGGCACGGCACGCTGGCAGCCACGTCTATCGGCATTAGCCTCAGCGCTGCTCAGCAAGCCTTTTCGCAAAGCAGACCAAGATGTTGAAGCGTTGTTATTGATAGGCCTATACCAACTGCTGTATACCCGCATTCCAGCGCATGCCGCCATTGCCGAAACGGTTGGCTGCGCCACTGCGCTGAAAAAGCCTTGGGCGAAAGCTTTACTCAATGCCGTTTTGCGTCGCGCGCAACGTGAAGCTGACACACTGCTGCCAACACTGGAGAAAGACCCTGTGGTACTCAGCGCCCATCCGCGCTGGCTGCAAAAGTCGTTAAAAGCTTATTGGCCAGAGGATTGGCTGGCCATCTGTGAGGCCAATAACAGCCACCCTCCTTTTACTCTGCGGGTGAATCAGCGCGTGATCAGCCGCGATGCCTATTTAGCAGAACTGCTTGAGTGCGGCATTGCTGGCCAGGCCACCCCCTTCAGCAACGATGGTATTACCTTAGCGGCAGCCTGTGATGTTACGGCGCTACCGGGCTTTGCTGACGGCGCGGTCAGTGTGCAAGATGAAGCGGCGCAATTAGCCGCGCACTTACTGATGCTTGAGCCGGAGCAGCGCGTGCTGGATGCCTGTTGTGCGCCTGGTGGTAAGACCTGCCATATTTTAGAAAGCCAAGCACAACTGCGCGAAGTGGTTGCGATTGACCTCGAGCCACAGCGTTTAGAGCGGGTTAAAGCCAACCTTGAGCGTTTAAAACTCAAAGCTAGCATTGTGGCTGGCGATGCCCGCGCCCTTGATCAGTGGTGGGACGGGCAAGTCTTCCAGCGTATTTTGCTCGATGCGCCTTGCTCAGCCACTGGCGTGATTCGTCGCCACCCTGATATTAAATTGACTCGGCAAGCTGATGACATCGCCGCTCTTGCGCAACTGCAAGGTGAGCTGCTTGACGCGCTTTGGCCAACACTGGCAGAAAACGGTATCTTGCTGTATGCCACTTGCTCTACATTACCCACAGAGAATACTGAGGTGATTGCTGCTTTTTTACAACGCACTCACGATGCGCAAGAACTGCCTTTCCCTGCAGACTTTGGCAAAGCCCAGCCGCATGGTCGGCAACTACTTGCACAAGTAGACGGTCACGATGGTTTTTATTATGCGCGCCTGATCAAGCAAGCAGCTATCCAGAGCACTTAAGGACATCAGCATGAAGATTATTATTCTTGGCGCAGGACAAGTGGGCGGCACGCTTGCAGAACATTTGGCCAATGAAGCCAATGATATTACTGTCGTTGATACTGATACCGAACGTCTGCGTGACTTGGGTGATCGCCTTGATATTCGCACGGTGATCGGACACTGCTCTTTCCCGACTATTTTACGCCAAGCCGGTGCTGACGATGCCGACATGCTGGTGGCCGTGACCAACAGTGACGAGACCAATATGGTCGCCTGCCAAGTCGCGCACACCTTATTTCGTACGCCCACCAAAATCGCTAGGGTGCGCGAGTCAGCCTATTTAACCCGTTCTGAACTGTTTGATACGGATGCCATTCCGATTGATGTATTGATCAGCCCCGAGCAAGCCGTCACCAATCATATTAAGCGTTTAATTGAATACCCCGGCGCCCTGCAAGTGCTCGACTTCGCCGAAGGGAAAGCCCAGCTCGTCTGCGTACGCGCCTATTACGGTGGTCCTTTAGTGGGCCAAGAATTGCGTCAGCTACGCGCGCACATGCCTAATGTCGATACTCGCGTAGCCGCTATTTTCCGCCGTGACCGCCCTATTTTCCCCACTGGCGACACCATAATTGAAGTCGATGATGAAGTCTTTTTCATTGCCGCACGCACACATATCCGTGCGGTAATGAGTGAACTGCGCCGCATGGAAGACAGCTATCGCAAAGTGATCATTGCTGGCGGTGGCCATATTGGTGAACGCTTAGCTGAGGCGATTGAAAGCCGCTATCAAGTTAAAATCATTGAAATCAATGCTGCCCGCTGCCGCTACTTATCTGACAGTTTAGACACAACTGTGGTGCTACATGGCAGCGCTTCCGACCGCGATTTATTGGTGGAAGAAAATATTGATGAAGTGGATATCTTCTTAGCCTTAACCAACGATGATGAAGCCAACATCATGGCCTCATTGCTGGCCAAACGCCTTGGCGCACGCAAAGTCATGGCGATTATTAATAATCCGGCTTACGCAGATCTAGTCCAAGGCGGTGCGATTGATATTGCCATCAGTCCGCAATTGGCCACTCTCAGCACCTTACTCACCCATGTGCGCCGCGGCGATATTGTCAGCGTGCATTCATTACGTCGCGGAGCAGCCGAGGCGATCGAAGCTATCGCACACGGTGACCGTAAATCCAGCAAAGTCATTGGGCGCAAGGTCAGTGAAATTCATTTGCCTCCGGCCACCACCATTGGTGCAATTATTCGCGACGATCAGGTACTGATCGGCAACGAAGACATTGTTATTCAAGCCGATGATCACTTTATTTTGTTCGTAGTCGATAAAAAGTATATCCGTGATGTGGAACGTCTATTCCAACCCGGTTTGACTTTCTTTTAGCCTATAATCTTACATATTTTTTAACGAGTAGCCTCCATGCACTTTGCCGCGATTGGTCGAATTCTTGGCGTTCTTTTGATGCTTTTCAGTATCAGCCATGTACCGCCATTACTGATTGCTTTGTATGACGATGGCGGTTCCAGCTCAAGTTTTTTCTGGGCGTTTGCCATCACCTTATTGACTGGATTCTTTCTGTGGCTGCCGGTGCGCCGCGCACGGGCGGAACTACGCGTGCGTGACGGCTACTTAATTACTGCTTTATTTTGGATTGTACTGGGCTCATTCGGGGCGATTCCATTTATGTTATCGCCCAGTCCTAATATGGGTGTGACCGAATCACTGTTCGAAGCTTTTTCTGGCCTGAGCACGACCGGTGCCACGGTACTGACCGGGATCGATCAATTACCCCGCGCAATTCTTTACTACCGTCAGCAACTGCAATGGCTTGGTGGTATGGGTATTGTGGTCTTGGCGGTGGCCATTATGCCGATGCTCGGCGTTGGCGGCATGCAACTGTATCGCACGGAAATGCCCGGCCCACTCAAAGACAATAAGCTCTCACCGCGCATTGCTGACACAGCTAAGACGTTGTGGCTGATTTATTGCGCGTTAACATTGCTCTGCGCACTGGCTTACTGGGCTGCCGGCATGAGTTTTTTTGATGCCATTAGCCATAGCTTCTCAACCATTGCGATTGGCGGATTCTCGACCCACGATGCCAGTATTGGTTATTTTGACAGTGCCCTGATCGAAATAATTTGCATCTTCTTTATGGGCATTTCCGGGATGAACTTTGCTCTGCACTTTCTAGCTTTGCGCAGCCGCTCGCTGAAAGCCTATTTAGCCGACCCCGAGTGTCAAACTTATTTT
>JAAXZZ010000028.1 GCA_012719655.1 Gammaproteobacteria bacterium | reverse complement strand
AGCGCTGGAACCGCCTGAAAGGATTTCAACTGCTAACCCTCGTGGTCAATAACGTTAAATTCCAAGACGGCGAACAAGTAATGGAGCAATCAGACAGGAAAACCGCCTGATGCTCGTACACCAGATTTGACCATAACTCTCGCCGAGTGCGGCTTTCACTTCATCTAAAGTGCCAGTGCGTTGCGCACTTTGCCCACCATATAACACCATCACTTTGGCATCGACGGGCACGAAGCTGTCGAGTTTAGCGATACGGCCTTTACCAAAGCTGATATGAGTCGGGTTGTAAAAATTAAAATTAAGCATGTATCAGTAACTCCTGTTGAGTGGTTACGACGGCCAAAGATTAGACCAGTCGTCTATTTTCAATGCAAAAATACCTACAGGCAGCAGGTACATGCGTTATCACTAAGTTAGCAAAACCTTGCGAGTCATCTGCATCGCTTGCTCCATTGGCACGCTATTACGATGCAATTTCGCCAGCAAGCTGGCACCTAACCACAATTGATAGAGCATCACCGCGGTTGCCGTGGCATCGGTAACAGTCAATGAGCCATCCACTTGTCCGACACGTATGCAGTCAGCGAGCTGTGCTATGACCTTGTCAGTACCATCACGCAAGGTCAAGCGCATCGCTTCCGATAAATCAGCCACTTCTGCACTTAACTTCACAACTAAACATTTTTGATCATCGCTGGCGCTGCTATTACAGAGCAACCATTGCTGCCAATAGCCTAACAAACGCTCGGCTGCAGGTGTGCGCGAATCATTAAAACGCAGCTTTTGTGCCTCTAAATAGCTAGAAAAATACGCCTCAAGTACTGCTTGGCCGTACAATTCTTTCGAGGCAAAGTAGTGATAAAACGAACCCTTAGGCACACCGGCTGTGCGCAGAATTTCATTTAAGCCCACACCAGAAAAACCTTTAGCAGCCATAATTTGATGGCCCACTTCAAGTAAATGCTGGCGGGTATCGGTATAAGTCATTTTCATGGCTGTTAGCATAATAAAAAATAGACCAGTCGTCTAGTTAAAAATTCTTTGCATAGGATGACTTATTTAAAGGTCACAGGTCGTTCGCAGTTAAAAACCTAGGGAAGCACAGCAAAAGTTCGAACACCTCTCTCAAATCACAACTGACAAGCGCTATACTTCGCGTCCGTATTTTTTTCGCTGAAAGGATTAATCATGCAAATATTACGCAACGGCTTGTTTATGTTACTCACAGCAGCACTACTGATTGCTTGCTCATCGAGCAACTCACCAGAAAAAGTGGCTAAAGACTATATCAATGCTGTGCTAGCCAATTATATTGATGCTCTGATGCACACCTTATACATTCCCGCCGATGCCGATGAAGACCAAGAAACCTTAATGCGCGGCAAACTGGGTATGATGCTTGCAGAAACCAGCACTCGGGTTATCCGTCAAGGCGGTGTAAAAGAAGTCACCTATTCCACTGCTGAATACAATACTGATAAAACTCGCGCTACCATGACCGCAACCATTCACTACAAGAATGATAACGCGCCAAAGAAATCAGAAAAAATAGTCTTGGTTGACACTAAAGATGGCTGGAAAGTCTCTCTCTAATCGCTGCGCCAAAGGTGTTGCGAGCGCCGCATGTTAAAAGCCTTTAGTCATATAGGGTCGCGAACTCTCGCTATTGCGCTATTGCTTGCCGCAACACTTGCTTTGAGCGCGATGTTCTACATCGCGCCAACACCAGCGGCTCGCACTGTACTGCCGCCACAACAACTACCTGCCCTTGCTGTTGGTGATTGGGTATTTCGTGCGGGGACATCCAGAGAAAGCCTGCTCATCCAAACCCTGAGTAAGAGCGAATTTTCACACATTGGTATGGTTGTAAGCTTGCAACCCGAGCCTTTGATTGTGCACGCCAGCACTGACGATGATCCACAGCGCAGCAACCAAGTTTTAAGCTCCACACTAAACGAGTTTATTGATCCACAGCTGGCACGCAGTTTTGCTATTGCACGGCCTAAATTTGTCCGCGCAGAAGAACACCAGCAGGCTGCGCTGTGGTTATCGAAACAGCTGCGCAAGCCCTTTGTGTTAGCCGATCGCAGTCATCCGCATTTGTACTGCACGACTTTACTGGTCGATGCCTTGCAGCATACAAAGAAGCCTTTCCAACCTGCTTGGCAAAAAATTAACGCACCAATGTTCAGCGGCGAATATTTATTCCCGCAAGCCTTTGCTGATTACCCAGATATTGAGTGGCTATACCGCTCTAAGCTTTCCAAATAGCACTTCTGCTGGGGATTCATGTTTGCATGCGACCGCGAGCATACCCCTGTACGAGCGAGCCATGCTCGCGATTGCACTGCCGACGCAAAATAACCGCGACAAATCCGTACTCCGTACGAGTGGGCCATACCCGCGATGCTATTTGCAGCATGCTGCAGCCTCACGCTTTATCAGCAAACACCCCATCAATGCTGTCAGCGAAGAGTACGCGCTCAGTCCACAGCGTCAGCTCTGCTTCTTCAGCTTGAAGTAAACGTTGCTCATATTCAGCCGCTGATTCTCCGAACTTAAGCTGCAAAAGCTTTTGCAAAGTCCCCTGCAACGTACTCATGCGACCTTGGCCAATACCCTGCTCGATTCCTTGCTCGATGCCCTGCGCAATGCCTTGTCGCTCAATAATTGAAATGTAAGTCATGTGACTGTCCTCTTCGAGGTGTTCTAGTTGCTCATTGTAGTATGGGGTTAGGTCTTCGGGTAGTGCGACGATCCACTCTAAAAAGACCACCAATTGCACAACCTGTTCGCGGGGTAATTGCTTTTTAGCAGCCAGTCGATAATAGCCAATTAAATTGTCGACGCGGTTTTTGCCGTCTTTAATCAGCTTGGCCGTCAGCTGTGCCGCGATCAGCAGGCCGAACGGATTATCGTGTTGCAGCAGTTGATCGGTTTTGTCTTGCCAGTCCAGCAGCTTCACCGTCTCAAACTGAAAACGAATGCTGCAACCGGCAATGCTGTCGCTGTAATGGTTGGGCCTGAAACTGGGCTGAGTGTCGGTTAATACGGCCAAACTGATCACCGGCTTTTGATAGCGATCACGAATGCGGTAATAGTAGATAAACATGCGTTCAGCAAAGTCAGCTTCTGCTGCACCTTGCACTTCGATGTGGATTAAAATCCATTGTTCGCTGCCGTTTAAAAACTGCACTTTAACCAGCTTATCCGCATACCGCCGTGAGTTTTTCGACTTGCGGGTGATCTTTTGCAGTTCTTTATCCAGAAACTCAACCGGCTGCTGCCAGTCGATTAACTCCGCGATTTGTGGGTAGAGAAAATCCATAAAGGGCTTAAAAAAGACTTCCAGCGCACCTTTCCATGGGCTGTCGTGGTCTTCTTGGCTTGCAGTGTGTTTAGGCTTTTGAGTCGGTGGATGAATCTGATCCATGGCAACCTCCGTGTTGCGCTGTTGAACTCCATGCCGATCAGTATAGGTTGGAAAATATAATCTGCTGGTTGAATGCTGGATCACCTCACTGCGCGCACAGACGCTTTGCCGTCTCTGCAAAGCCTTTCTGTAGAAGCAGGCCATGCCTGCGAGGCATTATTCCGCCTCTGCGAGGAGTGTAGCGACGTGGCAGTCTATGCTTTTCTTCCGCACTAGCTTGCAGGATGGGTGTATGGAATTGCAGTCGCGGGCATGGCCCACTCGTACAGGTTTTGCGATTGCCCGAGCCTGGCCCGCTCGTACAGGTTTTGTGATTGCATGAGCCGAGCACTAGCGTCTGTACGAGCCGGACACTAGCGTTCTGTAGGAGCTGGCCATGCCTGCGAAACAAGCTTTGCAGCCAAGAATTTCTGCAGGATATAACACCGTTCCCGCCAGCAAACCCAACAACCCATGCATCGCATCCAAACTGTAGGTTGGGCATTCATGCCCGACTTGTACTCAAGCCTCGAATTTCCCATGTAGGTCGGGCATTTATGCCCGACAAGCTCGCCAAACCTCCAACCTACACCACTCCGTAGGTCGTCCATTTATGGGCGACAATAACCACAGCGTATCTTCAGTATCTTCATTGTCGATCTTAAAAAATCGACCTACACCACCCGTATATCGTCCATTCATGGGCGCCAAACCTAACAACCCCGCATCACCGCCCAAACTGCCGCTCACAGGGAATACCATCGCCATCACCATCCATTTTGGTATTCGGGCAATTACGCAAAAAGAACACCGCTTCATCATAAGAACTCATTTGCGAGCAAAGCTGCCTACCGTCACAGCGGAAAGATGGCGCTGGCGCAGACGAGTTCGTGCGCGGCTTAAATGATGCCGGAGCAGTTGCTGGCGTAGAAAGTATCGACGCATTAGTAATCACAGGACTGCTCGACCTTTGCATAAAATCAGGCCAGCCGTTTTTATTCACATACCAGCCGCCAGCGATGATTAGGATAAAGATGATTTTTTTCATGAGTACGTTCCTTCGTGTCTATCTAAGTCAGTCTGGTTTTTAAGAACTGCGGATACTAAGCCATCTGTAAATTTAAAAACAGCAGGTAAGACGAAACGTGCTCAGCTGCCGTCATAATCTCTAAGAGTCCCAAGCCCTAACTGGCTTTTTTTACTCTTAATTCCCACGAAGCCTAAACTGTCTGCGTCAATACTGTCTTTGCAAAGAAAGCCCATATTTAAATTCAGTTATAGCGTTGTTGTCTGTGATTACTTCAAGAGGTCTTTCTGTCAGCTTTTGTACCAATTGTATATCAATAAACTTTCGTCCCAAGTATTTCTCAATCAGCTCGTTATCGCCATTGAATAATGGCACACCTTCGATGTTTATGTTTGTGTATATCTCTCTTGCTGTGGTTGAGTCTTTTCGTTCTCTAAAGTCAAAATCGGCAGCATAAACAAAGTTGCTGTAACGGTAAGCATGTTCAAATACCTGTGTCGCTGTATAAAAGGCATCTGACGAACCCGTTGCGTTAAATGCCATAACAGCACCTGATGCCATATGCTTTTTGATAAGCTGTAAAAACTCGTTGGATAATAAAAAGCTACTATTTGCCCGCCAGTGCCATGTGGTATTCATGATGACCAAATCATAGGCTTTTTCTGGATGCAAGCGTAACCAGCGGCGAGCATCATCCACCATAATGTTAACGCGAGGATCGCTGAGTGCTCGAGCCTGTGCTGGATAAGCTTGTGCTGCTTCTAGGTAGCCGGCATTGATTTCCACTACATCAATATGCTCGACTCCAGGGAAGCCGTTAGTCAACGCCAGCCAGCTGCCAATAGATAAACCAACTATCAGCACCCGTTTAGGCTGTGGTTGCAGGGCTGCTAGTAATAGGGGACGGTCTAGGCCGTTAGTGTTGTTTACAAGAGATAAATTGGTGCGCCCGTCGTACACGTTACCGCCGTACACAGCATCATCACCTTGTTCATATTTTTGTAAGTCGGTCGGAGGAAAAATAGTTATAATGCCATGTTTGTTTTCAATTACTTGGTTAGCCATTTCTCAGTTTGATGTCACTTTCTGGATTAAGGAGTGAGGATCAAAGCGTTGTGAAATTAACCCCAGTAGTAGTCCCATGAATACGGTGCCTGCCACAATCGGTAAACGAAAACTCCAGTTTTTTTGCGAACAATAAAAGAACCCTATTGCAGCCAAGTGCAACACTGTAAGCAACACAAAGGCTTGCTGTAAGGATAAAAAGTTAAGCAGTACATACCCAACGATTAACGGCCCTAGTGCCGCTCCCAGCACATTTGAGGTGTACACCCAAGCAAAGCGCTGCCCTTGTTTACCGCTGCTAGGGCCAGCCCCTAAATGGTGGGCTATAGGGAATATATAGGCTAGAACAGATGACACCAAAGCAATCCAGACAAAATCAACCAGCGGGTTACGCCACCACTGACTATTTCCCCAAGCAAATACAAACGGCATTACCAGTGCCAACACTGCCGATAACAAAAGAGTCCATATGACACGACGCCAGAGACGAGAGCTATCTGGGTTTTCGCGACAGGCTTTGCCGCCTAGGCGTGCGCCTAGCGCAATGCCGACTAGGTATGCCATCAGTACAAAACCAAAGGCAGCAGGGGTTGACATCATGGTAAAACCGTATAAACGAACCCAGAGGATCTCAAGACTTAAACTGACGAAGCCACAAAAAAACGATAAAAGCGCTGGATAGTTCATTATTAGCTTCCTGCAACAAGAGTTCGATTGCTATGACGGGTTTGCCAAGCGTAAGCAAGCAGGGCTAATGCTGCTACTGTGAGATTGCCAAAAGCGGCCATGTGAATCACGTTATCCAAAGGCATTAGGGGCAGTAGTACAAAAGGCACTAATCCAGCGCCCGTCGCCGCACCAAGTGTATTGATAAAATATAGCTGACCAACCGATACACCGATGCTGTCCTGCCAATCATTGAACACCATGGTTAACAGAGGTAAGGTCATACCCATGAAGGTGGTAGGCACAATAAGAAACAATAGGCTTCCTGCTCCGCTGCTCAAAGGACCGCCACCCGTAGCAACCAACCAGTCATCGATAGAATGCACTAGCAATAAGGATGAAAAGCCGTAGAGAGCAATGGCAAGTTCTGCTACAGCATAAATATGAATCCTGCGTTTGGGGGCTAAGTCTGCAATCCAGCCGCCCAGCATGCCTCCAAAGCCAATTCCTAGCATAAATACGGAAACGATGATTGTAATTGAGTCAATATCTACACCGATAATGCTGTATAAGCTGCGCTGCCAAGCTACCTGATACATGAGGGCACAGATGCCAGAGAGAAAGAAACTGCTCAACAAAACAGTATCAAGCAGGCGGAAACTTTTTAGCTGTGCAAGGCGACTTTTCATTTCTAATAATCCGTTATTGTAAAATCATAAAGCAGGGGTTTTTATGAACGGCTTGTTCAAATTGTTTTGTCAATATTGGCTCAACCTCTTGCCCGTGTTCGTCTATGAATTTACTGCTGCGAATAAAGCTCTGAACGCTGGAATCAGGAAGCTCCGTCTTATTATCAGCTCGCATCAAATCCAGCAGTGTTTGCCCCACTGCTGCTACGCTGTAAGGGGAGTTTCTGTTTGCACCTAGCTGCGAAACTATTTCCGGATACGCCTTGGCGTAAGAGTCATTGAGCCAAATCAAAGCAGGTACCTCGTAAGCGTCGCGGGTATTGCGATTTGCCACCCTGGCAGCACAGGCTCCACCAGGAATACTTTCACCATGATCAGAGGCGTAAACCAGTACGGCTTTGCGTCCATCCTTGGCGAGAGTTTCTATTATTTTGTCCAGTACATGGTCGGTATAAGCGACACTGTTGAAGTAGGCTTCACGCACATCGTTTGTATTCGGATAAAGGCCAAACCCAGCCGGATACCGATGTCGGTAGGTAAAGTGACTGCCCATGGTGTGCAGCACAACAAACGCCAACTGCTGTGACTCCAGATGACGCTGCAAGGCAGGTAGTAGAACTTCGTCATAACTCCCTTGTGCATAAAAGCTGGATGGGTTTAGGAAGGCTGTTATTGCAGCTTCCTCGGCATAGCTGGCAATAATACCATCATGCTTGCCAACCGCAGCCTGATTGGAAAACCATGCTGTTGCATAACCTGCATCCGCTGCAACGCTGACAATGGAATGAGTCGCTTGGGGGTTGGGTTTGCCATCCGACCAGATTAATGGTTGCGCTGTCAGCATGGAGGGCACCGCCTGACGGGTAAGGGTACTTTGTGCCAGCGTATGTGCAAAACGAAACACATGCTCACCTCGCGTTACACGCTTCTCTAATTGTGGCGTAGTGTCCGGCGCCTGGGGGTTGAACCAATGCCAAGCGTTACGGGTAGAAGACTCGCCAATCACCAGTACTACCACCTCGGCAGCGGGCTCATAACCCGTCATGCTATAGGCAGGTTTCGGCACTTTCAGATTGGTGCGTATTGCATGAACGGCACGTCGAGCCTGATTGTATTGAACAATTGCCCAAGGTAACTCATAAGGAAATGCTTCTGGCAAACGGGCGCTGAAGCCTACTTTCTGGTCGGCTTTGTCGAACTCAAGCAGTGGGTGTACTGCATGATTTTTATTATGGTGCTCCAGGTTTCTACCATTCTGTCCAGCTAATGCCCCTCCGGCAGAAGTAGTTGTGCTTTCCGACAGCACGATCTGTGGTAAAGCCAGCATAGCTAAGCAAAAAAACGCCGTTTTGCCACGGAAACTACAACACCAACGCCAGTCAGGTCTACGGCGCATCCATTGCATTAGCAGCAGACACAAAAGATTCCACGCTACAAAAAATATGAGCCATAACCATGGAATACTATTCAGCAGGTTATGCAATTCGGCAGGGCTGGTTGCCACTACCGTGCCAATCAGCGTGGCAGTGATAGGTGTTCCTGCAATGGCGCGAACACCTAGAGCCAAGGGCAGCCACCAAAGACATACAATCCATAAATACAGCCCCGCTAGCCAAGGTCGAGCAAACAGACACAGAAAAGAAGCACCCAGTAGCGAACACAGTAAAAGTCTTTCTAAGTATTCGGCTCCGTTTAATAATAGACTGTTGTTGGGCTGTAGCCAGATTAGGTTGGGTAGATTAAGTGCTAACAGCAACAAAGCAAACAGGAGTTGCGCATTATGATCAGCTCTCAACGGGTTGGCCTTTAGGTTGGTGTGTTGGGTTGATCTCATACTTGTAAAGCAGCCTAGTATCACGGTCATAAACAATAGCTATTATTTCGGAGTTGACACTTTTTAACAGCTTCATAATCATCTGTTCTATTGGGGTGAATGTGTTCGGCGGTGATAAATATAAATTTTTCTGCGGTGCAATATGTATTGATTAGCCAGAGTTTGATATGAAAATGCTAACGGCATCATAGAGTTTTATTAGCATTAATAAAGATGAATATGTCGCTTTTGCTTACATACCAGTTTTTAGCAATGATTAAAGT
>JAAXZZ010000027.1 GCA_012719655.1 Gammaproteobacteria bacterium | reverse complement strand
ACAATTAACTCTGCTAGTCCTATTACATTGACAGATGCTAACGATTCCACTACCGCTAGAGGCCAAGTCCAAATTGAATCAGCCGGCGCATTCCAGGTTTCTGCAAGTGCTGCGGATATGGTTGGCGCAAGTCAATTGGCAGTGTCTAAGTTAAGCTCTGTTGCTGATATCGATATTAGCTCACAAGACGGTGCTCAGAGTGCAGTTTCAGTGATTGATGCGGCGATGGCGTCTATTGATAAAAACCGTGCTTCTTTAGGTGCGATTCAAAACCGCTTCGAGAATACAATCTCTAACTTGCAAAACATTAGCGAAAACGTATCCGCTGCTCGTGGTCGCATCCGTGATACCGACTTCGCCGCAGAAACTGCGAATCTGAGTAAAAACCAGATCCTGCAACAGGCCGGTACTGCGATTCTGGCCCAGGCCAATCAGTTACCACAGGCGGTTTTAAGCCTCCTGCGTTAATGGTCTAGCCTTTGCGAAATCCCAGGGGGTAGTGTTTAATGCACTACGCCCTGTTTTGCCTTAACGAGGTAATGTGCGATGGATATTAAAACCAATTACAGTGCTCAGTCGACAGCAAATCTACGTGCTGACCCGCCTGAAAATATGCAGGTTCAGCGCCTTGATTCGGCAACAGCTCAGGGCTTAGCTGAAACTCAGCAGACTAAGCCCAGTCAGCCACAAGTGCAGCAAGCTGTGAATACCTTGCAAGAGTTTACCCAGAGCATTCAGCGCAATCTGAATTTCTCTATTGATGAATCCACCGGCCGCATGGTGGTTAAAGTTACTGACAGCGTATCAGGTGACGTCATTCGTCAGTTGCCCAGTGAAGAAGCGCTGCGCTTGGCCGAAAGCTTAGATGAGATGCGTAGCTTGTTATTTACTGCACAGGCATAATGGGTGTAGCCGTATACACGGAGATTTCAAAACTTAGGGCGTGGCTCTAAGTCAGTTAGAGCAGCCTTTAAGGCTAGACTCAACATATATTAAACACCAGAAACTGGTGAGGGTGGTTAGCATGGCAGGTATTACAGGCATTGGCTCCGGCCTTGATATTAACAACATCGTTAAAGCAATGGTTGAGGCAGAAACGGCTCCCAAAGCGGCGCAGTTGTCTCGCCTTGAAAAAACCACCACCACCAAGATTTCGGCATTGGGCAGTTTAAAAAGTGCGTTAAGTAATTTTCAAACCACCATGAAAGACTTAAACAAACTATCTTTGTTTGAAAATCGCACGGCTGTTTCTTCAAACACCAATGCTTTAACCGCGAGTGCCAGTAAAACTGCTTTGTCCGGTAGTTACAGTGTCGCTGTGCAACAATTGGCTAGCAGTAGCAAAGTGGCAACCAGCGCATTAGCTAAAGATTTTTCTGCCAATGCAGCAGGTAGCTTGACAGTGAGTTTGGGTAGCAATGATCAGGCGCCTGTTACTATCAATATTGAAAGTGGCGCATCTTTAATTGATATTCGCGACGCATTAAATGCTCAACTTAAAGACAAAGGTATGAGCGCTAATATTGTTAATAATCCAGACACTGGAGCGTCGCAATTAGTCCTAAGCTCTACGACAACCGGTTCCGGTAACGATATCTCAATCAGTGGCGCGGGCGGCGGTCTTGAAGCATTAAATGTTAACGGAGCTATCAAAGCAGAGCAGGGTACTGCAGGCTATTTAGAGCAGGCCAGTAATGCAAAATTTACCATTGATGGTTTAAAACTTGAGAGCGCCAGTAACACCATTGACAATGCCATCCCAGACGTCACTTTTACTCTCAAAGATAAAACAGAAGAAAACAAACCCTTAACTGTTACTGTAGGTCAAGACAATAGCGGCGTTAAAGCGCAGTTAAAGAAGTTTGTAGATTCGTATAACGAGTTAATTAAAGTCAGTAACGAGTTAACCGGTGTCACCAAAGTCGGTGACGGCAAACCGCCAGTGGTCGGAGGCTTGGTGGGCGATGCTACGGTGCGCACATTACTCAGTGGCATGCGCAATGAATTAACCAACCCGTCAGGCGTTGAAGGTCTACAGGTACTGGCTGATCTAGGTATCACGACTCAGAAAGATGGCACATTAAAAATTGACGATGAAAAACTTGGCAAAGTGCTAGAGAATAACTTTGATGCGGTGGCTCAGTTTGTCGCTGGCGACAATGGACTAATGACGCGTATGGATAAGCGTATCAGCGGTTATGTGGAAACCGGTGGCGTGCTTGAACAGCGTATTAAGGGGCTGACAACCACTACAACAAACATTGACGCACAACGAGAAGCGCTGATACGACGCACTGGCCAAATTGAAGCACGTTTATTTAAACAATTTAATGCAATGGACTCGTTGGTGGGGCAGTTGAATGCAACCAGCGACCGATTGGCTCAAGCGCTAGGTAGTTTGCCTGGTGTCGCTAGAAAGGATTGATGCATGAACAACCCAATTAAAACCTACAATTCAGTCTCCGCCGGCCAGGATCTAACGCCTTATCAAGCGGTTGAGTTGTTACTTGATGGCGCTCTAGAGAGTATTTCAACTGCGTTGCTTGCTCAGCAAGATAATAACCCTGCGCAACGTGGTGAGGCGGTAGGCACTACGCTAACCATTATCGGTTTGCTACAAGACAGCTTAGATAAGAGCTTAGGTGGTGAGCTGGCGGAAAACCTTGATGCGTTATATGACTACATGACCCGCCGCTTAGCCGGTGTAGCTGTGGACAAAACCCCGCATACCCTAGAAGAAGTACAGAATATTGTTTTGCAACTGCGTGAAGGTTGGGCGCAAATCGATCCTGCGCAAGAACCAAAACAATTGTAAGAAAAGGCTAAAGAATTGGCGGTCGTTGGCGATATAGGTATTAGATGAAACGCTTATGGAGCACGATGTTATGAATGCAATGACCGCTATGCGTCAGTATCAATCCGTTAATACTCAAGCGCAGGCGATTGAGGCTGATCCACACCGTTTGATTCAAATGTTGATGGAAGGTGGCTTAACCCGTTTAGCGCAAGCGCGTGGTGCCATGGAGCGTAATCAAACGGCACTCAAAGGTGAGTTGGTTGGCAAAGCGATCGCTATTGTGGGTGGTTTGCGACAAGCCCTTAACCTAGAGCAGGGCGGTGAGTTGGCGGTTAATTTAGATAATTTATACGCCTATATGACCACTCGCTTAATGGAAGCTAACTTGAAAAATGATCCGGCTATTTTAGAAGAAGTGGCTGATCTGTTGCGCGAAGTAAAAAGCGGCTGGGATGCGATTGCAGCATAAGCAGCGCAGATAAGAGGCAAGTATTATGAGCACAAGCACTGTTGAGCAGCTTCAAAATACCAGTACTGCCCTGCGTGACGCGCTGGCGCAGCAAGACTGGCAAGCAGTGGGTGAGTTAGATCTACAGTGCCGTCAGGCGGTTGATTGTGCGATGGCCAATCCCCACCAGCAGACCGATGAGTTGCGCGCGCGCATGCAAGAACTGTTGGAGTTGTATCGTCAATTGGTGAGTGTTTGCCAAGCCGAACAGCAGCGTATTGCCAGTGAGCTGCGGCAGATTAATCAATCCAAGCAAAGTGCCAAAGTGTATCAAATGTTTGGTTGAAATGTTGCGACTCGAAAAACCCCAAGTGCAGTCTGTGCTTGGGGTTTTGTCGTTTTGGCTAGGCAAAAGTTTCATGGCGTTGTAAAAAGATGCGCCATAAAATTGACATTGGCAGTTTTTTTGACTTTACTAGTGGCAGTTTGCCGTTATGCCAAGTTGGCGTCCTTTATTTTTGAGTTAAGTAGTCCTTATGTGGCGAGAAACGAAAATCCTGCTGATTCACGATCAAGCTGAGCAGCGTAAAGAGTTTGCTAACATTCTCACCTTTTTAGATGAGAATCATTTGGCCTGTGAAAGTGCACATTGGCGTACAGCTGTCGCAGAGTTAGCCTCCAGTCGTGGTGTGTTGTGTGTGCTGTTAGGAGGCATCTATACCGCGGCGCGCTTGGCTGAAGTGATTAAAGAACTGGCTGAATGGGATGAGTTTATGCCCATTATTTTGCTTGACGATGAAGAGACTCCGCCATTACCTGCTGATGTAAAGGCTGGCGTTTTAACCCGTTTAGAAATGCCGCCCAGTTACACCAAATTATTGAATATCTTGCATAGAGCGCAAGTGTACCGTGAGATTTATGATCAGGCCGCTGAGCGACGCACGCAACGTGAGCCGAATTTGTTTCGCAGTTTAGTGGGCGCCAGCCGTTGCATTCAGAATGTTCGGCAAATGATGCAGCAAGTGGCCGAGACGGAAGCCAGTGTGCTGATTCTCGGTGAGTCAGGTACTGGTAAAGAAGTGATTGCGCGCAATTTGCACTACAACTCGAAACGTCGTGATGGGCCTTTTGTCCCCATTAACTGCGGAGCCATTCCAGCTGAGTTATTGGAAAGCGAGCTGTTTGGCCATGAGAAAGGTGCCTTTACCGGTGCGATCAGTGCCCGTGCAGGACGTTTTGAACTGGCCAAGGGTGGCACGCTGTTTCTTGATGAGGTCGGTGATATGCCGCTCTCTATGCAAGTGAAGTTGTTACGGGTTTTGCAAGAGCGTATTTTTGAGCGTATTGGTGGTAACAGCTCATTAACTGCTGATGTGCGCATTATTGCTGCGACTCATAAAAATCTTGAAGAGATGATTGAATCTGGCGATTTCCGTGAAGATTTATTTTATCGCTTAAATGTTTTTCCGATTGAAATGCCGCCACTGCGCGAGCGCACCGAGGATATTCCTCTGCTCATTAATGAGTTGGTATCGCGGATGGAGCATGAGAAACGTGGTTCGGTACGTTTTAATGCCGCGGCGATTATGTCGTTATGTCAGCACAGCTGGCCAGGCAACGTGCGCGAACTGGCAAACCTTGTTGAACGCATGGCGATAATGTACCCGCATGGCGTGATTGGCATCAGTGAGCTGCCGAAGAAATTTCGTTACATCGAAGAAGATAATGACATTCAAGAGCTGCGCGAAGAACTCAGTGAGCGTGCAGCGTTGTTAGCGCCGATGGTTGAAGCACCAACGATTTCGACCCAGTTACCATCAGAAGGTATGGACTTGCGCGAATACTTAGCTGAGCTTGAACAAGACCTTATTCAGCAAGCCTTGGATGAGGAGGATGGTGTGGTGGCGCGTGCCGCTGAGCGGCTCAATATCCGTCGTACAACATTGGTTGAGAAAATGCGCAAATACGGTATGGGTCGTAAAGACGAAGAATAAACATCTGAGTCAGGTGTTAAGGCTGCGTGTTGCGCAGAGTTTCTTTACAATGCTGCTCTTTATTTATTTATGGAGCGGCTTTCATGCAGCAGCATCCGGCGCAAGATTCCCCCCTTGGTAAAAATAGTGCTTACGTCAGTGAATATGATGCCAGCGTATTGTTTGGCATTGCGCGCGCGACTAAATGGCGCGAGTTAGGTTTTAGCGCAGACAATTTGCCCTACGTCGGCGTTGATATTTGGAATTGCTATGAGTTGTCATGGTTGCTGCCGTCCGGTAAACCGGTGGTGGCGGTTGGGCAGTTTATCGTACCGGCCGACTCTCCTAATATTATTGAATCAAAATCGTTTAAGCTCTATTTAAACTCGTATAACCAAAGTGTGTTTGCGAGTTTTGAGGAGGTACAAGAGCGATTAGCTGCTGACGTATCGAAAGTCGCTGGTGCGCCTGTGCAAGTTGCGTTGAAAACACTAGAGGATGTGGTTGCAGAGGGCTTGCATGCGCCGCAGGGCCTGTGCATTGACGAACTTGACCTGAGCGTCAGTGCTTATGACCATCCTTCAGTACAGCTCTTATCATGCAGTGCAGAGCGGGTTGAAGAGCAACTCTACAGCCATTTGCTTAAATCCAATTGTCCGGTCACTGGGCAGCCTGATTGGGGGACCGTGCAAGTGCATTACCGCGGTAAGGCGATTGATCATGCCAGCTTATTGGCGTATCTGATTAGCTTTCGTCAGCACCAGGATTTTCATGAGCAATGCGTTGAGCGGATTTTTTTAGATTTACTGCGCTTGCTAGAGCCTGAGTTTTTAAGTGTCAGTGCGCGTTATGTGCGTCGTGGCGGCTTGGATATTAATCCGTATCGCAGTACTGAAATGACCGCAATCTCCAACCTGCGCTTGGCGCGGCAATAACGGCGGGGCTGATGTCGGTGCGTTACTCGCTGATACAGGCGTAATAGGCTTATGGCTTAGATCGACAAGAAGCGGGCGAGCCGCCCGCGCTCCCGGTGTTGCTGTTGTTGTGGTGCTTTTGGTGCGGGCCAGCCGCCCGCGCTCCCGGTGTTGCTGCTGTTGTGGTGCTTTGGTGCGGGCGAGCCGTCCGCGCTGCTAGTGTTGCTGCTGTTGTGGTGCTTTGGTGTGGGCGAGCCGCCAGCGCTCACGGTTTTGTTGGAGTGGGTCGCTTATGCAATCGCCGGTGCTCATGCAGACGCGCCGGCGATTGTGATTGATGCACCTTGTGTCATATAACCTATTAAAGCGTGTTGGGTTTTCCAGCTTTGGCGCGCTCTTGTTGCCACTGTTCTTGGCTTTGCGCCGCCTGGCTTGCTTCGACACGCTCAAGAATGGTGAAGTAGTCTTGCTTCGAAGGATGAGCCATCACGTTATTGCGAGAATTGGCTTGCACCACATAGACTGTTTGTACGTTTTGATGATCAAACGCACGCCATTGCGCGGCATCTTTGAGCAAGGTGTACTCATGGCCTTCCAGTGCTTTAATCACCGCTTCACTGTTGAAGCTATTACTACGAGTGACCGCATCCGCCCATTGTTTAACGACTGTGTAAGCAGAAGCGGCAGCGCTAGGTGGATATAACTCATAGGTTTTATTGAAGTTTGTAACAAAAGCCATACCTGCTTCTGATTTTTCTAATTCAGGTGCGCGCCATAACCAATGCTCAGTGCCAATTACGCCAGCCATCAGACCTGGACCTGCTTGTTCAATGACGGATTGAGTCAAGTTAGGAGCAATGATTTGAACTTTCTTGGTAAGCCCCATGGTTTCTGCTGTGCGCATCGCGCGAACTAAATCATGGCCGTAGAGCACCAAAGCGACAATGTCTGCACCGCTGTCTTGAGCTTGCTTAAGGGTGGCGTTGTAGTCTGATTGTTTCGCGGTTGGAAAGGGTAGTAACACGCCTTTATGTTTGTTTGTGTCTGTTGTGTTGGTGTTTTCGCGCAACGCTTGCTCTGAACTATGTCCCCATGTGTAATCGGCAGTGACATAAAAATAGGTTTTGCCAGGCATTTTTTCTGATAAATACTTGCCCAGCGCGCGGCCAGTCATTGTTGCGCTAGTGCTTTCGCGAAAGACATAGCGGTGACCGTTTTTGCCTGTTACATCGTTGGAGTAACCAATGGTGGCAAAGTACAACGTATTGAGTTGACGTGCGCGCTCACTGGCCGCAATAGCGACCGCACTGGAGACGCTACCAAAAAGCATCACGGCGCCTTCTTCAACAAGCTTTTCCACGTTGCGCACCGCTTTTTCAGGGTGTGAAGCAGTGTCTTTGCTTAAAAGCTTGATGGGGCGACCAAGTACACCACCTTGTGCGTTGATTTCATCAATGGCTAACAAGGCGCCGCGCATTTGCGCTAAACCTTCTTCCTTGTAATGTCCAGTTCGTGGATAGTTTAGGCCAATAAGTATTGGATCAGCCGACAGTGTTGAAACCGTTGTAGCGGCCCATAAAGTCAGAGCAATAAGCATACGGATCACGAAGATCTCCTTATCTTGGAGCATAAAGGATTGAATAGTGGGTGACTGTGCAGTTATACCTGATTGTAGGGAACTGTATTTTAGTCGTAGTTGTAGTGTTGATGTGACATGCCCAACAATATTTTAGCGCGCACTCTAGTCTTATTAAGCTATTCGGGTTTTGACCCCGAGCAATACAAGCCACAGATTAACCTGTTGTTTGTAAGATTGCGCAATCATTTCAGGGTTTAAATCACTAAATAATTGCTGTGCCAATGCTAATTTAGATAATGCTTGTTCTCGATCGCTGTGTTGCATCGCTTCGGCGATTTGTACCACTTGATAGAGTTGCGCGGCTGTTTGGTTTTCGGCTGTTGTGTCAATGCAGCGATAACGGGCGCAATCGACCAGATGACTGGGTTGTTTCCAAGCCGAAAGCAATACGGTGCCGATTGGCCCAGACAGCTGATCGCAGAGTGTGTTTAAGTCTTCTGGGGCGCGTGATAGTTGTGGCCAGTTTTCGAGTTCCGCCAGTAGCGGCAAACTGCCAATGTCTTGGAAAAGTCCGCCCAGCAATGCATCGTCTGCGCTGAGGTTGGCAACTGAGCTGCTGATACAGACAGACCAGGCCGCACGCACTAACGAGGCATTCCAGCGCGCGCGAAAGATTTTTTGTATGGCTAACTCTTTGCTTATAAATACATTGCGTACGGCAAAGCTTAAAACTAAGTTGTTGAGCTTATCAGTGCCTAGTCGTGCTAAAACATCGCGCAGTGTGCGACAAGGGCGTGTGCTTTTTAATAACGGACTATCGGCGAATTGCATCAAATACGCTGCCAGCGGTGGATCGCTATTTATAACGCGACTAAGATGCTCTAAGGAGGTATTAGGATCTCTTAACAAGCTACGAATGCGCAACGCGTTTTCTGGCATTTGTGGTGTCTTCGCCGTGCCTTTAAGAAATGCGCTTAACAAAGAGTAATGGAGCGCTTGCTGGGCTGAGTGTTGTGTTGTAGAAGTGCCATTCATTGACAAGGTGTCCTAGCTTTACTTAGGGTGCTGATTTTTATCTGTAGATCAGGTTTATATAATGACGCAGTATAACCGTATTAAGTTGCAAGATAGCTGGAAAGAGGCTTTATCTGCTGAGTTTGAGCAACCTTATATGCAGCAATTGGCGAATTTTTTACGCGATGAAAAGCAGCACGGCAAAGAAATTTACCCGCCAGGTGCGTTGATTTTTAATGCGCTGAATCTAACCCCTTTACCAGCGGTGAAAGTTGTGATTCTCGGGCAAGACCCTTATCACGGACCAGGGCAGGCTCATGGTTTGAGTTTTTCGGTGCCAGAAGGCATCGCCGTACCGCCGTCATTGTTAAACATCTACAAAGAATTGCAGCGTGATTTAAATATTCCTATTGCCAAACATGGCTGTTTACAGAGCTGGGCTGAGCAAGGTGTGTTATTGCTCAATACCACTTTGACGGTTGAAAAAGGGCAGCCTGGGTCGCATGCAAAAGCCGGTTGGCAGCGTTTCACTGATCACATCATTGATTGTGTGAGTTCGCAGCAAGCGCACGTGGTATTTATGTTGTGGGGCGCTCATGCACGCAGTAAAGGCCAGCGTATTGATGCTAGCAAACACCTGCTGCTGACTTCTGCACACCCATCACCTTTATCGGCTTATCGCGGCTTTTTAGGTAATGCTCACTTCAGTCAGTGCAATAAGTTTTTGCAGCGCACCGGACAAACACCAATTGACTGGCGCTTGCCGGAGCATACGACCAAAGAACAGGCCGAGTTATTGCTCTGAGCCGCATTTAAAGTGCCTGTGCCTGTTGAGATAAATGCGCTAGTAAGCGGGCAATGGCGGCGTCCAGTTCATCCAGGGCTGGATCAAGCTGTGCGACATTTTCTTTAATTAAGATTTCGCATGTTTTGCAGATGGCACGTAGCTGCGGCACACCACAATATTGAGTGGCACCATGAATGCGATGAATACGCTCCAGCAAGGCGTTGCGGTCCTGTTGTGCACGCGCTTGCTGTAAGTACAAGCGGTCGCTGGGCAATGATTCGGCAAGCAAATGCAACAGTTCTTTAGCTAAAGATTCTTTGCCATTCGATAAAGTACGGCCTTCTTGCTGGTCAATAATGGGCAGTTGTTGATGCTGATTGAGGTGCTCTTGGGATAGTGTAAATGTACTGTGGTTGCCGATAAAAATGCCTGTCCATTTGGCAATGGCTTGGGCCAATGACTGCTCACTGATCGGTTTGCTTAAACAATCATTTAAACCGGCTTGCAAAAACTGATGGGCTTCGTGCGGTAAAGCATGAGCGGTTACTGCGATGATCGGTGTGGCCCTCAGCTGTTGATTGTGTTCCCAGCTGCGTATTGCTTCAGTGCACTGTTGGCCACTCATCACTGGCATTTGAATATCCATAAAGACAATGTCAAAAGGTTGCTGCTGAAACAGCGCCAATGCCGAGTGTCCGTTGTCGGCGACGCTGACTCGCACGCCCATATCGCTCAGTAGCGTTTTGATCAGCAATAAGTTGGCGGGGTTATCGTCAACGCACAAAGCCTGCAGCGTGTTTAGTTCGGGTTCGATTTGTGCTGCTGCAACGGGGCTGCTGTCGATGCACAGTAAGGCGTTAATGGCATGCTGTAAGCGGCGATGACACGTCGGCTTGCTGAGCATTTGTTCACAAAAAGGTCGGCCAAGAGTGTTTTGGTAAAGATTAAAATCGCTGGTGCTGCACACCAATAGAATTTCGCAGTTACATTGCTGCAAGGCATTGAGCAGCGTTTTAAGTGTATGCAGTTGGTGCTGCTGGCTGTTAATGCCGAGCACGGCGATATGGTAGGGTTGGCTCGTGTCGGCTGCTTGCTGCACCTGTGTCAGCAGTGCGTCTAAGCTGTTGACACTATCAACGTGCAAACCGCAATCTTCTAATTGATGAGCAATGGCTTGCTGCGCAAGTGGGTGCGATTCATGCAGCACAGCGCGGTGGGTTAATGCTTTGGCTTCGATTGCATTAAGGTCGCTGCTATGGGTTTTTGCCAAACGCAAGCTAAACCAGAACTCAGATCCTTCGCCAGCCACGCTATTAACACCGATTTCTCCACCCATGTGTTCAACCAGACGTTTAGAAATGGCCAGCCCCAAGCCTGTGCCGCCAGCCTGTCGCGTCAGTGAGTGATCAACTTGACTGAAGGCGTGGAACAGCGTGCTTTGTTCAACATCATGCATACCAATGCCTGTGTCTTGCACGCTGATGCGTAGTTGCGCAAACTCATCATTTTCATCTTCCAGCATGGCGCGCACGACAACGCTACCTTCGCGGGTAAACTTAATCGCATTGCCTGTGAGGTTGGTAAGGATCTGTTTAATGCGCTGAGCATCACCCATCAGCGTGCGCGGAGTATCACGGTACACGAGGCTGAGTAACTCCAGGTGTTTTTGGTGCGCAGCGGGCGCCAGTAAGGTTAAGGTGTCTTGAATTAAATCGCGCAAATAGAATGGCGCATGATCCAGTACGAGTTTTCCAGCTTCAATTTTTGAAAAGTCTAAAATCTCATTAATGATATTGAGCAGGCTTTCTGACGAGTTAATAATGGTGTTGAGGTAATCCTCTTGGCGAATGGTTAAATCGCTTTTTTTTAATAACTGAGTGAAACCGATGATGCCGTTGAGTGGTGTACGAATCTCATGGCTCATATTGGCGAGAAATTCTGATTTGATACGGCTGGCTTCAATGGCTTCTTTGCGGGCTAAATCTAATTCAATATTTTGGATTTCGATGGTTTCTAAGTTGTGCCGCGCATCATCTAAGGCTTGATCAATGTTGCTTTGTAATTCTTCTTGCGCATGTTGCAGCGATTGGGCCATCAAATTAATCCCGTTAACCAAGTCATCTAGCTCATGGCTACCGGGTGAATCGAGGCGCGTATCAAGGTGACCGTCACGAATACGGGCAACACCTTTTTTAATGTTTTCTAAGGGAATATTAATAGTGCGGCTGAGGCGCAAGGCTAAAAGAGCGGTAATCAATAGACCGATAAGAATCATCGAAATCGTAATAAAAACGCTGCGGTAGCCTTCTAGCAAACTGGCATGATGCGACAGTTCTAAACTTATCCAGCCCATGGGCGACTGCAACTTAGAGTCTGCTAGAGCACCTTCTGCACTGCTGGCTGCGGGTGGATAGAACGGTGTAATCAGCTGTGAGCTGGCCTCTGTCGAGAGCGTGGTCAGTGTGCTAATCGCGCTAAAGTCCTGCAGCCGCATGGATGGACCGTTGTGCACGATAACGCGATCCGGCGCAGCAACAATGCGAATGGAGCGAACATCTTTAAACTCAATGGCGTCTTGGGCAATGCGCATCAGTTGTTCGTTTTTGCCCTGAGCTAAAGACTCAGCGCTGGCTTGTGCTAACTGATTGAGAATCAGCTCACCGCGCTGTAGCAGCTGTTGCTCCAAGTCGTTGAGCTGTGAATAGCTAAACCATGCACCCAATAACCCGGCAAACATCCCAGAGGGCACCAGTGTCAGCAGTAAAACACGGCCTTTAATGCCAAGGTTGCTTAGCATGCTGTGATTCTCCAAACAATAAAAACAAGTCATACGTCTAAATCGTGCGGCTTTATAACCTAGAGTTATAAAATGATAGCTTCGTGAGTTATGGACTCTAAGCATTTGGCGCTATCATAGGCTTCTTTTTATTTTGATGCCGCTGCTTATCATGACCCTTCACTATCCAACTTTGGCCGACTGCATCGGCAATACTCCGTTAATCCGTTTGCAACGTCTGGCGGGTAACAGTTCCAACACTTTACTGGTAAAGCTGGAAGGCAACAATCCAGCCGGCTCGGTGAAAGATCGTCCAGCTTTAGCGATGATTGAACAGGCTGAACGTAGCGGCCGTATCAAACCTGGCGACGCGTTGATTGAAGCGACTTCTGGTAACACTGGGATTGCCTTGGCTATGGTCGCGGCGATCAAGGGTTATCTGATGCTACTGATTATGCCAGACAACTCAACTGCTGAGCGTAAAGCGGCAATGACGGCTTACGGTGCTGAATTGATTTTAGTTGAGTCAATGGAGGCCGCGCGTGATTTGGCATTAGCGATGCAAGCGCAAGGAGAGGGTGTGGTGTTGGACCAATTTTCCAATCAAGCCAATCCCTCTGCACATTACAACACAACAGGGCCAGAGATCTGGCAGCAAACCCAAGGGCAAATCACCCATTTCATTAGTTCGATGGGCACCACCGGCACCATTATGGGGGTCTCACGTTATTTAAAAGAACAAAACCCCGATGTGCAAATTATTGGTTTGCAGCCCACCGAAGGCGCTGCAATTCCTGGGATTCGGCGTTGGCCTGAAGCTTACTTACCTCGTATTTTTGATGCCAGTCGGGTTGATCAAGTGATTGATATGGGCCAGCAAGAAGCGGAAGACTGTATGCGTCGCTTAGCCCGCGAAGAGGGTATTTTCTGTGGGGTCTCCTCAGGCGGTTCTGTCGCGGCCATGTTGCAAGTGGCAAAAACCGTGGAAAACGCCGTGTTGGTTGCCATTATTTGTGATCGTGGCGATCGCTATCTATCCAGCGGTATTTATGCACCGGAGTCAGTATGAGTCGCCCTAAAGCTGCAAAAACGCTACGTTTTCAACCGGCTGGTGGAGAGCGTAAGGCATTGCCTGTGGGCAAAAAACAAGTGCTGAACATTGAGCGCTTAGCCCATGACGGTCGAGGGATCGCATTCTTTGAGGGGCGCACTTGGTTTGTCAGTGGCGCATTACCGGGTGAGCAAGTACAAGTGCAAGTGTTAGCTGCACGCAGTAAAGTCGTTGAGGCGCAAGTTGTTGCCATTCAAAGCAGCAGCCCAGAGCGCATTACGCCTGAGTGCCAGTGGGTTGGGCAGTGCGGTGGTTGCACCTTGCAACACATCAGTCATGCCCAGCAAATTTCGCTGAAGCAGAACAACTTAGCGGAACAGTTTAATCGTGAAGGAGTGACGCCCTTGGCTTGGGCTGAGCCGTTGGTTGGGTCTGCTTTTGCTTACCGCCGTCGTGCTCGTATTGCGGTGCGTTATGATGTTAAGCAAAAACAGGTGCAAGTGGGTTTTCGCGGTTTAGCCTCTACGGCGATAGTCGAAGTGCACAACTGCGCTGTTTTAGTTAAAGAATTACAGCCGCTGTTTGCTGGGTTAACGACCTTGTTCAATGGGTTCCAACAACCGCAAGCGCTGGGTCATGTGGAGTTGTTTAGCGGACGCAGCAAAGCGTTGCTACTGCGTCATACCCAAGCCTTGCATGTTGATGATCTGCAGCAACTGCGTGCTTACTGCGCAGGGCATAATGCACAACTGTGGTTGCAAGGTGTGGGTGAGCCGCAGCCAGATCAAACTGGGCAAACGCTCAGTTATCAGTTGCCAGCGTTTGCCTTAGATATTGCCTACCAGCCGGGTGACTTTGTGCAAGTGAATGCGCAGATGCACGAGGCAATGATTGCGCAAGCTCTGGATTGGCTGGCGCCGCAAGCCGATGAGTGCGTATTGGATTTGTTTTGTGGTTTAGGTAATTTTGCTTTGCCATTGGCGCAAAAAGTAAAAGAAGTGGTGGCGGTCGAAGGTGTTGCATCGATGTTGCTGCGTGCCAATATCAATGCTGTGGCGAATCAGCTCAATAATGTGCACTTTTACCATGCTGATTTGTCTACCTCGTTGCGTGATCACCCTTGGTCGCGGCAAAGCTATGCGGCGGCTTTATTGGATCCACCACGCGAGGGCGCACTGGCCGTTGTGACTGATTTGGCTAAAATGAAAGTTGCCCGCATTGTCTATGTGTCGTGTAATCCGGCGACTTTGGCGCGTGATGCGGCGCTGTTGATTGCCCGCGGTTATCGCCTCGACAAAGTCGGTGTGTTGGATATGTTTGCACAAACTGGGCACAGCGAAGCGATGGCCCTGTTTGTAAAAAAAGAAGCGGTAAAGAGCTGAGCGGTCTACCAAGTGTAGTCGATGGGGTTTAAAGAGTCTTTGGCTCGAAGGATTGATAATGGTAAAGGTCAGAACAGAGCAGCCGGTTAGCCAAGATGGCAGTATTGATTTGCACAGTTGGGTTGCACAAATTGTTGCGATTGATCCGCAGTTGGATGCCGAAGGTTTACTCAGTGCCTGTCAGTTTGCTCGTGATGCCGAGCAAAAAGCTAAGGCGGCAGATAATATCTGGGCGGAAGGCACGTCAAGCTTGCAGATCGGCTTAGAAATTGCGCAAATCTTAATTGATTTAAAGCTTGATCAAGAAACCTTAGTTGCAGCGATCTTGTATCGCACTGTGCGTGAGGGTAAAGCGCCCTTGAGCGAGATTGAGAAGCTGTTTGGCCCTGTGGGCAGTAAGCTGATTGATGGTGTGCTGCGTATGGCGGCGATCAGCGCCAGCCTCAATCCACGACAAAGTGTAGTGCTGAACTCACAAGCCCAAGTGGAAAACTTGCGCCGCATGTTAGTGGCAATGGTTGATGATGTGCGTGTGGCGCTAATCAAATTGGCTGAGCGCACTTGCGCAATTCGCGCGGTGAAAAACGCCCCAGAACACAAACGTTACCGTGTGGCCCGTGAAGTCTTTGATATTTATGCACCGCTGGCGCATCGCTTAGGTATTGGTCATATCAAGTGGGAACTGGAGGATTTATCCTTTCGTTACCTTGAGCCAGAGCAATACATGCACATTGCAGGTTTGCTGCACGAGCGTCGTATCGATCGTGAGCAATTCATTCGCAACGTTGTGCAGCAATTGCGTGATGAGTTGAAAGAGGCAAAGATCAATGCCGATGTCAGTGGGCGAGTCAAACACATCTATTCAATTTGGCGCAAAATGCAGAAGAAAGGCCTGCAGTTTAGCGAGATTTATGATGTGCGCGCCGTGCGTATTTTAGTCCCGGAAGTACGTGATTGTTATACCGCGCTGGGCATTGTGCATACGCGCTGGCGCCATATTGCCCGTGAATTTGATGACTATATTGCCAATCCAAAAGAAAACGGCTACCGCTCATTGCACACTGCGGTGATTGGCCCAGAAGGCAAGGTGTTGGAAGTACAGATTCGTACCCACGACATGCATGAAGAAGCCGAACTCGGTGTCTGCGCGCACTGGCGCTATAAAGGCACCGATGTTGATGCGCAATCGGATCACTATGAAGAAAAAATAGCCTGGCTCAGGCAAGTATTGGAGTGGCATGAAGAGCTTGGCGATATTGGTGGCCTTGCCGACCAAATTCGTGTGGATATTGAGCCCGACCGCGTTTATGTTTTTACGCCAGACGGCCATGCGATTGATTTGCCGCAAGGTTCAACGCCGCTCGATTTCGCTTATCGCGTGCATACAGAAATAGGTCACAATTGCCGTGGCGCTAAGGTCAATGGGCGTATTGTGCCACTCAATTACAACCTGAAAACAGGTGAGCAAGTTGAGGTTATCACTGGCAAAAATGGTGCGCCCAGCCGTGACTGGCTTAATACCAACTTAGGCTATATTAAAACCGCGCGTGCTCGCGCCAAAGTGGTGCATTGGTTTAAGTTGCAAGCCCGAGATCAAAACGTGGCTGCCGGTAAGCAAATGCTTGAGCGCGAAATGGCACGCTTGGCGATTGGTCCGGTGAATTATGAGCGCCTTGCGGAGAAATGTAATTTAAAAGGCAGTGAGGATTTGTTTGCTGCTTTAGGGGCCGGTGATGTGCGTTTAGCCCATGCCGTAGGGCTGGCTCAACAACTGCTCGACCCACATGAGCGCAGTGTGCAGCAACTGGATCTGATTCCACGCAAACCAACGCAGTACAGCAGTGCCCAACGCGATGAAATACGTATTCATGGTGTGGGTAACTTATTGACGCAGATGGCGGGTTGCTGTCAGCCAGTGCCAGGCGAGCCGATCGTGGGTTACATCACTGTCGGGCGTGGCGTCACCATCCACCGTCAAGATTGTCCAATGGCCTTGCAATTGCGCGGCCGTGAACCAGAACGAATGATTCAAGTGGGCTGGGGCGCTGAGCCGGTTAAAACCTATCCGGTGGATATTTTGGTGCGCGCTTATGATCGCTCAGGCTTAATCAGTGATATCTCGCAAGTACTGCTCAATGAGAAAATGAACGTTGTGGCGCTGCAAACCAGCACCAGTAAAGAAGACAATACCGCAACCCTCAATTTAACCGTGGAAGTGCCGGGTTTAGATGAGTTAGGGCGTTTATTGGGGCGTATTTCACAGTTGCCCAATATCATTGAGGTGCGCCGTCAGCGGCATTAACCGCGCTGTGACAAGGGCTTATTGGCCTTAATAGGTTGGGTTCGCTATTCTTAGCGGCCTATTACTGTTTAGAAGGATGCTATTGCATGTCAGATTTGCCAGCATGCCCTGCTTGTCAGGAAGAGATCACCTACCCAGATCGCGAGAATTACGTCTGCGCGAGCTGTGGCCATGAGTGGCCGATGGAGGGTTCGGATGAACCTGAAGACAGCGATGTTAAAGTTGTGCGCGATGCGCATGGCACGCCGTTAGCTGATGGCGATACTGTTGTTTTGATTAAAGATTTAAAAGTTAAAGGCAGTTCGACGGTGATTAAAATGGGCACTCGCGTCACCAATATAAAAATTGTTGAGGGTGACCATGACCTTGACTGCCGTGTTGATGGCATGAAAATCATGCTCAAATCAGAGTTCATGAAGAAAGCTTAAGCTATGTCGTTTGAGTTGCCGCTGCGCGACTTGAGCAACCTACGCAGGCTGATGAAGACCTAGGCTCCAAGTTTTCTTCAGTCTGCGTTATTTTCAGGGTGAATATTCTATTGCGAGCCATGTTGGCACTATAAATTATTGGCGGTCAGCAGTAGAATAACGCCTTTATCGCATAATTCTCGTGGAGTTGAAGGCATGTCAGACGTCAAGAAGGTGGTTCTCGCCTATTCCGGTGGCTTGGACACTTCGGTCATTCTTAAGTGGCTGCAAGATACGTACAACTGTGAAGTTGTTACTTTTACCGCTGACCTTGGTCAAGGTGAAGAAGTCGAGCCTGCACGTGCAAAAGCACAAGCCCTAGGTGTTAAAGAAATCTACATTGATGATCTGCGCGAAGAGTTTGTTCGTGACTTTGTCTTCCCGATGTTCCGCGCCAACACCATCTACGAAGGCGAGTACTTACTCGGTACTTCAATCGCGCGTCCTTTGATTGCTAAGCGCTTGATTGAAATTGCCAATGAAACCGGTGCGGATGCCATTTCCCACGGCGCAACAGGCAAAGGTAATGACCAAGTGCGTTTTGAGCTGGGTGCTTATGCCCTGAAGCCCGGTGTAAAAGTCATTGCGCCTTGGCGTGAGTGGGATTTGTTGTCGCGCGAAAAGCTGATGGATTATGCAGCTAAGCACAACATCCAGATCGAGCGCCACGGTAAGAAAAAATCACCGTACTCAATGGACGCCAACTTACTGCACATCTCTTACGAAGGCGGAGTGTTGGAAGACACCTGGACTGAACATGAAGAAGACATGTGGCGTTGGACTAAGTCGCTTGAAGAAGCCTCTGCAACCCCACAGTACATCGAACTGACGTATCGCAAAGGTGATATCACCGCAATTGATGGCGTTGATATGTCACCCGCCACAGTCTTAGCTGAGCTCAATCGTATTGGTGGTGAGCACGGTATCGGGCGTGTCGATATCGTTGAAAACCGTTACGGGGGCATGAAAGCCCGTGGTTGCTACGAAACCCCAGGCGGCACCATTATGCTGCGTGCGCACCGTGCGATTGAGTCAATCACCCTCGATCGTGAAGTCGCTCACCTGAAAGATGAATTGATGCCTAAGTATGCCTCGTTGATCTACAACGGCTACTGGTGGAGCCCAGAGCGCACTATGCTGCAGCAGATGATTGATGCCTCTCAGGCTAACGTCAACGGTGTGGTACGTCTGAAACTCTACAAAGGTAACGTTGTGGTTGTTGGCCGCAAATCAGAGGACTCATTGTTTGATGCCGCTATTGCCACCTTTGAAGACGATGCCGGAGCTTACGATCAGGCCGATGCTGCAGGCTTTATTAAGCTTAATGCCCTGCGTTTACGCATCGCTGCCACTAAAGGCCGTAAATTGCTGTAAATAAGAGAGCATTGCAGCTCAAGATAAAAAGCCACCCTCGCGGTGGCTTTTTTTGTGATGCATCCAGTAAGCGCAATAGCAGAAGTCTGGCATTTTGCCTTCGTAAGTATTGCTTAGCTGAACCATTGGTATGCTCAGAGCACAGTAAACAAAAGCAGTGCTCAGTCCAAGGCTGTCTTGTTGAGAAGATTCAGAGCTTCTCTGTCGTCTTTGCACAAGGCACTTTGCAAGTAAAAACAATAGCTTTAGGCTACCCTGCGTCTGTCGCTGAGTAGGTGAAAAAATGATGAAAAAAATCCTGACAATTTTACTGCTGGCCTTGCCTGGTGCCGTTTTAGCTTTTCCGTTTGAAGTGGAGAAACAGCTCAATGGTGCAGAAGTAGCAGTGGCTACCTTAGATTTAGGTAATAATATGGCGTCAGTCTCGCTCTCCAACTATGGGGCGCGGGCTGCGGTGTGTAAAGTTCGCTTTCGTAATGGCCCTGAAGCTCCACGAACGCGTCGAGCAAGTGTCGCGGCTGGCGAAACGGCGCATGTCACCGCGCGTTTTAATAACACTGTAATTAAAATGCGTGTTCAGGTTGAGTGTAAGCAAGATTAGTTTCAACTCAATAAAGTTGAGTGTTGAGTAAAGGTAGATCAGGGTATGGCGGCAATTGTTCAGGGTTTTTGGAAACGCAAAACGCTTGCTGAGCTTGATCAGCAAGAGTGGGAGTCATTGTGCGATGGCTGTGGATTATGTTGTTTGCAAAAGCTTGAAGATGAAGACGATGGCTCAGTTTTTTATACCAATATAGCCTGCAAACTATTGGATTTAGACACCGCTCGTTGCAGTAATTACCCAAACCGCAAAAACTTTGTGCCAGATTGTATTCAGTTAACGGCAGATCAAGCTGATGCATTTCGCTGGCTGCCGAGCACCTGTGCCTACCGTTTGGTACATGAAGGTAAAGACTTGTTTGTCTGGCATCATTTGGTCTGCGGCAATCGCGATGCGGTGCACACAGAACGTATTTCCCAGTTAGGTCGCATGGTCAGTGAAGTGGATGTGCATGAAGATGACTGGGAGAAACACCTGATTTTTAGATCAGGTTGAATATCTCTGCGCGCTGGCGATCAGTCTGCTTGTAGCGAACTACTTCAATATAGCCTCTGCAAGAGGTTTTTTGCTGTCATGCACTACTCTTGGCACTGCTGTGTGCTTGTTCTGACTGCGAGTTTTGCCTGGGTTGATGAGTAGCAATGAGCAAGAACAAAAACTAAAAGCACTTTGCATTTTTGCTAACAACCCATTAATAGCTGTTACAGCAATCATTCAAAACACGGCGGTTGTATTGCATAGATGAGTGCTTATTTAGCGTTGGAAGGCTAAAGTTTATTCTTGGCTTTTCAGCAAATCAGCTAACCCAGCTAAACCTTTAAAGGTTTGTTGGGGGCCTTTTTGGCCCGCGCGCTCTTCTTTTTGATAATGCAGATCAACTTGGCGCTGATGTTCATTATCATGACAATACAGGCATAACAGCTCCCAGTTGGAACCGTCGGGTGGGTTGTTGTCATGGTTATGGTCGCGGTGATGCACGGTCAACTCGCTCAGGCCTTTGCCGCTAAACTCACGACTGCAACGACCGCAAAAGTGAGGGTACATTTTTAATGCTTTGTGGCGGTAGCTGCTTTCGCGCTCTTGATAGGACTGCGCCAGTATTTTGTCGAGCTTACTCGTGGTCATTGTATGGGTCCTTTACAGATCATGCTGAGGGGGGTGTTTACTGAAAAGAGTTTGGCGCGAATGCCGGTTACGCCACTTGCGGTTAAACGTGCGCTGTGCATCTCAAGGTAGTGTTGTGCAGCCGTTGCATCACTAAATAAGTACACACCGCCAGCTTCTTGCGTGGCAGCATTCTCAGTCCAGATTTTCCAGATCAAACCAGGCTCTTCAATGATCGACTCGGCTAGAGAGCGCATCGCTTGATGCATCGCTTCACCAAATGGTCCACTAAACGGGAAATCAATTTGCAGTAGTGTTGGCATGACCAAGCTCCATCCATATTTAAATGGATAATAGAGCTTGGCTGAGTAATGCTCAAGGTGTTGGCAGGGGATTAGCTGCTCGTCGGCAGCGCTTGTTTGCCTAAGGTTTCAATGGTTTGCCAGAGCCAATGCGGCAAGTCATCAGAATCAAGACTGTCAATCATATTTTTCACCGCTAAACCCAATTCAGTATCGCCATCAATCTGTAAGCGACGACGAAAGAAGAGGGTGTCAGGGTCTTCTTGGCGGCTGGCCAGTAATAAGAATTCGCGCCAGTTACCGCTGATGGTGACTTCAACCGGCGCACGTTCTTGAATCAGTAAGCGATTGCTGTGCGGATCTTTACTTAAGCACCAGGATAGGTTCAGGTCATTGACCCTTAGACGCATCCAGCGTCGCTCTAAAATATCGAATAAACCTGCTTGCATGGCTTGCGCAAAGACTTGATTTAAACTGCGCTGCAAAGCAAAACGCTGCAAGAAAAAAGGCAGATGGCTGGTTAGCGGCAAGACGCGATCACCGGCTGATAATAAAAAAGGTGCGGCACGGTTTAACATAAGCCGACCTCCTCCAGGCTAACCATGCCAGGACGGCCATGCCAGTAGCCATTACAGCCCTCTACCGCCAGTGGTGGTAGATGACCTTGGCGTACGTCATCCCAAGCCGTAATGATCTCGCTCATGCCTTGAGCACGTGGGCTTAAGCGAGCGATGTCAGTGCCTGCTGCTTTTAGTGAGGGGAAATCAGCCAGTAAGTTATTGATTTGCGCTGACATGGTTTGAATACCGTTAATGGTAAATATGGCTTGTCCTTCTTGGCTGAGCAAGGGAATACCTTCGGCGTACTTAATGCAGCACAGCTCACAATCATCTTTTGCACGGTTTTCTGAGCGGGCCGTAAAGCAGCGTGCGGATTAGGCTAAAGGTAAATGCCCATAAGCAAAGACTTCAACTTCTGGGCGGGCTACGCCCAGCTCATCCAATTGTTTGAGTGCGGCTGAAATGATTTGCGCTGAGCACTCAACCGGTGGCGACCAGCGTATCATGCCGCACTCAATAAATTCGGCAAGGGTTTGGCCGTTGTAAATATTGAGCGCTGGGCCACCCACGAAAGGCACGTTTTGCTGGCTCAGATAATGCACCGCTGACATGTCATTGGCTTCGACCAAAAACTCGCCATTGCTACACATGCGCTTCAAGCTGGACAGTTCAGACGCTGCTTCCACTAAAGTCAGACCCGAAAGTACCACTTGCGCTTGACTTTGTTGCTGCATGTCGCGGGCTAAACCGAGCCAATCGTCCAGTGATAATGAGCGACGTTTTGCGCAAACGGTTTCACCTAGATAAATAATGTCCAGCGGTTGCTCGGCCATATCGGCATAAAACTGCATTAAGGTGTCGCGATCCCAAAAGAATAAAACTGGGCCTAAAGAAAGTTTCATAATGATTGCCCCTATTGCCATGCGCGGTGGTAAGCACCGAGAGTGGTTTGACTGCCTTCAGATAATCCCGCCAAAGTTTGCCGCCAAATGGGCTCGACTTTGTACTGCTCAGGGGCTTGGCGATGGCTGTCCAAGGCCGCACGCCAGACACGGGTGACTTGCTCAACATAGGCAGGACTGCGCTGACGGCCTTCGATTTTTACCGCGCTGACGCCAATTTTGGCCAGTTCAGGAATCAAATCCATGGTATCGAGGCTGGTCGGTTCTTCTAAAGCATGAAAACGCTGGCCGTTGACCATAAAGCGGCCTTTGCACAAGGTGGGATAACCGGCTGATTCGCCTTCGCTGTAGCGATCAATTAACACTTCATTAAGGCGTGAGGTCAGTTCACCGTTTTCATTGCTCCAGCGCACCGCTTTAGCAGGCGAGCAAACGCCGCACAGGTTGGGGGATTCACCGGTGAGGTAGGAGGATAAATGACAGCGACCTTCGGCCATGATGCACAGGCTGCCAAACGCAAAAACTTCAATCGGTACCGGACTTTGACTGGCGACATGCTTCACTTGCGCCAGTGACAAAACGCGCGGCAAGACAGCGCGCTTGATGTTGTAACGTTCTTGATAAAAGGCCAGTGCTGCCGCATTGGTGGCTGAGCCTTGCACCGAAAGGTGCAAATGAAGGTGTGGGTGGTGTTTCGTGGCGTAGGCTAAAACACCAGGGTCGGCGGCAATTAAGGCGTTGACCCCTAAATCAGACGCTTGATCAACAGCGCGCTGCCAGCGATTCCAACCATCAGGCTGGGCATAGGTGTTGACAGCAATATAGATGTGTTTGTTGTGTTGATGGGCAAAAGCTACACCATTTTCCAGTTGCTTGTCATCTAGGTTCAAACCAGCAAAGTGGCGGGCATTGGTATCATCACGAAAACCAACGTAAACAGCATCTGCGCCTTGGCGAACAGCGGCTTTTAGGGCGGGCAAACTACCGGCAGGACAAACCAGTTGCATGGGAACTCCTCACTTCAGGCATGGACACAAGCATCAGCTGGCAGGTCCAATTTAACTGCTGCAATCTAAGCAGATTGACGTAAGGAGACCTTGACGGAGGTCAATTGTGCGCGAGCACTGAGCCTGTTCTTGTTGGCAAGCTTTGTAATAAAACGATAGAAGAAGGCGTCAATGAAGGACGTGCAGGGTAAATAAACGGTTTATGCTGAGTAATATCAGGGCAATCAATTTGCCTTGGCTGTTAATGAACGAAAGATTGTCGCGAGGCTTTGCTGCAGACCCTGATTGACTGAATCAAGCGTTGCTTGAAGCCTGATGTTGGCAATAAACCTGCTATAGGCTGTTGGCCACTCAGCGCCATATAGCAGGTTTGGTAGTACAATTAGCCTTGCAGCATGAGTGTGGCAGCTTCCATCGCCGCGGATAGGTCTTCATCATCATTGAGACGGGCTTGCACATCTAAGCCCAGTT
>JAAXZZ010000026.1 GCA_012719655.1 Gammaproteobacteria bacterium | reverse complement strand
CATGGATATTACAGAACTGCTGGCTTTTAGTGCAAAACAAGGTGCATCGGATTTGCACTTATCATCAGGCCTGCCGCCTATGATACGGGTCGATGGCGATGTGCGGCGAATAAACTTACCTGCCATGGAGCACAAGCAAGTTCACGCGCTCATTTATGACATCATGAATGATAAACAGCGCAAAGATTATGAAGAGTTTTTAGAGACCGAGTTCTCTTTTGAAGTCCCTGGTGTTGCGCGTTTCCGGGTCAACGCATTTAACCAAAATCGCGGTGCGGCGGCCGTGTTTCGTACCATTCCATCGAAAGTGCTGTCCATGGAAGACCTTGGTTTAGGCGAAGTCTTTCGCAATATTGCCGATGTGCCACGCGGCTTAGTGCTGGTGACAGGGCCTACCGGTTCAGGTAAATCAACCACCCTGGCGGCTATGATGGATTATTTAAATAGCACCAAGTATCAGCATATTTTAACTGTGGAAGATCCAATTGAATTTGTCCATGAGTCAAAAAAATGCCTGATTAACCAGCGTGAAGTGCACCGTGACACCCATGGTTTTAACGAGGCGCTGCGCTCTGCTTTACGTGAAGACCCCGATATTATTTTGGTGGGTGAGTTACGTGACTTAGAAACCATACGCTTAGCATTAACTGCTGCAGAAACCGGTCACTTAGTGTTTGGTACATTGCATACCACGTCTGCAGCTAAGACGATTGACCGTGTGGTGGATGTGTTCCCAGCAGAAGAAAAGTCGATGGTGCGTTCGATGTTATCGGAGTCTCTGCAAGCGGTTATTTCGCAAACGCTATTGAAAAAAATTGGCGGTGGCCGTGTGGCGGCACATGAAATTATGCTGGGTACTCCAGCAATTCGTAACCTCATCCGTGAAGATAAAGTGGCGCAAATGTATTCGGCGATTCAGACCGGAGGCTCGATCGGCATGCAAACATTAGACAGTTGTTTAAAAGGCCTGCTGGCTAAAGGCTTGATCAGCCGTGATAGCGCGCGTGAAAAAGCTAAAACCCCAGAGAATTTTTAAGCTTTAAGCTCACCCTGAGGGTGAAAAAGGATATGCAATGGAATTTGAAAAGCTTTTACGCTTAATGGTTGAAAAGGGTGGCTCGGACTTGTTTATAACAACAGGTGTAGCCCCTTCAATGAAAATTAACGGCAAAATATTGCCAGTTACGAAAACGCCGTTATCGCCGGAAATGGCCCGTGAAACAGTATTAGGGGTCATGAACGAGCAACAGCGCCGCGACTTTGCTGCAAATCTTGAATGCAATTTTGCGATCAGTGCGCGAGGTATTGGCCGTTTTCGAGTCAGTGCATTTTATCAGCGTAACTTGATTGGTATGGTGCTGCGCCGGATTGAAACCAATATTCCAAGTTTAGATGATTTAAAACTGCCTGAAATTTTAAAAAAACTAGCCATGACCAAGCGTGGTTTAGTTTTATTTGTAGGGGCAACAGGTACAGGTAAATCCACCTCACTGGCGGCAATGGTTGGCCATCGTAATAAAAACAGCACGGGTCATATTATTTCCATTGAAGACCCGATTGAATTTATTCACCAGCATCACAACTGCATTGTCACTCAGCGTGAAGTTGGTATTGATACTGAATCATTTGAAATAGCGCTGAAAAATACGCTGCGACAAGCACCGGATGTGATCTTGATTGGTGAGGTACGTACCCGCGAAACCATGGACTATGCGGTGACCTTTGCGGAAACGGGGCACTTGTGTCTGGCGACTTTACACGCCAACAACGCTAACCAAGCTTTAGATCGAATTATTAACTTCTTCCCCGCAGACCGTCAGCAGCAAGTGTGGATGGATTTATCGCTGAACTTGCGCGCTATTGTTGCACAACAACTGGTACCTACGCCGGACGGTAAAGGTCGCCGTGCAGTCATTGAGGTATTAATTAATACACCGTTAGCGGCTGATTTAATTCGCAAGGGTGAAGTGCATGAACTCAAACCTTTAATGAAGCGCTCCACTGAACTTGGTATGCAAACCTTTGACCAAGCTTTGTATGATCTTTATTCGCAAGGTGAAATCACCTATGAAGATGCGTTGGCCCATGCTGACTCAGCGAACGATTTACGTTTGATGATTAAGCTTGGTTCAGAGTCTGGCGGAGATGGCTTTAGTAGTATGCCATCAGGGCTGTCTTTGGAAATAAGTGATGATAATTCTGGGCGGCAGATGCGCTAAGAGAGTAGGTTGATGAGTAAGCAAGTGCGGGTATGGGATGCACCCTTAAGGCTGTTCCATTGGTTGCTGGTGTTGAGTGTATTTACAGCATTACTCACCGGCTGGTTAGGTGGTGGCTGGATTGATTGGCATGCACGAGCAGGCCTCGGCATTATTGGCCTGTTAAGCTTTCGTGTGGTTTGGCTGTTAGTTGGTTCGACCTATGCACGCTTATCGACGTTGCTTGGCTCGCTGCTGGCGTTACCGAAATATTTGCGGGGTGAATGGCGGCAGCTTGGGCATAATCCATTAGGTGTTTTGTCCGTTTTTGCCATGCTGGCGATGCTCAGTTGGCAGGCGCTGAGCGGTTTGTTTAGCAATGACGATATCGCCTTTACTGGACCACTTTACACATTCGTCAGTAGTAGTTTGAGCAGTGATTTAACGCGTCTGCATAAATTGGGTATGTGGGTTATTATTGGTTTAATCGTTGTGCATGTGTTGGCTATTGTTGCTCATGCGGTATTTAAAAAGCATAACCTTGTGAAGCCAATGCTCACCGGTACAACTGAACAACAATACCCAGAGCAAAAAGCAGCTCAAGGTGGTCATTGGCTAGCCTTTGTTTTCGCACTAGCAATGGCTTGTGGTGCTGTGTACCTAGCTAGTGGTGAGTGGCTGAGTAAGCCACCGCCGGCGCCTGCGGCTGCACCGGCTTGGTAAGGCGTTAAGGTTTAAGTGCAATAAAAAAGGTCGCCAATGGGCGACCTTTTTTGCATAACGCATCACGTCAGTTGCAACACTTACTTCATGCGGTATTTGTCATGGCAACCTTTACAGCTGTCACCTGTTGCCGCGAATGCTTTGACAACAGTGGCTTTATCACCTGTCGCAGCAGCAGCAGCGAGCTCGTTGGCAGCTTTGTTAAAGGCCATACCCACTTTAGTTACGCCCTCACGATCAGTAAACATTTCAGGTTTGACGCGAGTTTTTGTATCGCCAATGCTTTTTTCAGTACCAGGACCAAACAACGCGCCCATACCTGAATTTGCAGTGGCGGCAATGCTGTTAGCAGCGGCTTGCACTTGAGCAGGATCCCACGCCACGCTTTCATCAATGGCCATGGCTTTGATTTTGCCCATGTTCCAGCTCATAAAACTGTAGCCTGCTTTGCGGTAGCGGATTTGATCTTCTGGATCAATTTGAGCGCTAGCATTGAGGCTGGCGGTTAAAAGTAGTGCAGTTAAGCTGCCGATCATTAGTTTTTTCATCAGGCTTTCTCCTTTGTAGCAACATGTTCCCGTTTTTATTTAGGTTGCTGCTGAGTAATGCAGTGAATGTTCCCACCGCCAAGTAAAATTTCTCGACCTGGCACCATGATAATATCGCGATTAGGAAATATATCTCGCAGTATTTTTTTTGCAACGGTATCCATTGGATCATCAAAACTCGGTGCAATAATAGCGCAATTAATGATTAAAAAGTTTATATATGATCCGGCTAGACGAATGTCGGGGGTGCGTGGTTGTGAGCTCGCCACGAT
>JAAXZZ010000025.1 GCA_012719655.1 Gammaproteobacteria bacterium | reverse complement strand
TCAAAATCCGAACTGGAAACCCGCGCCTTTGGTACAGAGCAAAACGTCTACGGCACACGTTATGAATGGATTAACCACTCAATCAGCCCAACAAAAATCACCGATGATAATTTCCGCATCAATATTGGCGGCCCCGACTGCCAACAACCTTACTCTGCTAGTATTTTTAATATTTCTGCGATGAGTTTTGGCTCACTATCACCCAATGCCATTCGCGCATTAAATAAAGGCGCACGTCTGGGTAAGTTTTATCACGACAGCGGCGAAGGTTCGATTTCTAGCTATCACCGCGAACACGGCGGCGATATGGTTTGGGAGTTAGGCTCAGGCTACTTTGGCGCGCGCAATGATGACGGCACTTTTAGCCCTGAACGCTTCGCCGAACGCGCAGCCCTTGATCAAGTCAAAATGATTGAGCTGAAACTGTCCCAAGGTGCGAAACCTGGACATGGTGGCATGCTCCCCGGCGCTAAAGTGAACGCCGAAATTGCTCGCACCCGTGGCGTACCTGAAGGTCAAGCCTGTATTTCACCGGCAGCGCAGTCAGCTTTTTCTACCCCCGAAGAATTACTGCATTTTATTGCGCAATTGCGTCAATTATCTGGCGGCAAGCCAACTGGTTTTAAACTGGCCATCGGTCACCCTTGGGAATGGTTTGCCATCGCCAAAGCCATGCTCAGCACCGGCATCACTCCTGACTTTATTGTCGTTGATGGCGCTGAAGGCGGTACAGGCGCAGCGCCTCTAGAGTTTGCCGATCACATTGGCACACCCATGCGCGAAGGCTTGATGCTGGTACATAACACGCTAGTGGGCATCAACTTACGCGATAAAATCAAAATCGGCGCGGCAGGTAAAATCATTACTGCTTTTGATATCGCCCGCACACTGGCCTTAGGTGCAGACTGGTGTAACTCAGCGCGCGGTTTTATGTTTGCTTTGGGCTGCATTCAGTCGCAAGTCTGTCATACCGACCGCTGCCCTACCGGAATTGCCACGCAAAACCCTAAGCGTTGGCAAGGTTTGGACGTACCGGACAAAGCCACACGTGTGCACAACTTTCACACTCGCACAGTGGCAACGTTACGCGAATTGATTGAAGCGGCAGGCCTAAAACACCCTGGAGAGCTGGGGCCTGAGCACTTCATTCGACGTGTTTCACCCACCTTAGTGCGTTCGCTATCAACCTTGCATCCTTATCTGGAGCCCGGTGCTTTACTCAATGATGACAAGCTGCCGGAACACATTGTTTTCCAACGTTTCTGGCCTGCTGCGCGCGCTGATAACTTTGCATTTTTTAAACATTAGAAATAAAAACGGCCTATACAAGATAGGCCGTTTTTATATTATTTGGCTTGGTAAATAATGCCCGGATTGCACTGCACCATACGATACAAATCAGGCAAGGTATTCAGCGCCTCAGATGCACCCAAAAACAAATAACCGCCTGTTTTTAAAGTTGCATGTATACGAGTCAAAATGTCTTTCTTAGCTTCTGCCGAAAAATAGATGAGTACATTTCGACAAAAAACCACATCGAACTTACCTAAAGCAGCATAGCTGTCGAGCAAGTTAAGTGGTCGAAACTCAACACGACTCTTAATTGCTTGCTTAACAGCCCAGCGCCCTTCTGCTGTTTTATCAAAATAGCGCTGCAAACGCTCTTGGGATAAACCGCGAGCAATCGATAAACTATCATATTCTCCTGTTTTACAGGCTTGCAGCATGCTAGGCGACAGATCTGTAGCGACAATTTGCGCTGTCAATTTAACTGACCCTAGATTGGCACGTTCATATTCATCAATAGTCATGGACAAGGAATAAGGCTCTTGCCCTGAAGAACAAGCTGCCGACCAAATTCTCAAACGTTGATTTGGCTGCTTATCCAATAACTCTGGCAACACCTTGTTCTTCATCACTTCAAAAGGATACGTATCGCGAAACCACAATGTTTCATTGGTGGTCATTGCATCAATCACTTGCTCTTGTAATGCACCACGGGGCTGTGCATTGATACGCGCCATTAACTCGGTCAGAGATTTTATACCGTGTTCATTTTGCAGCTTCTTTAAGCGGCTCGTTACTAAGTATTGCTTGTTATCGCCTAACACAATACCTGACTTGCTTTCGAGAAACTGTCTGAACATATTAAACTCAGATTGCGTCACTGGCACATTGACCGCCTTTTCAAAAAATAGCGCTTAAATAAATTGATAGCCACTAAACAAACTAATCGCAATTATAGCCCATCAACTACCTTTATGCGCTCAACAACTCGATCAACTAGATCATCAGGGCGAAATTTAGCCAAGAAATCATTTGCGCCAACTTTTTTCACCATTACCTCGTTAAAAACACCCGACAACGACGAGTGTAATAAAATATATAAATCTTTCAGACGCGCATCATTACGTATTTCAGCGGTTAGCGTGTAACCATCCATTTCTGGCATTTCAATATCTGATATAAGCATTAACAACTCAGTAGCAGGGTCTCTACCCTCACTTAACATTCCCTTTAAGTATTCATAGGCCGAGCGCCCATCATTCAGCGCTATCACTGCCACACCCAATGCCTGCAAGCATCGCAACACCTGCTTACGCGCGACAGAAGAATCATCTACGATAAGAATTTTTTTATTCAGCGCGCTAATACGCAATTGCTCAGTTAAAGCATCACCAGAAACCTCCTCAGGCGCTGGCGACACCTCTGCTAATATTTTCTCAACATCAATCACTTCAATCAGCTGATCATCAAAGCGCGTGACTGCCGTTAGATAATGATCACGACCCGTCCCTTTAGGCGGAGGGTGAATCTCCTCCCAGTTAAGATTAATAATGCGCTCAACTGCACCGACTAAAAACCCTTGCTCCATCATATTGTATTCAGCAATGATCACAAAGCCATCATGCAAGCTTTCATGCTCATCACGACCTATAGCTAGGGACAAATCAATTACTGGAATAGTACGACCACGCACACTGGCAATACCACGAACAATGGGGTTCGATTTTGGCAGCAAAGTAAGATTCGGGCATTGCAATACCTCCCGAACTTTAAACACATTAATGCCGTACAACTGAGGGCCATTAAGCCTGAACAGCAGCAGCTCCAAACGATTTTGCCCAACGAGTTGAGTACGCTGGTTTACTGAATCCATCATACTTGACATGCTTAAGCCCCTTACTTTTAAGCTGCACGCAGATAAGAAAATGCGGCATACTTTTTGCTTTGAATTACACTATGAAACAGATAAAGACATTTAATTGGCAGACAAAAATACACTATCGAGCGCTGAGCCAAGCATTTTGGCTGTGCTGCTTAACTGCGCTTGCATTTAGCACTCAAGCACAAACGCTACAGCAAAACATTATCGGCACCAGCGAAGCATTTCTTGAGAAAATTACCGCACAATACCTAGCGGACAATAGCATCACTGGGCGCCACACAGTAACAATTGGCCGTCTTGACCCGCGCTTACGCTTACCACCCTGCTCTGAGCCTTTACAAACGAGCTTAGAAAGCCCTGCACAGCCCTTGGGCAGAGTCACTTTACGTGTACGCTGCGACACCCATACACCATGGACAATTTTTGTTCCCGCTCAGGTGAACCTTTATCGTCAAGTCGCAATAGCATCACGCTCACTACCACGCAACAGTGTTGTGCAAGCGTCGGATGTGCAACTTGCAGAGCGCGACATTAGCAGTCTAAGGCAAGGTTATATACTTGATCTTGAAAATGTTATTGGTCAAAAGCTCACTCGCCAAGTGCAACCCAATCAAATTATATCCGCCAACTACTTAAAGCCAGTTGCAGCGGTTAGCAAAGGCGATGAAGTTGTCATTATTGCACGCGCTCGATCAATGTCAGTGCGCATGCCCGGCACAGCCATGGAAGAAGGCGCAATCGGCCAGCAAATTCGTGTTCGCAATACACGCTCACAACGTATTGTACATGCTCGAGTCACAGGCCCTGGACAGGTTGAGGTGGCAATGTGAAGCACACTGCAGTAAAATGTAGAGCAATCAAAAGCCTATACAATGTTAAGTCAATCTCAGTCAGCGCGTTTTTTTATTCTATCAAAACCTCTAAAGTTTTAAGATCTGCTGCCGATCAGTTATGCAAGCGACCCTATATTGCATTGAGGCTACACTATGACTATCGAATTTAATCGCACCAATCACACACCAGGTTTAAGCAAACCTGGGACGACTGGCGTGCGCCAAAACCCTGCTCAACTCAACCCACAACAGACTGACAAGCAGGCTGACATTAATCAATCAACTCAACAAGTTCGCACAGGCGAACCGGTACAGTTGAGCAAAGATGCGCGCCAACTGCAGCGCTTAACCGACAAAATTGCTGCACAACCTGAAGTTAACGCAGATAAAGTCGCACAACTCAAGCAAGCAATTGCCGAAGGCAGCTATAAAATCGATAACCAACGTGTAGCGGATAAACTGCTCGGTTTAGAAGCTCAATTTTGATATAAGCCCACATTCATAACAGAAAAAGCTGATCATGGCCGACCAACGCATTCTTGAGATCTTGCTAAGCGACATCAACATCGCAACGCAACTATTGGATATCCTTGAACAGGAGTTCACTGCGCTCAGTGAGCGCAAGCTTGACGCATTACAAGATTTGCTGGCCCAAAAACAACCGTACTTACGTCAACTCGAACAACACAGCAAAGAACGCAGCCAACGCCTCATGCAAGAGCACTTGAGCGCCGACCAACAAGGCTTAGAGCAGCTTGCTAGCCAATCTTCGATAGGCGCAAAGCTACTCGAAACGAGCGCATCACTGAACAACCTACTTGAACAGTGCCAAGCCGCTAACTTACGCAATGGTCGTCTTATTCGCAGCAATCAAATCAGTGTCAACGGCATGCTTAATATTATTCGCGGCACAGACACACCCACTCTTTATGACAAAACGGGTAGCACCGCTCCCAGCACCAAACAACGCCCCTTCAGTCAAGCATAGCGGTATTCGATTAGCAGACTCACTGCTATACTGCGGTGCACATAAAGCTTCTTTATCAATATAGAAACACAGGGAAACTCTAATAGTGCCTGACTCCTTCTCAGAGAGCCGTACTGCACAACCGCCAACCTTGCTGACCTCGCCAATCGAAATCGTCAGTAACCTACGTGGCCTTCAGCAGCACCGCGACTTATTAGTCATGACCTTCGCTGATCGCCAGCAAGTTTTTCATAGCTATATTGTTGATATTGATCGCGAAAACAACCGCATCGCCTATGATGAACTTATTCCCAACACCGGTGAGCGACATTTACTCAACGGCGAGCCTGTGACTATTATCGCCTACCGTGATGGCGTACGCATGACATGGTCACACACACAACAAGGCTTGGCCGACACCATATAAAACGCCACATGCTACTGGCTGAGCTTACCTACAGAAGTAAGCTACCATCAACGCAGAAATGCTTTCCGTGCCAATATACCGCCTGAACTGTCGATCATGGCTCAGATCAACGGAAAAACCCTGCAAACAGGGATCTCAGCACGACTGATTGATATTTCCGCCACAGGCTGCAAACTCGAGATCAACTCACCAGCGGCCAATCTTCAACCAGGCCAACTCTACGATACGCTTGAACTCGCCCTGCCCTCGGGCCGCATTACTTTAAATGCCGAACTGCGCCACCTGTACAAAGACGAGAACGGCAACTCAACTCAAGGCGGCTTCATGTTCCATCAAACCAGCGGCGCCACTCTACGCATTATCGAACGCTTCGTTTACCAGCTGCAGCGAGAAGCACGCCGCAATGATGCTGACTTATTTTAATCAAGCATAACGACAAAACCACCTATACTAGGCCGCTCAACTGGTTTTCTCACTGCAAACCAGCAAGAAAATCTCACGATAGCAAAACAGTGCGAACCTTATATTGCCGACAATAAAAAAACCAGCCGTAGCTGGTTTTTTATTTTAAGTCATAATATTTAAATAATATGGCGT
>JAAXZZ010000024.1 GCA_012719655.1 Gammaproteobacteria bacterium | reverse complement strand
GCGAATATAGCTTAGGGTCGGTTCGGTACGAAACGCTGCAGCAAAGCTATAGGCCATATAGCCAACAATGCTCATGGTGTCTTCCATAGTAAAGGGGCGTGGACTGATGCCCAGCAGATCAAACTCCAAAGGTTTTGCACCTTTTTCTTGAAATTGGTTAATCCCGTCTAAATAAGCCAGTACCGCCTGTGCTGGGGCGCTATTGTGATCAATTTTCTGCACATATTTTTGTGCGTGCTCATGTAAACGCAGCGTGCGAAAGAGGCGATCCAGCTCAATGGTCTTTTCACCCAGTATTTCTGACAGCTCACCGCGAGCTAAACGGCGCATGATTTCCATCTGAAACAGGCGGTCTTGGGCGTGCACATAGCCTAAGGCGCGGTAAGCATCCAGTTGGTTTTGCGCCTGAATATGGGGTACACCGCGCTCATCATAGTGCACCTCTACAGCGGCAGTCAGAGCAGCGAGTTGCAGGTTGCCAGAACGTTGTGGCAATTCGTCCTGAATGTACCAAGTTGCGAGTAAGGCGCCGCAACCCAGTAAAAGTGTGCAGAAAATAAAAAAACGTTTCATGATGTGGCCTGCGTCAAAGCTTAAAGTTGTCAAGGGTACTGCATTGAGCGGTGGGCTAGACAGTTACATATGAGCGCACCGCATACGGCATTAGAGTTCAAGGTTCTGATCTTTCATTTTTGATCTTAAGTTGTTTGTCGCTCAGTCGATAGAGCCTTTAATAAAATGATCAATTGAAAGGCTCGACTTATAGCGACTAAAGCCGCAAGATGAGAAAAAATAATATTTACTGAGCATGGCATGCGGTCAGTCAAACAGTAAAAGATAATAAGAAATACTTAGGGGAACTGCTGTGAAATTTTTACTCTATCCAGCTATAAAACTGATGAATCGCTTAAGTTTTGGTATGAAATTCAGCTTGATTAGTGCGTTGTTTTTTATACCCATGCTGGTCACCAATTTTTACTTGGTGCGTGACTCTTACCGAGATTTTGTGCACACAAAAACTGAAATTAATGGTTTGCAGCTGCTTGATCGAAGTTTAAAAACCACTGTGCAACTTGAAGATTGGCATGATCTGCTGCGCATCAATGCGGTTATTGGTCAAGGTGGGGCAACCGCTGAGTTAGAGCAGCGCATTGAAGCTTTGCAGCAAAATATTAGCAGTCAATGGCAATCTTTAGAGTTATTAGTGGAGGATGAAGAGCAACGTGCTGACTTTGCCGTCAAGCGAGATGAGTTGTTAGAGCGTCTGGCCGCCACACGTAATGAAGCATCCTTGCAAAATAGGGCGGTATTGGCCAGTGAGCTATTGGCTTCAGGCATTTTATTTAATCGCTTTATCGCCAGTCAGACAGGCTTAAGCCAAGATACACAATTGGAAGTGCGACATTTGGTAGCTTTGATCACCGATGTCACGCCTGATGTCACCTTGAGCCTTGGTGAAGGGCGAGCAGTAGCAAGCCGGTCTATGGCGCGAGGTTATTTGGATTCCACCAATAGCACGCGTTTAGATGAGTTGCAGGTCAGCCTAGAGAAACTCAATGCTGAGTATGACATGAAGCTCAAAGAAGCCTTGTCAGGCAGCTCTACAGCATTTCAAGCGCTCAATGGGGCGGCTGTTGAAAGTCGTTCGACATTACTGGATGCGCTGCGTTTGTTTGAAAATGAAGTGATTATGGCTGATTCTCTGGAAAAACCTTGGAATGAGCTTTACCAAAACATTTCAGCATTAATCAATAAAACCCACGTATTAAATAGCGATACCGTCAAGTACTTAGAGGTTTTGCTGGGAGAGCGTTTAGTGGCTTATCGTTTGCAGATGGTGCTATTAATCAGTGCTCTGGCGGCGGTTTTTTTACTGATAGGCTATCTGTACGGCGCTTTTTATGTGTCAACTCGAGCCAGCTTGCGCAGCCTAGGCGTGGTCATGGATCAAGTGGCGGCTGGCGATTTGACCGCGCACTTTAAGGTGCAAAGTAAAGATGAGCTCGGCGAGTTAGGCAGTGCGTTTAACCAAACAGTACAGCGTATTCATGCGCTGCTTGAGCAAGTCAATGGCACTGTTGATGACGTTGAAGGGCAGGCGCGACGTGTTGAGCGTGTCTCTGCGCAAAGTAATGAAGCGGTCACCCAGCAGCGTGCGCAAATAGAACAAGTGGCCACTGCTATGAATGAAATGTCAGCTACATCACAAGAGGTGGCTAACAGTGCGGCAGCGGCAGTGAGCAATGCGCATAGCGTCAATGATGATACGATTACTGGCCGTGCGCGTGTCGAGCAGCAAGTGAGCAATATTCAAAAGCTGGCGCAGGAAATAGACACCTCAGTGGTGGTAATTAATCAATTAGCAGCCAACAGTAAGTCTATCGGCCAAGTATTGGATGTTATTAAAGGCATTGCTGAGCAGACGAACCTGTTGGCGTTAAACGCTGCAATTGAAGCAGCACGGGCAGGCGAGCAAGGTCGAGGCTTTGCTGTTGTGGCCGACGAAGTGCGTAATTTAGCGCGACGTACACAGCAGTCCACAGAAGAAATTGAGCAGATGATCAGTCAGTTACATAGCGGCGTCAGCTCTGCGGTTAAAGCGATGAGTGCGAGTCATTTGATGGCTGATGAGACCGTGGCGCAGTCGACCGAGGTGCAGGATGCCCTAGAAAACATTTTGGCGGCAGTTGGGATGATTGTTGATCAAATTCAGCAAATTGCTTCAGCTGCCGAACAACAAACGGCGGTCGCACACGATATTGACCAGAATATTGTGCAAATTAACCAAACCGGTGAGTTGACCGCACAAGGTGCCGATGAAACGGCACAGGCCAGTCAAGATATGAGTGTTCAAGTAGAGCATCTAAAAACGCTGATTAGTGCCTTTAAGATGTGAGCTTATGCAGACCAGCCAAATAAACGCTGCACATTAGTGCGGGTCTGTGCGGCAAATTCTGAACTGGATAGGCCGTAGATATCGGCTAGGTGCGCACAGATACTTGGCAGCTGTTCGGGGCTGTTGCGTTGTCCAGCCAGCCAAGCCGGTGGCATATCGGGACTGTCGGTTTCTAAAGCAATACTGTCAATGGGCAGGCGTTTTAAGACCGACTGTAAACGTGTCGCCCGTGGCCAAGTTGCGGCACCGCCAAAACCAAGTAGAAAACCCAGTTTGATATATTCCATGGCTTCTTCATAACTGCCAGAAAAAGCATGGATAATACCCGCGCGTGCTAATTTGGCTTTTTTTAAGATCGCCGTAACCTGTGCGTTGGCCCGTCGTGCGTGAATAATGACCGGCAGGTGAAACTCAGCAGCGATGGCGACTTGTTGTGCAAATAAATGGATCTGTTGTTTAGGGTCGAGTTCTGGCAAGAGAAAATCCAAGCCGATTTCACCGACTGCGCAGAGTTTGGGGTGATCTCGGTATAGGCTCAGTTGCTCTACTAAAAATTGCAGATCGCGGTCTTGATGCTCAGTAAGAAAATACGGATGCAATCCAAACGCGCCATATAATCCAGCGTTGTTGTTAACGGTATCCCACACGCGTGACCAGTGTTGACGGGTCACTCCGACCACAATCATTTTCTCAACGCCCAGTGCGTGGCTGTGAGCAATAACTGCGGCGAGGTCTTGGTCAAAGGCGGGGAAATCCAGGTGGCAGTGGCTATCAATCAGGCGCATTGGCAGCTCCAAGAAAAAGCGCAGGCTTAACCTGCACTTTTAGGATGACATAGCGGTTGGTGAATGTCGCCAGCTGCACTTGCTTAGTGGTGTTCGCGGGTGGCTAAAAATTTAATATCCGGCCAGCGCTCTTCCATCAAGCTTAAGTTGACGCGCGTCGGTGCCAAATAGGTGAGATGGCCACCACCATCAATGGATAGGTTGTCTTGGGCTTTGTCTTTAAACTCTTGCAGTTTTTTCTTATCACTGCATTCAATCCAGCGCGCTGACCAGACGTTAATGGCTTCGTAAATACATTCCACTTTGTATTCTTCTTTGAGACGACTGGCCACCACATCAAACTGCAGTACACCAATGGCGCCGAGAATAATGTCGTTGTTGCGCTCAGGGAAGAATACTTGGGTGGCACCTTCTTCAGCCAGTTCTTGCAGACCTTGGCGCAGTTGTTTAGCGCGCAATGGGTCAGCCAAACGCACGCGTCGGAACAGTTCTGGTGCAAAGTGTGGAATCCCGGTAAAGGACAAATCTTCACCGGCAGTGAAGGTGTCACCAATTTGAATGGTACCGTGGTTATGCAGACCAATAATGTCGCCGGCATAGGCTTCTTCGAGACGCTCACGTTCGCTGGAGAAGAAGGTCAGCGCATCGGTAATACGAATCTCTTTATTGATGCGCGCATGGCGCATTTTCATGCCTTGCTCATATTTACCTGAACATACGCGCATAAAGGCAATACGGTCGCGGTGACGCGGGTCCATATTGGCTTGGATTTTAAATACAAAGCCGCTGAAAGTCTCTTCGCTGGGCAATACTTTACGCTCATTGGCCATACGCGGCTGCGGCGCTGGCGCCCAATCGACAAAGGCATCGAGTACGTGATCAACGCCGAAGTTGCCCAGCGCGGTACCGAAAAATACGGGGGTCAGTTTTCCTTGAAGGAACTCGCTATGGTCAAATTCATGGCAGGCGCCTTGTACCAGTTCAAGGTCTTCGACAAATTTATCGTATAGATCGCCGATGTGTGCACGAGCTTCAACACTGTCAAGACCTTGAATCAGCTTGGTCTCGGTGCGCTCATGGCCATGGCCTGGGGTGTACACATAAATCACATCATCGGTGAGGTGATACACACCTTTAAATTCACGGTAGCAGCCAATCGGCCAAGTAATGGGCGCGGCTTTCAGGCCGAGTACCGATTCAATTTCATCGAGCAACTCAATTGGATCGCGAATATCACGGTCTAATTTGTTGATAAAACTGATGATTGGCGTGTCACGCATACGACACACATTCATTAAGGCAATGGTGCGTGGCTCAACCCCTTTACCACCGTCGATCATCATCAAAGCACTGTCGACTGCCGTCAGGGTGCGATAGGTGTCTTCGGAGAAGTCTTCGTGACCTGGGGTGTCAAGCAGGTTGACCATGTGCTTGCGGTAAGGGAATTGCATGACCGAGGTGGTAATGGAAATACCGCGCTGTTGCTCCATAGCCATCCAATCAGAGGTGGCGTGACGGTCGGATTTACGTGATTTCACCGTACCGGCCACGGCAATAGCTTGCCCCATCAGCAATAAGCGTTCGGTAATGGTGGTTTTACCGGCGTCCGGGTGGGCAATAATAGCGAACGTACGACGTTTCGCAACTTCGGCAGCCTGTTTGCTCATGCTGATAGTGCCTCAAAGAAAAGAGTTCAAAAAATAGCCGGTAATTATAGCGGAGATACTGGGCTAGGTGGAAATCGCTGCTGTATTTAAGTTTTATATATAAAATTTTTAGAGTGCAGTTTCTTACATCATAACTACGGTCTTCACGAGCTTTGTTCTGCAGGCTTTATGACTAGGATTTGCAGGCAACGCTAAGGGTTACAAGCGCCTCGCTATTATCGTGACAAGAGAAGACATGGATGGCGTAGCGCCCGCATCGAGCCCTGGAAGGATTCGTTAATGGAATAACGACAGTAGCGAGG
>JAAXZZ010000002.1 GCA_012719655.1 Gammaproteobacteria bacterium | reverse complement strand
GGCTAGCATGTCGCGCGCGCTATTGCCGTCAACGCGCTGCACGCGATCAGGGGTGGCGAGATGCACCGGTCCACACCCTAAAGTGACTTGTGCGCCTGCTTCAGCGGCTGCTTCAGCAAGATGAAAGCCCATTTTCCCAGAGCTGTGATTGGTAATGTAACGGACTGGATCAATGTCTTCGCGTGTGGGGCCTGCAGTGATTAACACATGCTTACCCGTCAGTGCTTGGTAAGCAAACAGCTCTGCCGCGCTTTGCGCTAAAAGATCAGGTTCGAGCATGCGACCTAAACCAATATCACCACAGGCTTGTACGCCGGCACCGGGGCCAAGTAGTTTAAAGCCGCGCTGGCTAAGGGTCGCAGCGTTGGCTTGGGTGGCGCTGTCGTGCCACATGGCTTGATTCATCGCCGGAGCCAGTGCTATTGGCGCGTCGGTCGCTAAAATCAGCGTCGTCAATAGATCATTAGCCGCGCCTTGTACGAGGCGTGACATTAAGTCAGCCGTGCAGGGTGCCACTAGAACTAAATCAGCCCAGCGCGCCAGTTCAATATGCCCCATCGCCGCTTCAGCATTGGGGTCGAGTAAATCCACATGCACAGGATTGCCAGACAAAGCTTGCAAGGTCAGCGGCGTAATAAATTCACGCGCACCACGGGTCATGACTACATGCACTTCAGCGCCTAGGTCGCGTAAGCGTCGCACTAATTCAGCGCTTTTATAGGCTGCAATGCCGCCGCCAATACCAACAATGATGCGTTTTTGAAACAGCCTTTGCATGGACCTGCCTGTTGTTCGAGTGTATGAAATAAAGCGAAAGTGGCCAATTTTTAAATCTTGTCTAAGATAACATAGCCGCTGGTTGAGAGGCAGAGGGTCGCACATTAAGGGACGCTATTAAAGCAATGCGCTGAATGGTTCAGCGCTCGCCATGAAGTGACAAGGAGTTTGTCTATGAGTATGCAAAGTTGGCCAGTTAACGAAAGACCCCGTGAGCGTCTTTTGGAGTATGGCGCAAATGTATTATCTGATGCGGAGCTGTTGGCTATTTTCTTACGTACCGGGGTGCAAGGTCGTAATGCGGTGGAGTTGGCGCGTGATCTGCTCAGTGCCTTTGGTGGCTTGCGGCAACTGTTGGAGGCTGATCAAAGCAGTTTTACCAGTCATTTAGGTTTGGGGCCGGCGAAGTACTCGCAGTTGCAAGCGGTGCTGGAAATGGGGCGTAGACATTTAGCCGCCAGCATCCAGCGTGAATCGGCTTTAGAAAGTCCGCAGGCCGTACGTGATTTTCTCAAGGCTAAGTTGCGTCACGAATTGCATGAAGTGTTTGCCTGTTTGTTTTTGGATACCAAACATCGGGTGCTGGCCTTTGAGGTCTTATTTTATGGCACCATTGATGGCGCGAGTGTTTATCCGCGACAGGTGGTCAAGCGCGCGCTGGCCAATAATGCGGCAGCATTGATTTTGACCCACAACCACCCAAGCGGTGTCGCCGAGCCCAGTCAAGCCGATAAGGTGTTGACTGAGCGTTTAAAAGAAGCACTAGCCTTGGGCGATGTGCGGGTTTTAGATCATTTTATTGTGGGTGATGGTGAGCCATTATCGATGGTTGAAAATGGTTGGATGTAATAATCGTTTGGGTTACTTGGAAGAATATAACTCAGTCGATTCTTGCTCTGTGTGCTGCTTTCTGCTATAAAGCACGGCTCGATTCTAAGAGAACCAGTTTGGCGCAATATATTTTGTGTCGCTGTTGTTCCTTGGCGAAGTCTAGGTAATAATATGCAGGTTATAAAAACCATCATGTTTTTAACGACCTATGAATCCAATTATGTTTTAAAGCAGCCAACCCATGCTGGGTTGAGCATGTGGTTTACGAGGGCTGAGATATGTCAAAAGTTTGTCAAGTAACCGGTAAGGGTCCGGTTACAGGGAATAAAGTTTCCCACGCCAACAACAAAACCCGTCGCCGTTTCCTGCCAAACTTGCAACACCACCGTTTTTGGGTAGAAAGCGAAAACCGTTTTGTACGTTTACGTTTATCTGCAAAAGGTATGCGCGTCATTGATAAGCGCGGAATCGACACAGTATTGGCTGAGCTTCGTGCTCGCGGCCTAAAAGTTTAAGGGGAACATCATGCGTGATTTAATCCGTTTAGTGTCAAGTGCCGGTACTGGTCACTTTTACACGACTGATAAAAACAAACGTACTACGCCTGATAAACTGGAAATCAAAAAATTTGATCCAGTTGTGCGTAAGCACGTGATCTGCAAAGCAGGCAAAATCAAGTAATTGATTCGTGTTCTTC
>JAAXZZ010000023.1 GCA_012719655.1 Gammaproteobacteria bacterium | reverse complement strand
GTACGGTATGCGCCTAACGTTCTGGCTACTTTGTTGTGCTAAAAAACAGTAACTCTGCGTAAGCTGCAATGCGGGCAGGCTGCCCGCGCTCCCAAAAAAGCGTCATGCGCGAAACTCGCAAACAACGCCGCAGATCAATGAGTGCCTTGTGGATGTCGCGACGAGCGAGTCATGGATGACGAAGCGCCCGAATCAGGTCAGGATGACCCGTTGAGGGAAAAGCGATACCCACAAGGTACGGTATGCGCCTAACGTTCTGGCTACTTTGTTGTGCTAAAAAACAGTAACTCTGCGTAAGTTGCAATGCGGGCAGGCTGCCCGCGCTCCCATAACCCGTTGAGGGATAAGCGATACCCTCAAGGGACGGCATGTGCATAACGTTCTAGCTACTTTGCTGTGCTAAAAACAGTAATTCTGCGTAAGCTGCACTGCGGGCAGGCTGCCCGCGCTCCCAAAGCAGCTATATATTCTGCTTTACGAAAGCTTATAAACAAGTCTGTGCGTGCTGGTAGTTCAGCAAATGATACTTACCACATTAAATCATCAGGAATCTGATAGGCCGCATAAGGATCATCATCGCTGGCCGCTTCGCTAACCACATTAAGCAAGACAATACGCTGCGCATCACGCTCTTGGATTTTCAGCGCGGCTTCACGCGGCACAATTTCGTAACCACCACCATGCTTGACAATGGCTAAACTGCCGCTGCTGAGCTTATTGCGTATCATGTCATTGACTGCAATGCGCTTTACTTTTTTATGATCAACAAAGTTGTAATAATCTTCACTGTTGAGTTTCGGTAAACGTGCATTTTCAATCAGCTGGCGAATCTGCGCGATTTGCGCTTTGCGCTCAGCTTTTTCTTGCTGCTCACGATTGAGCTCTTGGTCGCGCTGCTGCTTCTCAGCCATGGCTTTGAGCGCTGCTTGACGTTGCGTCTCATCGACTGCAACCGCACCTTTCTTCTCAAGGCGTTGCTGTCTTTTCTGCTCTTTAGTGGCTTGCTTAACTTGTTTCTCGTTGACCAGTCCAGCTTTAAGCATCTGATCGCGCAAAGATAAACTCATGAGATTATAAACCCGTCTTCTATCATTTTAAAAAACAACATACCAAACGATTATTTTGCCGAGCTTAGCATCTGCTTAGCTACATTCCACATAGCGTCTAACTGTGCCTCAGTGCAGTCGCTCAAAGCAACATTCTGCTGCCGAGCCTGCTGCTCAACTGCCTGTAAACGTTCGGAAAACTTAATATTCGCGGCGCGCAATGCAGTTTCCGGATTCCCTTTAAGATGCCGTGCGACATTTACCGTAGCAAATAGCAAGTCACCCAGTTCCTCGCTGATTGCCGTCTGGTCACCACTGGCCAAAGCGTCGCGTACCTCTTGCAACTCTTCATCCACTTTAGCCAATACAGGCGGCAAACTGCTCCAATCAAAACCAACACTGGAGGCGCGCTTTTGAATCTTTAAGGCACGACTCAACGCCGGCATATTCAAGGGAATGTCAGCTAAAATACCAACCCTTTGCTCAGATCCGGCCTGCTCTGCGCGCTCTTGCTGCTTGATCTCTTCCCAACGCTCTTTAACCTGATCACTATTAACCGCCACAGCTTGCGTGGTCGCATATAGCTGACCATCAGCAAACACATGCGGATGACGACGCACCAGCTTCTCAGTAATGCTGTGCACCACGGTAGCAAAATCAAACAACTGCAGTTCTTGACCAAGCTGACTGTAATACACCACCTGAAACAGCAAATCGCCCAGCTCACTGGGTAGATGGGCAAAATCCTCGCGCTCAATAGCATCAGCCACTTCATAGGCTTCTTCCAAAGTGTGCGGAACAATACTGGCAAAGTCCTGTTGTAGATCCCACGGACAACCGTTTTCAGGGTCACGTAAGCGGGCCATTAAATAGAGTAAATCAGACAACTGATAGCAATTGGCAGCACTCATTCTTCGGCCTCGGCCGTTGACCCTAGCTCTTGAAACTGGGTGGCATGCAAACGACTGTAATAGCCATTTTGCGCCAGCAACTCTTGGTGATTACCACGCTCAACAATACGCCCCTGATCCATCACTAAAATCAAATCAGCTTTTTCAATGGTGGACAGACGGTGGGCAATCACTAAAGTGGTACGCCCTTGCACAGCATGGTCTAGCGCTGCCTGAATATGGCGCTCCGACTCAGTATCTAAAGCAGAAGTAGCTTCATCAAGAATCAATAAAGGAGCGTTTTTCAGTAACGCTCTAGCAATCGCCAAACGCTGACGCTGTCCACCCGATAACAGCACACCATTTTCGCCAACAATAGTGTCATAGCCTTGCGGCATGCACTCAATAAACTCTGCCGCATAAGCGGCTTGCGCAGCGGCCTCAATTTCCTCTAACGAAGCATCCGCAAGATCGCCATAGGCAATATTTTTTGCCACAGTGTCATTAAACAAAGACACTTGCTGAGTCACCAAAGCCATATGCCGGCGTAAATTCGTCAAAGTAAAGTCTTTAATATCAACACCATCCAATAAAATCTGGCCGTGCTGATGCTCATAAAAGCGCGGAATCAAGTTCGCTAAAGTAGACTTACCACTGCCAGAGCGACCAACCAGCGCCACCATTTGGCCTTTTTCAGCGGTGAAACTGATGTTTTCTAGCACAGGCTTGTCACTATTAGGATAGGTAAAGGTCAAATCACGCACTTCAAGCTGACCACTCACCTGCGCCAGCTCAACCGTCCCAGAATCATTTTCTGGCACTTCATCCAACTGCTCAAAAATACTTTCAGCACCGGAAACACCCTTTTGAATAGTCGAACTGACCTCAGATAACTGACGAATCGGCTTAGGCAGCAAGCCAGCCAAGGTAATATAAGCCACTAAATCACCCGGCGACGAGTCACCGCGCAGCAACAGGACTAAAAACAACAACACTGACATCGCCGTGTAAATGACCAACTGCAAAGATGGCGTATACACAGCGTTGGTTTTGATCATGCGCAGTTGTTTTTCAGTATTACTGGTGCTGGAGTCTAAAAAACGCTGTTGCTCGTAGCGTTCGCCTCCAAAGCTACGCACCACGCGATAATTCTGAATCGTCTCTGAGGCGACATGAGTGACATCCCCCATCGCCACTTGAATTTTTTTACTTTGTTTGCGAAATTTTTTGCTAGTGCTACTGACCATCAAAGCAATCACTGGCAAGATCGCTACCATCACCAAGGTCAGTTTCCAATTCATCCACAGCAAGGTGCAAAACAAAAACACCACGGTCATACCTTCACGTACTATGACTTTTACGGCATCAGTAGCAGCACCGGTCACCATAGTGACGTTGTAGGTAATACGAGAAATCAAATGGCCAGAATTGTGATTATCAAAATAACGATTAGGCAAAGTCAGCAAGTTATTAAACAATTGCACGCGCAAGTCATGAACTAAACCTAACGAAACTTTAGCCAGATAAAAGTTACCTAGAAATGAGCCAATGCCTTGCCATAGAGCAATAATCACAATTAATAATGGTACTGCCTGCAATAGGCGTACATCAGCCATCCAAGGAATATTTGGAAATAGCACAGCATCAGGGTTAGCTAAGCCATCAACAAAATACTTCAGCACATAACCAAGCATTGGTGAAGTGGAGGCAAAAATCAGAAAGCCAATGATGCTGATAATAAACATGCCGATGTAAGGTTTGATGTAGCCCAACAAACGAAAATAAATTTGCACGCCGGTAAGACTAGGACCTTGCTGCTGTTGTGTACTCATGAATTTAAAATCTCAATGTTGGACTGACCATATTAACACGCACGCCTTTATTTTAGCGGCTGCCAGCCCAGTGCTTCTTTTAGAAAAGGAATTGTCAGCTTACGCTGCGCTTGTAAAGAGGCTCGATCTAACTGCTCAAGGGTATCAAACAGTACCGTCATACTGCGCTCGGAACGAGATAAGATAAAACGCCCAACATCATCGGGCAATTGCAGGCCGCGGCGTGACGCACGCAACTGCAACGCACGCAATTTATCATCATCACTGAGCTCATGCAGCTGAAAGACCAAAGCCAAACTTAAACGTGATTGTAAGTCTGGTAATTTAATTGATAACTCTCGCGGCGCGGCATCAGCAGCAATTAATAATTGCTTACCCGCATCACGTAAACGGTTAAAAGCATGAAATAAAGCCTCTTCCCAGCGCGCCTGTCCCACGACAGCTTGAATATCATCCAGACATAGCAAATCACATGCTTCGACATCATCCAGCACATTTGGATCATATTCACTCAGCTCAGCCAAAGGTAGATACAGGGCGCGGCCGCCACGTTCCTCTACTCGCACACACGCCGCTTGGAGTAAATGACTGCGCCCAACGCCTGCATTGCCCCAAATGTAAAGCACAGCATCCATCCACTGATCTTCAGCTTCACAGGCATGTTCAACATAGCCCAGAGCAACTGCATTTGCGCCTGGATAGTAATTGGCAAAGGTAGCGTCGTCACGTAGACGCATCCCCAGTGATAATTGGGTGGGTTTCATGTCGACTCATTTAGCGGCGGATCACAAGCTTCTACCTGCTCAGCCACACTCTGACGGGTAGGCGCGTCGTTCTCACTCGACTGCCCATACATATTTGATTCTTTATACAGCTTATGCATATTGCGCAGCAAAACCATAATCACTGCAGCTACCGGTAACGCAAGCAGTACACCGGTAAAGCCAAACAGCTGACCGCCAGCTAAAATTGCAAAAATCACCGCCACGGGGTGCAATCCAATGCGATCCCCCACTAATAAGGGAGTCAGTAGCATTCCTTCAAGCATTTGCCCAACGGTAAATACCGCAACAATACCCAGCAATGGATAAGGGTCCAGACCAAACTGAAATAAACCAGCAATCAGTGCGGCACTGATACCCACAGCAAATCCCATATAGGGCACTAAGCTGGCGAAACCGGCCAAGACTCCAATAATCAAGCCCAGCTCAAGCCCGAGCGTGATCAGCCCGATCGCGTAGACGACACCGAGCGCCAGCATCACCAGCAATTGGCCGCGCATAAACGCACCCAAAACCTCGTGACATTCACCAACCAACTGAACAATCACGCCTTCTTTTTGACGTGGCAACAAACGACGCATTTTTGCCACTAAAATATCCCAATCCCTTAGCAGATAAAAAGTTACTACGGGAATGAGCAACATATTGGCCAGCCAGCCTAAAAAAGCCAAACTTGAAGCAGTGACTTGGCTCAAGAGTAACTGAGCAATATCTGTGGTTTTCCCTAGGTTCTCACTAAACATTTGTTTGATATTACTCAGACTGCTAGCACTGGCATTAATGCCTAGATGAGTCTGCAGCCATGGCACAGCAGTGTATTGCAGCCAATCAATCAATTGCGGTGTCAGCCCATATAAGCTGACCAATTGCCGACCAATCATGGGAATCAACACCAACAGCAAGAGTAGCAAAATTAAACTGAGCAAAATAAAAACTAAAACGACGCCCCACGTTCGAGAAAGTTTATAACGCTCTAAAATATCAACCAGAGGATCGCCCATATAAGCCAATAAAATACTGACTAAAAAAGGCGACAAAATGGGTAATAACTTATAGAAGGTCAGCAGCACAAGAGCTAATAACCCCACCAGCAACCAACCTGTTATGTTTTTTGCCATCAGCTCAATCTCAGTCATTACCAAGTAAAATACAGGAACTGGTCATTGCTCTCAGTGACTGTTGGTGAGTTTTGCGGTGCTAGATCAGACTCCGTTGCATCAATTGCTACAGGCTCTACCGTTGCTGCTGGCAGCGCCGTTTCTTTTAGGTGCGCCAAAGCAAGCTGTGCACGCAACTGCTCAGCAGTGCTATGTACTTGCCACTGCGCATAATCTTTCGTGACTTCTTGCAGCTGCGCTGCAAAAGGCTCAAGCAAGCGCTCCATCAAGACAAAACGTTCCAGATCAATCGCTGCGACACGTACAGTGAAGGTTTCGCCCTGTCCAGGTTGAATTGCAAAGCGTTCGGCCAGATGCTGATTTACCACTGAAAAAACCTGTTGCGCCAAGGCAACCGAGGTCTCAGCAGTCACTTGTCCCTGTTGACGCTCATCGCCAACCCATAACTGCCACTGCGCTTGCAACCTTTGACCATCGGTCTGTTCATGTACGCTCAACACCGCATCGGCATTATAACGCTGCGCCATTTGACGAATCTGTTGTGCCCCATCCTGCTTAAGCACGTCCGCACTGGCGAGTAACTGCTCATCCAAATCGCCTATAGGTAAGCGTGTCGGTACACCATAATACTGCCCCGCGTTCTGCACATCAGTTGCCAATTGCTGGCCATCACTGACTAAGCGCACACCCTGCGCATCATCCACCAACCACCAAGCTAATACTAAAGGGCGGTTGTCTCCCCAGAGCGGCAACTGTGCTGCACGTAAAGCAGATTGCACACTTTGTGGATCAAAATTAACAATTAAGGTATTGCCGTCATAACCATAACGACTGATCAGCGACTGTGGATCAGCTCGGTAAGTTGCCAGCTCTGCAACGTGCGCAGCCTCTTTACGCCCCGTTAAGCGCTGCATTAAGGTGATAAATGCTTGCTGTAACCCAGCATCACGCACTTCACTTTCCTGACTGACCAATTCTTCACGAACTTGATACAGCCCTACCACAGGCTCAGCATTCGCAGTAACTGTTGCAAAAGACATCAGTGCGGCAGCAAAGCCAATAAAAAATCGCATGTTTACTCTCTCTAACGGTTAAACCAGGCAAGGCGCCTACCATAAACAGCCTGCGCGATCACGGCAACTGCTTCTTACTTAGCAATGCACAGCAGTTATCAATCCATAACATTGCAATACATATCGCACGCATCCTAATTTAAAGACCGCGGCGCGTCATAATTGATCGCAACATTTGCCAGCGATTGACCAATAACGCAAAAAATATCATCACACACCCCAGCAATTGTAAGGTTGCTAAAGTTTCACCAAACCATAAAGCGGCAAACAAGGCCACCCAAATCGGCTCAAGAATCAGCATTACAGCGCCACTGGTTTGCGTGGTCAAACTTTGCGCATAGGTTTGCAACCAAAAACGTGCCGCCGTTCCAACCAGAGCACTGGCAAACAACCAAAAAAATACATTAAATGACCACTGCACAGCAGGCAGCATCGCAGTCTCAAACAGCATTGAGCACAGCAGCGTCACTAAGCCAACCGTGGTTAAAGCAATGATAGTTAAGGCCAAAGGATCAACTGCAGTCATTGTAGTCGCTGCTTGCCGCGCTGTAACCTGCCGCGTGGAGATGGTTGCGGCACGGGTGTTTAAGGTAAAAAACACTGCCAAGGCCACTGCCGCAACTAAGTAATACAACTGCCCGGCACTCACAGCAAAACCATGCGCCAGGGAAAGCATCGCCATACCCAGCAGCGCAACGGGTATCGCCAACCAAGTACTGCGTGGCACCGGCTCAGCAAACAACACTCGCGCAACAATCGGCACCAGCAGTACGCCTAAGCTGGTCAAAAAAGCACCCTCACCCATGCTTTCGCTATGCGCTAGACCAAGCACCCAAAACAGCATGCCAACACCAAAAACAATACCAACCCGAATGCTGCGCAGCACATGCTCGCGGGTTAATTGATGAAGTTGTCGACTGCCAAGACAAGCTAATAAAGCGGCTGCCAGTAAAAAACGTAAGCCCATAAACAGCAATGGCGGCATCAAGGCGATCGCTTCTTTAGAAAACATCCAGCTGATTGCTGCAACCAAAGTCACGACAATTAATAGCAGATCAGATTGAGTGGCCCGCTGCATCATATCTGCTCTCTGGTAATGCTGCTGGTTAAAAAGGCTGCACCTTTAAGATCGATGCGGCCGAGCTAAAAACTCATGGGATTGCATTTCTAGCAAACGACTTAAAGTACGTTGAAATTCAAACTGTAAGCGGTTACCTACATACAAGTCTTTAAGCGGCACTTCTGCTGAAATAATTAACTTGATGCTGCGATCATAGAACTCATCAACTAAGTTAATAAAGCGCCTTGCAATGTCCTCATTCTTAGTGCTCATCTGCTCAACATTAGATAAAATAACAGCGCTGTAAATTTTACCTAACTCAATGTAATCATTCTGACTACGTGGACCATCGCACAAGGCACGGAAATCAAACCAGGCGACATCATTACCGATTTTACGTGCAACGATAGTGCGATTCTCGACAGTCAATGGCTCATTTTCAAGAATTTTGCAGTTGTCTAATAACAAGCTGCGAAAGCTTTTTTCTAACGCCTGCTCAACGGCATCACTTAACGGATAGTGGTACAACTCAGCCTGCTCCAAGGCACGCAAGCGGTAATCAATGCCACTGTCGACGTTAACCACTTCAGTATGCTGTTTTAGCAAAGCAATGGCGGGTAAAAAGCGTGCACGCTGTAAACCATCTTTGTATAGACCATCGGGAACAATATTAGAAGTTGCCACCAAACTCACACCATTTTTAAACAGCTCTTCCAATAAGCCTGCAAGAATCATGGCATCAGTGATGTCAGAAACAAAAAACTCATCAAAACAAATAACTCGCGCTTCCTTAGCGAAACGCTGGGCGACGATCACCAGAGGGTTTTTCTCGCCATCAAGGGTGCGTAACTCTTCATGCACGCGCTTCATAAAGCGGTGAAAGTGCGTGCGCATCTTCTGCTCAAACGGCAAGGCATCAAAAAAGGTGTCGACCAAATAGGTTTTACCGCGGCCCACACCACCCCAGAAATATAAGCCTTTAATCGGCTTAGTTGATTTCTTGCCCAGCAAACGACCAAATAGACCGTTGTTCGGGGTCTCTGCTACTAAGTCATCATAAAGGCGCTGCAAATGGCGCACGGCATTTTCTTGTGCAGCATCGCGAAAAAAGTCGGCGCGCTGTAAATCATTTTGATAGCGTTCAAGTGGTGTCATGATAAGTGTCGACCCGACAAATAAAACGGGGCAACACTTTAACTACGCGATCTGCAATTGGCAATCATCCAGAAGATATTTAAGCCGCTAACCCGCTCGACGCAACAACCAAAAGCCACACATTGCGCAAATCAATGCCGGTAACAGAACCGCCACAATCGGTGCGAAACCAAACACCAAACTGGCCGGCCCCAGTAAATCTTGGGCAATGCGAAAGACAAAGCCCACGACCACACCGGTAAAGACGCGCTGACCTAAAGTCACCGAGCGTAAAGGACCAAACACAAAAGAAATCGCCATCAACACCAAGGCCGCTGTCACCACCGGCTGCAAGACTTTAACCCAAAAAGCCAACCAATAACGATTGGCATTTAAGCCTTGCTCTTTTAAGTAATTGGCGTAACGCCACAAGCCGGTAATTGGCAGGTTATCCGGCTCCATCACCACCGTACTTAATAACTGTGGACTGATTTCAACATCCCAACGCTCACTGCTGGCTTGCGCCGTTGAGGTACTGCGTTCCTGCAAATCGGTATAGACAACATCTTCAAGCAACCAATAACCATCTTGATAAAGCGCTTGCTGGGAAAAGCTCGAACGCAGCAAACGTTGTTGATCATCAAACACATAACGCGTCACCCCAGTGAGCTTCCCACCCGGCTGTACGGCGTTGATATGAATATATTCATCACCTTGACGGTGCCACATACCGTGCTTAGAACTTTGCGCTTTATCAACTGACTGGGCCAAAGAACGATTGGCTTGCGCCATGCTTGAGGTCCAAGGTGCTAAATATTCTCCGACTAAAATACCCAGTAGCATCAACACCAGCATGGGCTTCATCACTGCCCAAACAATCCGCCTGATCGACACACCGGCCGCACGAATAATTGTCAGCTCACTGTGACTAGCCAAACTGCCCAACCCGACCAAGCAGCCAATTAAAGCAGCCATGGGCAACATATCGTAAACACGCTGCGGCGCTGTTAAGCCAACATAGCTGACGGCTCCCCACAATGTATAAGCGCCCTGCACATCATTGAGCTCATCGATAAAGGCAAATAAGAGTGCTAAGCCGGTGATAATGCCAAGCACAGCAATAATGGCGATAAAAACTGTGCTACCGATGTAGCGATCTAACCTACGCATGCTGCGCCTCCTTGCCTGCACGCAACCGCGCTAAACGCAACTGAATCGGTTGCCAATACACCAGCAGCAAACCAATAAGCAAAAACAAAGCATGCACAGGCCATAGTCCAAGTCCAATAGGCATTTTGCCCTTATCAAGAGCGCTGCGCGCCGCCACCAGCAAGGCTAAGTAGGCCATGTATAACAAAATAGCAGGAAGCAACTTTAAAAAACGTCCCTGACGCGGATTGACGCGGGCCAACGGCACAGCAATTAAAGTCACAATCAAGACCAAGATCGGAAACGATAATCGCCAATGCAACTCCGACTGCATTCGCGGATGATGGTTGCGTAGCAATTCGCCTGTGCTCATGGTTTCACGCTCGCCGACTTTAACTTCAACAATGGGTTTAGGTAACAAAACACCGTAAGTGTCGTAGTGAATCACACGGTAATCTGCCTCACCCGGTGTGCCGTCGTAACGATAGCCGTCTTGCAAGATCAAATACCGACTGCCGTCTTCTTGAATTTCTTGTCGACCCGTTTTCGCCACTAACACTGTAATGGCATTTTCTTTACCCGCGGAGGATCGTTCTTGACGTTTTTCAGAAATAAACACGTTATGCAGCACATCACGGCCGCTGGACAACTCTTGCGCATAAGTCACTCGCGAACCGTCACGCATTGATTGAAAGCGCCCTGGCACCAAGGTATCAAACTCAGTCAGAGCATCTTGCGCATTAAGAATCTGCGCCACATTTTGCACACCCTGCGGAGCCAGCACAAAACTTAACCAAGCACACAGCAGCGCGACTAACGCTGCTGGTACCAAGGTGTAAGACAATAAGCGCTGTTCGCTCATGCCTGTAGCCGATAACACGGTCATTTCACTGTCGAGGTACAAACGCCCATAAGCCAGCAAAATGCCAAGAAACAAGCCTAATGGTAAAATCAACTGTAAAAAACCAGGAATTCGGTAACCCATCACCATTAACAATACACCTGGATCAAGCACCCCTTGCGCAGCTTGCGCTAAGTACTTAATAAAGCGTCCGCTCATAATAATGACCAACAACACCGCGCTGACTGCACTAAAAGTCAGCAATACTTCTCGAGAAAGATAACGAAAAACTATCAAGTAAACGCTCCGAGCTTGTCAAAACCGCCTATCGCGGCCCACACTAGTCACACCAATTATGGCAGTGTACCTACACGCCGACACAAACGAACAGTATTATCCTGCATCTATCTATCTTTGTCTTGAGGATCATTGAGTATGGACTTTTTAGTCAAACCCAGTTCAGTTGAAACACTTAAAACCAGCGCACTTGTGTTAACTGTTAACGAACAACTGCAACTCGACAGCCAAGGTCAACTCATCGACAGCTTATCTGGCGGTGCAATCAGTGCACATCTAAAAGCCGGTGATATCCAAGGCAAACTCGGACAAACCTTATTGCTGCACAGTTTACCTAATCTTAGCGCCCAGCGTGTGTTATTGCTTGGCATTGGTAAAGAGGCTGAACTGTCAGACCGCGCGACACGCAAATTGATCACTGCGTTATTAAATGTTTTAAAAAACCTCTCGATTAAAGATGCCGTACTAGGCTTTACCGATCTGCGGATCAAGAATCGTGATGCCTATGCTAGCGCGCGCTTAGTTGCCGAATGCCTAGCCGATGGCCTGTATGTTTTTGATCAGTTCAAAACTGAAAAAGCACCTGCTGTACTGCTTAAAAAAATCACTTTCGCCTGCAGTAAAGAGCAGCATAAACAGGTCAGCGCCGCCTGCGAGCATGGTAAAGCAATTGCTTCAGGCATGGCCTTCACCCGCGATCTTGGCAATATGCCGCCTAATATCTGTCATCCGCGTTACCTGGCCGAGCAAGCCAAACAACTGGCCAAGTCAAGTAAAAAACTCAGTGTTGAAGTATTAGAAGAGAAAGAACTAAAAGCCCTTGGTGCCGGCGCCCTACTGGCTGTTGCGCAAGGCAGTGATCAGCCGCCGCGCATGATTGTGATGAACTATCAAGGTAGCGATAAATCACAACAGCCTTATGTGTTGGTCGGTAAAGGTATTACATTTGATTCAGGTGGCATCAGCCTCAAGCCAGGCCTTGGCATGGATGAAATGAAGTATGACATGGGCGGTGCAGCCAGTGTGTTGGGAACTTTTAAAACCTTGCTGGAGCTAAATCTGCCGATCAACGTAATAGGCGTATTGGCCTGTGCAGAAAATATGCCCAGTGGCGGTGCGACTCGACCTGGCGATATCGTTACCACAATGAGCGGTCTAACCGTCGAAATTCTTAACACCGACGCGGAAGGCCGCTTAGTCCTGTGCGATGCTTTGACCTACGTAAAACGCTTTAACCCACAATCAGTAATCAACGTGGCGACTCTAACCGGTGCTTGCATCGTCGCCTTAGGCAGTAACACGAGCGGCCTCATGGGTAACAACCCAGAATTGGTGGCGAGTTTACTCAGTGCAGGTCAACAAGCCAGTGATGTCGCTTGGGAGCTACCCTTGTTCGATGACTACCAAGAGCAACTCGACAGCCCCTTTGCCGATATCGCTAACATTGGCGGCCCTAAAGCCGGCAGTATTACCGCTGGTTGCTTCTTATCACGTTTCACCAAAGACTACCCTTGGGCGCACTTGGATATTGCCGGCACAGCATGGATCAGCGGCGGTAAAGAAAAAGGCGCAACCGGTCGCCCAGTACCCTTGTTAAGCCAATACTTACTGGATCGCGCGCAGTGAAAGTCGAGTTTTACGTATTACCGACCACACAAACGGCAGACCGCTTAAATGCGGCCTGCCGTTTGGCACATAAAGCCTGGCGTGCAGGCTTTATGACGTTTATCCGTTGCAGCAACGCCGCGCAGCAGGCAGAGCTGGATGCGCTGCTCTGGACGTTTCGCAAACCAAGCTTTATCCCGCACGAACTGCACAGCGAGAACGCAAGTGCACCTGTAGTGATCGGCCTCAATGAGCAGCCCCATGTACGTGAGGCGGTATTGATTAACTTACACCAAGATATTTCAACGCACCTTGACTGCTTTATTCGAGTGATTGAAATCGTTAACCAAGAGCCAGAACTGCTGCAGATCTGTCGGCAAAACTTTGTACGTTATCGAAAACTCGGTTACCAGCCGGCCCGTGTCGAGCTCTAGCCAGCGCCTGAAACCCATCGTTAAACAACTCAGTTGATTATTAAGCCTGACTTTAGCTTATTTCTTGCATGTTTAATCTTCACTTTAATGCTCCGATGATGGCCGCTCGGCCTGAAGCCTGATAAAATCGCGCAATTAATCGTATTTTTCGCATACTTCGCAAAGGCCCAATTCATGAGCAACAATAAAACTTCTATAAGCTACAAGGACGCAGGTGTTGATATCGACGCAGGTGAAGCACTGGTTGAACGCATTAAAGGCGTCGCCAAGCGCACCGCACGCCCTGAAGTACTGGGTGGTCTTGGTGGATTTGGAGCTTTATGCGAAATTCCAGAAGGCTATCGTCAACCTGTTTTAGTTTCTGGCACCGACGGTGTCGGCACTAAATTACGTTTAGCCATTGATCTGAACAAACACGAAAAAATCGGTATTGACCTGGTTGCCATGTGCGTTAACGATTTAATCGTCAGCGGCGCCGAGCCTTTATTCTTTCTCGACTACTACGCCACCGGCAAACTCAATGTCGATATCGCCGCACAAGTCGTGACCGGCATCGGCGAAGGTTGTGAGCAAGCGGGTTGCGCACTGGTCGGCGGTGAAACCGCTGAAATGCCGGGCATGTACAGTGGCGAAGATTATGACTTAGCAGGCTTTTGTGTTGGCGTGGTAGAAAAATCTGAAATCATCGACGGCACGACAGTGACAGCCGGTGACGTGCTGATCGCCCTGCCTTCTTCAGGACCACACTCCAACGGTTACTCGTTGATTCGTAAAATCATTGAAGTGGCAAAGGTTGATATCCAAACCACAAAGTTAAATGGTCAAGCCCTCAGCGACTTACTGATGGCACCTACCCGTATTTACGTGAAGCCTTTGCTCAAGCTGATCAAAGAAACGGGCGCAGTTAAAGCAATGTCACACATCACCGGTGGTGGTTTATTAGAAAACATCCCCCGTGTGCTGCCAGCCAACTCGCAAGCTGTAATTGATGTGGCAAGCTGGACACGCCCTGCAGTATTCGACTGGCTACAAGAGCAAGGCAACGTTGAAGAAGTTGAAATGCATCGCGTGCTCAACTGCGGCGTAGGTATGGTAATTTGCGTGGCCGCTGAGCAACAAGCAACGGTGCTTGAGCACTTGCAGGCCAATGGTGAAAAGCCATGGGTGATTGGTCACATCCAAACAGCCGACGACAACGCTGATCGTATTGTTCTTAACAACTTAACAAGTCATTAATGAACGACTCTAAAATCTGTAATATTGTTGTCCTGATCTCCGGATCAGGCAGCAACCTACAAGCCATTATTGATGATTTGGCAGATCACCCTAACGCACGCATCTGTGCTGTCGTGAGTAATCGTGCCGATGCCTATGGCTTAGTTCGCGCACAACACGCTGGTATCACCCAGCATGTGCTCAATCATAAAGATTTTACTGATCGCTTAGCCTTTGACACTGCACTGATGCAAGTGATTGATCAGCATCAACCTGACCTCGTGGTTTTAGCCGGTTTTATGCGTATTTTGACTCCTGAGTTTACCCGTCATTATGCTCGGCGCTTACTTAACATCCACCCCTCATTGCTACCTAAGCACAAAGGGCTAAACACCCATCAACGTGCACTTGCAGCGGGTGACAAAGAACACGGCTGTAGCGTGCACTTTGTCACTGAGGAACTCGATGGCGGACCTGTAGTCATACAAGCAGCATTACCAATTCAGGCACATGACAACGCAGAGCAGTTAGCTGAAAAAGTACACGCCCTTGAACATAAAATTTACCCGCTTGCCGTGCGCTGGTTTGCCGAACAACGCTTACAACTTAATCAGCAAGGTGCAGTACTTGACGGCCAACCTTTAGCCATCTCTGGCTTTCAGTTCCAATCTTAGGAGACTACATTATGCGTCGTGTTCTATTTTTATTTTTAGCTGCACTCAGTCTTCCCGCCAGCCTAATGGCGGCCGAGCTGCAACCTTTCTCGGCCAGTTACACGGCTGACTGGAAGCAATTACCTTTTAGCGGCAAAGCCGAACGTACCCTGCAAGTTCAAGATGATGGCAGTTGGAAACTTGACTTTTCCGCTTCGATGCTGGTCGCCAGCCTAAGTGAAACCAGTTGGTTAACCATCCACAATGGTGACGTCCAACCACAAAAATACCGTTATTCACGCAATGGCATGGGCAAATCAAAAAAGATCAAGCATGATTTTGACTGGAGCACACAAGTGGTCACCGGCAGTGATCGCGGCACACCAGTTAAACTGACGCTGATCCAAGGTGTACAAGACAAATCGTCCTATCAACTGGCTTTACAGCGTGACATTGCTAAAGGCGAAACTAGCATGTCATATCAAGTGCTTGATGGTGACGAACTGGATACCTATGATTTCCGTGTCCTTGGCGAAGAAAGTGTCGAGACAAAAGTGGGTACAGTGGATGCGGTAAAAGTAGAACGCGTACGTGACCCAACACAAAGCAAGCGTAAAACTATCCTATGGTTTGCTAAAGACTGGGATTACTTATTGGTGCGTTTGCAGCAAGTTGAGAAAGACGGCAAGGAATACCAGATCATCCTAGAAAGCGGCAGCGTCAACAATCAAGACGTTAAAGGCC
>JAAXZZ010000022.1 GCA_012719655.1 Gammaproteobacteria bacterium | reverse complement strand
TTTATGGGCCGTTACACCGCAGAAGCTTTAGGCGATTATTGCGCAGGACCCAATCACGTTCTGCCAACCTCTGGCACAGCGCGCTTCTCGTCACCGCTGGGCGTTTATGATTTCCAGAAACGTTCATCAATTATTTATTGCAGCCCAGAAGGCGCTTCTGAGTTGGGTAAAGTGGCATCGGTGCTGGCCCGTGGTGAGTCCTTGACGGCGCACGCGCGCTCAGCTGAATATCGCATTAAAGCCGATTAGCACTGATACAGACCGCTGATTTTCGCGGTGATTGAGCATTAACATCGTCATGCACACAGTGCTGACTGACTCAGTTTAGGAGCGTTACACGTGAGTAAGTTTTGGAGTCCTTTTGTTAATACGCTGGTACCTTATGTGCCAGGTGAACAACCAAAGATTGCACGTTTAATTAAACTCAATACCAACGAGAATCCTTACGGACCCTCGCCCAAAGCTTTGGCGGCGATGCAAGCGCAAATCAGTGATGACTTGCGTTTATACCCTGATCCAAATTGCGATCTACTCAAGCTCGCGGTGGCTGACTATTACTCAGTGAGTCCGCAGTATGTATTTGTCGGCAATGGTTCTGATGAAGTGCTGGCGCATGCCTTTCATGGTTTATTTCAGCACGGCAAACCACTGTTATTCCCCGATATCAGCTACAGTTTTTATCCGGTTTATTGTGGCTTGTACGGCATTGAGCAGCAGCCTGTCGCGCTGGATGAGCACTTCCAGATTCGCCCTGAAGATTATCAGCAGCCCAATGGTGGGATTATTTTTCCCAATCCAAACGCACCAACAGGTTGTCTGTTAGAGCTGGATAAAATTGAGCAGATTCTTCAAGCCAACCCCGATTCAGTGGTACTGGTTGATGAAGCCTATATCGATTTTGGTGGTGAGTCGGCAATCAGCTTAGTGAAGAAATACGATAACCTGCTGGTGACGCAAACCTTATCCAAGTCCCGTTCATTAGCGGGGTTGCGTGTTGGTATTGCCGTCGGTCATCCTGATCTGATTGAAGGTTTAGAGCGGATTAAAAACAGCTTTAACTCCTATCCATTGGACCGTGCCGCAATAGCCGGAGCAGCCGCTGCTTTTGCTGACGTGGAACACTTCCACAGTACTCGCAATAAAGTCATTGCCAGCCGTGAGTGGCTTGTTGAAGCTTTAACGGCGCTCGATTTTGAAGTGCTGCCATCGGCGGCAAACTTTGTTTTTGCGCGTCACTCCAAGCGTGATGCACAACAGCTGTCAACCCAGCTGCGTGAGCAAGGTGTGTTGGTGCGCCACTTTAAACAAACACGGATTGATCAGTTTTTACGGATCACGATCGGCACTGACGAGCAGAACCAGACATTAGTTGATGTCTTAAAAAACTGCATTTAAATACTGCTGCTAACTGAGTTAGCGCGTTTTATGATTAAGGGGTGAGCCATGTACAGTGCACAAAATTTAATTTGGATCGACTTGGAAATGACCGGGCTTGATACCGATAATGATCTGATCATTGAAATGGCCACCATCGTCACTGATAGCCAGCTCAATATCCTTGCAGAAGGCCCGGTGTTGGCGATTCATCAATCGGATGAGGTGCTGGCCGGCATGGATGAGTGGAATACGCGTCAACACGGTAGCAGTGGTTTAACCCAGCGCGTGCGCGATAGCCGCATCACTGAGGCCGAAGCCGAAGTCCAGACTTTGGCATTTTTAGAAAAGTGGGTGCCCGCCAATGCCTCACCCATTTGTGGTAACAGCATTTGCCAAGATCGACGCTTTTTACACCGCCACATGCCGAAGCTAGAAGCCTATTTCCATTACCGTAACTTGGATGTCTCGACCGTCAAAGAGCTGGCCGCACGCTGGGCCCCTGAGATTCGTGATGGCTTTAAAAAAGGTGAAGCGCACTTAGCGTTAGCAGATATTAAAGAGTCAATTGCTGAGTTGCAGTATTACCGTGAGCACTTTATTCGTTACTGATGACTGCAGCGTCACTTGCCGAAGAAAAATATTATTATTCTCACCAAACTAAGACCTTTGGCTAATTTTTTTGTACTATAATCGCAACACGGTGACGCCCAATACAGTGACATATCTGCTTGCGAATATTTGCAAAACAGTCGTAGTGGTACTTTGTGGTATCCTAACTGACCGCTCCGTCAGAGCTAAGCAAGTGACGCAGAGCTACTATAATAAAGAAACAGGACTTAAATGATGGCTGCCTACGAAATACTGATTGCAGATGACCACCCACTGTTCCGCAGCGCATTGCGTCAAGCGCTAACCTTGAGTCTGGGTAGTACTGTTCGTTTAGTGGAAGCAGAAAATATTGCTGAGCTAGAAAGTTGTTTACAAGAAAAATCAGATTGGGATTTAGTGCTACTGGATTTAAATATGCCAGGCGCTCATGGTTTTTCTGGTTTAGTGTTACTGCGGGGGCAGTACCCACAGATTCCAGTGGTGATGATTTCAGCGCAAGAAGAAGCAATGGTGATGGCGCGTTCGCGTGAGTTTGGTGCGAGCGGTTTTATTCCAAAATCCAGTCCGCTAGAAGATATTCAAAAAGCTGTGCAAGTGGTGCTTGATGGTGATGTCTGGTGGCCGGCGCAAACTGCAGCAACAGCCGCAGTGAGCGCAGACGAAAAAGCCGCCAGTGCAGGTTTGGCCAGCTTAACCCCACAACAGTTCCGCGTACTGACCATGGTGTGTGATGGTTTGCTCAATAAGCAAATTGCGTATGACTTAAATGTCTCTGAAGCCACTGTAAAAGCACACGTTACCGCCATTTTCCGTAAGCTCAATGTGCGTACTCGTACTCAAGCGGCTTTGTTATTGCAGCAGATGGAATCGATTCCACAAAGCGAGTAAAACGTGCTACTGGGTAGTGTGATGTTGGCAAGGACGCCATACTACTGAAATACGTGTTGCATGGTCTTGTCTTAAGGTACCTATGTCGCCATTTAAAGGCCAATCCGGTGTACGCCGTATCATTAACGCTACCGGCTATTCATTAGCGGGTTTGCGCGCCGCCTTTGTCGGCGAGGCTGCGTTTCGTCAGTTGCTGTTTCTCAATATCATCTTAATTGCGCTCAGTTTTTTCCTGCCAGTCACGCGGGGAGAGCAGGCGTTGATGGTCGCCGTGTGCTTATTGTCGCTGATTATCGAACTGTTCAATTCAGCCATTGAGGCAGCGATTGACCGCATTTCTTTAGAGCGACATCCCTTGTCAAAAAACGCTAAAGATATGGGCAGTGCTGCACAATTGATTGGCATGGCAACCATTGCTGCTGTTTGGGCAATTATCCTGCTCGGCTAATCAACTCCGCCAAGTTACTCTTTCACCGCGCTGACGCCCGCCAAAGTAGTAAAGGAGGTGTCTTTTGCTGTCAGTAAAAAGTCCTGCATAAAAGCCGCATCGAGCATATCGGTGCGCACGGCCGCATACAGAGTCGAAAATAAACCTTCTGCACCTAAGCGGCGCGCGCTAACGTAGCCCTTGGAGCTGTACTCATGCAGCGCCCAGTTAGGCAAACAGCAAACGCCACGACCACTGGCGACCAGCTGCATCATCATCACTGTCAGCTCTGAGGTGCGCACTTGGGCTGGCTCAATGTCGGCGGGTACTAAGAAATGGTTAAAAATATCTAAGCGGTCATGCTCGACAGGGTAAATAATCAGCGTTTCTTCACGTAAATCTTCGGGCTCAATATAGGCTTTTTGCGCTAATGGGTGCTGCTTCGCCACCGCTAGCAAGGCTTCATAGGCAAACAAAGGGATGTAGCTGATACCGCTGAGTTCAATGGGGTCAGAGGTGACAACTAAATCCAAATCGCCACGCGCCAAAGCCGGCAGCGGTGCAAAGGAAAAGCCAGACGCTAAGTCCAGTTCTACTTCAGGCCAAGCATCGCGAAACTGATCAATGGTCGGCATCAGCCACTGAAAACAACTGTGGCATTCAATCGCCATATGCAAGCGTCCAGCTGAGCCGCCTTGCAAGCGGCCAATATCACGCTCAGCACTGCGCATCAGCGGCAAGACTTCATCGGCGAGCCTGAGTAAACGTAAGCCTGCGCTGGTAAAACGCACTGGTTTGGTTTTGCGTACAAACAATGGCATGCCAAGACGGTCTTCCATTTCTTTGAACTGGTGCGACAGCGCTGATTGGGTCAGATGCAGGCGTTCTGCTGCTTCGACTAAGCTGCCAGCATCGCGCAGTGCGCCGAGCGTCTTGAGGTGACGAATATCGAGCATGAGCATTCCTTAAGGGGTTACATGAGTAAAACTATTGATGATCAATAATATTCTGAGATTGTCTCATGCGCACTAAGTATTGAGAATAACTCCAGATATTTTTAAGGAGAACTCTCATGGCTGTAGCACATAACTTAGGTTTCCCACGCATTGGCGGCGATCGCGAACTGAAAAAAGCAGTAGAAGCTTACTGGAAAGGTGACATCACTGCCGATCACTTGCGTCAAATTGGCCGTGAACTGCGGGCTAAACACTGGCAGTTACAAAAAGACGCCGGTATTGATTTAGTTCCTGTGGGTGACTTTGCTTGGTATGACCAAGTGCTGACGCATTCACTGACCTTTGGTGTGATTCCAGAGCGCTTTGCGAAAACAGGCGAAAAGCCAACCATTGATACTTTATTTGCCATGGCCCGTGGCGTGGTGGAAAGCAGCTGCTGTGGCGGTGCTCATGCGCAGGAGATGACTAAATGGTTCGACACCAACTACCACTACTTAGTCCCTGAGTTGACGGCAGAACAAGAGTTTTCTTTAAGCTGGGAGCAATTGTTTGAAGAAGTCGATGAAGCGCTGGCGCTGGGCCACACAGTGAAGCCTGTCGTGATCGGCCCATTGACCTGGTTATGGTTGGGTAAAGTTAAAGGCCAAGCGTTTAATAAACTCGATTTACTCGACAAACTGCTGCCTATTTACGGGCAAATATTCCAGCGTTTAGCGGCGCAGGGCGTGGAATGGGTACAAATTGATGAGCCAATTCTGGGCCTTGATTTACCACAAGAATGGAAAAACGCTTTTGAGCGTGCTTACAACGTGCTGCAACGTGAGCCGGTTAAAAAGCTAGTGGCGACTTACTTTGCTGGTTTAGAAGACAACCTTGGTTTAGCGGCAGGCCTCCCGGTGGATGGTTTGCACATTGACTTGGTGCGTGCGCCAGAGCAATACCCAACCATTCTCGACCGCCTGCCTGCTTACAAAATCTTATCGCTGGGTGTGGTTAATGGTCGTAATGTCTGGCGTTGTGATTTAGAAAAAGTATTAGCAACTCTCCAGCATGCACACGAGCGTTTAGGCGAGCGTTTATGGGTCGCGCCGTCCTGCTCATTGCTGCATAGCCCTGTGGATTTGGAGCGTGAAGATCAACTGGATGAAGAACTCAAAAGCTGGCTTGCCTTTGCCGTCCAAAAAACCGCAGAAGTGGCCATTTTAGCTGAAGCTTTGAACAACCCAGACAGCCCAACAGTACAAGCTGCGCTGGCCGCGAGTCGTAAGGTGCAAGAAAGTCGCGCCAACTCTCCGCGCATTCATAAGCCTGAAGTACAAGCGCGTCTTGCGGCAGTCACGCCGGCCGATAGCCAGCGGCAGTCGCCCTTTGCAGAGCGCATTAAACTGCAGCGTGAGCGTTTAGATTTACCGTTATTTCCAACCACCACCATTGGTTCGTTCCCGCAAACCAAAGAAATCCGTGCCGCACGTTTAGCCTATCGTCAAGGCAAGCTCGGCGAAGTGGATTACCAAAAAGCCATGCAGGCAGAAATCCAGCACGCGGTGCGCGTGCAAGAAGCGTTGGATCTGGATGTGTTGGTGCATGGTGAGGCCGAGCGCAATGACATGGTGGAATATTTTGCCGAGCAACTGGACGGCTACTTGTTCACTCGCTTTGGTTGGGTGCAAAGCTACGGTTCACGTTGCGTCAAGCCGGCGGTGATTTTCGGGGATATTACCCGCCCGCAAGCCATGACCGTTGAGTGGATTAAGTACGCCCAGCAGCAGACTGACAAAATCATCAAAGGCATGCTGACCGGCCCTGTGACCATGCTGATGTGGTCGTTTCCGCGCGAAGACGTTTCCCGTGAAGAACAAGCGCGGCAATTGGCATTGGCGATTCGTGACGAAGTGGTGGATCTGGAAGCCGCTGGTATCAAAATCATTCAGATTGATGAAGCGGCTTTCCGCGAAGGCTTACCGCTGCGCCGTGCCCAGTGGCAGCACTACTTGGATTGGGCGACGGAAGCCTTCCGCCTGACTGCCAGCGGTGTGCGCGATGAAACCCAGATCCACACGCACATGTGCTACAGCGAATTTAACGACGTGATCGACGCCATTGCCGCCATGGATGCCGATGTGATCACCATCGAGACTTCACGCTCGCAAATGGAGCTGCTGGATGCCTTCGAGAGCTTCCACTACCCGAATGACATTGGTCCTGGTGTCTATGACATTCACTCGCCGCGCGTGCCCGACAGCAACGAAATGGCCAACTTACTGCGCAAAGCGGCCAAACGCATTCCCGTGCAGCAGCTCTGGGCCAACCCCGACTGCGGCCTAAAAACCCGCGGCTGGCCAGAAACCAAAGCAGCGCTGGAGCACATGGTGGCAGCAGCACAGCAACTGCGCAAAGAATACGCATAAAGCCGAGTTTGTTAGACTCAGGATGGCTAAAAATAGAAGACGCGTAGATCCGCAAGGGCTGCGCGTTTTTTATTGTTTACCAATAAACAAAAGGCAGCGAGGGTCACGCACCATACAGCAGCGCAAAAATAACTTGGTTGCGAGTATCCATGACCTGCAAAATGCGTTGCACTTCATTGGCAGAGATAACAGAGGGTAGCCGTCTAGGCTTGCTTGCAGGGATATAATCAATATCGCCTAACGGCTGTTGTAAAAACCTGTTGTACAAAAAAGCTAGGGCATTTAAAGCGATTTTCTGCGTGTTTATGGCTATATGTCTGCTGTTTGCTAAGCTGGATAAAAACAGCCTGACCTCTTCACTGCCCATAGTCTGAGGATGACGTTTTTTGTGAAACAGAATAAAACGCTTAATCCAGTGCAGGTAAGTTTTTTCAGTTTTTAGCGCATAACCTTTTTGCCGCATATCCGTGCGTATAGAAGTTAAAAATGGACTGTTAGACATAAAACGCTCCTTGTCTTGCAACTGTCTGCCTATACAGCCTATTCTAGCTTGGATTTGTAAATGTGCTTGTTTTTACGCCTAGAGATGCTTGTTTATCGGCAGGGTTTTAGTTTAATGCTTTATAAATCAAAGAGTTGTGATTTATTTAGGTGAGATAATGTGCATTGTGCAAGCAGGATAGACGGCATGCACGGTTTGTAATAGCAGAGTGTCTTGTATTTTTAAAGAAAGTCTATTTAATACAAGTG
>JAAXZZ010000021.1 GCA_012719655.1 Gammaproteobacteria bacterium | reverse complement strand
CTACTGAACCTGTTTTTTGTTGATAACTTAATTAAATCCTTTATATTCAATAGCTTGCATATAAAATAAAGCTGTTGGTAAGCGCCTATAAGAAGGCTGGATAAGCCCTTTAAGCTTGTGGGCAAAGCAGTGACTTATCCACAGATGGAGTTATCCACAGATTTAGACACGGTTTATCCACCCTGCTCAACTGAGGTTCTCCACAGGGCTTAAGGGTGAGTTTTTTTCTAAATACAGCAATAACAACTGTATAAGTGCAGCAAGGTTTGGATATTGCGTTAAAGAATGAATACGAAGGGGGCCGTAACCCTAGTGATATACACCGCTACAAGCATAGAAAACACACGGAGTAAGCATTGATAATGCTTGTCTTGACACTATAGAAAGCCGCAATAAACGACGAGATGAAGCAAGCCTCAAGGATTGAAGCTTGCTGTATCACGCAGATGATGTGCTAAAAACCAGCTGTAATTATTCTTATTTACCAATACAAAAACTTGAAAAAATTCGTCCTAGCAAATCATCGGCGCTAAATTCGCCGGTGATTTCGCCCAGCGCTTGTTGCGCCATGCGTAAATCTTCGGCTAATAACTCACCAGCACTGGCTTGAGTCAGTTGCTGGTAGCCATTTTCTAGATGGTTTTCTGCTTGTCTAAGTGCATCCAAATGGCGACGTCGAGCACTGAAGCTGCTTTCTGCGGTTTGGCTGTAGCCCATGCAGTTTTTTAGATGCTCACGCAGCAACTCCAAGCCCTCACCACTGCGTGCACAGAGGTTAATCGTGACATGGCCATCTGTATTGCTGTGCATCTCAACTGGCTCGCCAGATAGGTCGACTTTATTGCGAATGAGTGTGACCTTCTCAGGATTAGGTGTGCTATCTAAAAACTCCGGCCACAACGCAAAGGGATCATTGGCTTCAGCTGAGTTGGCATCCACAACTAATAAAATACGGTCAGCTTCATTAATGGCTTTGAGTGCGCGTTCAACACCAATTTTTTCAACTTGATCGGCTGTATTGCGTAAACCTGCAGTGTCAGTGACGTGCAACGGCATACCATCAATATGAATATGCTCGCGTAAAATATCCCGTGTAGTGCCTTCAATATCAGTGACGATAGCGGCTTCATAACCAGCTAAACTGTTGAGCAAACTAGACTTACCGGCATTGGGTCGGCCAGCAATCACTACGCTCATGCCATCACGCAATAGCGCACCTTGACTGGCTTCACGTACGACGTCTTTAAGCGCTTTCTGCACAGCAATCAGTAGCTGTAATATATGGCCATCAGCTAAAAAGTCGATTTCTTCTTCAGGGAAATCAATCGCTGCTTCTACATATATACGCAAAGCAATCAACTGCTCGGTGAGTGCATTGACTCGCTTTGAAAACACCCCTTGTAAGGAGCGCAAAGCATTGCGTGCGGCTTGAGTTGAGCTGGCTTCGATCAAGTCCGCAATGGCTTCAGCTTGAGCTAAATCGAGTTTATCGTTGAGAAACGCCCGCTCACTGAATTCGCCAGGACGCGCTAAACGAGCGCCAAGTTCGACGCAGCGTTGCAATAGCATGTCCAAAACCACTGGCCCGCCATGGCCTTGCAGCTCAAGCACATCTTCACCAGTAAAGGAATTAGGGCCGGCAAAGTATAGGGCTAAACCTTCGTCCAAAGGCTGCTGGTGTTCTGCATAAAAAGGACCGTAATGGGCATAGCGTGGTTTTAATTCTCGACCGGTCATTTGTTCGGCAATCTGCTTGGCCAATTGACCTGAGACTCGAACAATCCCTACCCCGCCGCGACCTTGTGCTGTAGCAATAGCGGCAATAGTGTCACGCGACATGGGCATAACGATTTCCTCAACAGTAATCAGAAAGCACAACGCCCCTAAAAAGGGGCGTTGTGAACTCGGTTGGTTCGACTAACTTGCGTTAGCGCCCGCCATTGATTTTTCAATCTTGCGGGTAATGTACCATTGTTGACCAATGGACAGGAGGTTGTTGACCACCCAGTACAGAACCAAACCAGCGGGGAACCACAAGAAGAAGAAGGTAAAGATAATCGGCAATAGCTTCATAACTTTAGCTTGCATTGGATCCGGCGGTGTTGGATTGAGTTGTTGTTGCACAAACATACTCAAGCCCATGATGATTGGCAGAATAAAGTATGGGTCTTTACTGGATAAATCGGTTAACCAAAACATCCAAGGCGCTTGACGCATTTCTACACTTTCTAGCAAGACCCAGTACAAAGAAAGAAAGACTGGCATCTGCACTAAGATGGGTAAACAACCACCGAGCGGGTTAATCTTCTCTTTTTTGTACAGTTCCATCATGCCTTGTGAAAGTTTTTGACGGTCATCAGCATACTGCTCTTTCAGCGCTGCCATTTTCGGTGCAACAGCACGCATGCGCGCCATTGATTTGTAGCTGGCGGCTGATAGTGGGAAGAATGCTAACTTAATTAAAATGGTCAGAACAATAATTGACCAGCCCCAGTTGCCTAAAAGGCTGTGGATAACACTCAATAACCAGAAAATAGGCTGAGCGATAAACCAAAGGAAACCATAGTCAACGGTTAGTTCAAGACCTGGAGAAAGCGTTTTGAGATGGCTTTGAATTTTCGGTCCGGCATATAAAATGGCATTGGCTTGAGCGTGCTCACCCGGTGCGATAGTCATTGCTGGACTGGTATAACCAATGATGTAGTTGCCTTTACTATCTTTGCGGGTCGTTACTTGATTGGTTTGTTCTGGGTTTGCCACCCAGGCCGTCACAAAATAGTGTTGCAACCAAGCTACCCAGCCACCTTCAATGGCTTGATTAAACTTTTTATCATCCATATTGCTCATGGATAACTTTTTGTACGGCTCATCAGGTGTCCACAAGGCCGCTCCTAAGTAGGTGGCAGTACCGGTTGCAGTTGTTGATGAAGGGTCGCCTTGACCATCACGCTTGAGTTGGGCAAATAAATTACCTTTCCACTCACGATCACTTTGGTTATCTACAAGGTAAGTTAAATCAATTTGGTAGGCTTGTTGATTGATACATTCAAGCTTGCGCTGGTTGATTTCACGCTTAGAACATTCGCTGCTCAAACCACGATGAAATGTAAAGCGCTTGGTGTAACTGACACCGTTCTCTTGGAAAGACAGGTCAACGTTAAGTTGATCTTGGCCATCTTGCAAAGTGAAGTTTTGTTGGTTAACACTGTACAAAGGACGGCCGCTAGAACGTGCATCAGGGCCATTAGTACCGACTAAACCACTTTGTGCAACGTAGACACGCTCATTGCTGTTTTCAAATAATTGCAATGGAATATCTGGATTAGAAGCATTGCGTGGGTATTGGCTGAGTTTTAACTCAACAATATCACCGCCATTAGGGTCAATGGCTAATTGCAATACATCCGTTTGAACCATGATTAAATCATTGCTAACAGGGGAATTAGCAAGTGTAGGATCTTGCGTAAGCTCATTAACGGCAATCGGTAAGTCATCTTGACTGGCAGCCGGCATTGGATTGCTGGGTGAGTCAGTGATCTGATTACTTGATGCCTGTTGATTAGCAGAACTCGAATATGTCGCTGCAGCAGTTACTGGTGCCTGGCCGTAGTCTTGGTTCCATTGAAGAACCATCATGTAAGACACAACAGCTAAGGCAACGAGTAGGATCGTACGTTGGATATCCATAGTTACTCGGCCGTAGAAGATGAATAAGGAGAAGGAGGAACGGGATCATAACCACCCTCATTCCAAGGATGACAACGTCCCAGTCGTCGCATAGTTAGCCAGCCACCACGTATCGCGCCATGCATCTCAATGGCTTCAATGGCGTAACACGAGCAACTGGGATAAAAGCGACAATGGCTAGCCATCATTGGACTGATGGCATAGCGATAAAACTTAATTGGCAAGATCACCAATTTACGCATTAGTTGTGCCTGCTGAATCAGCAATAGCTGTTTGTAATGAAGATTGACGCTGGCGCGCCAAGCGTTTCAACATTTTATCGAACTGCTGTCGTAGCTCAATATTAGACAAATCAGCAATACCCCTACGGGCAACAATAACGATATCTACGCCATCCAAAATATTTTGATTATGACGAAAAGATTCTCGTATTTGGCGTTTTATTCTATTGCGTTCAACTGCAAGTTTTACGCTTTTTTTACCAATAACCAACCCGAGACGTGGATGTTCGAGTTGGTTTTCACGAGCAAGTAACAAGACATTTTTGCCTGGTACTTTATTCGATGATGAATCAAAGACAGCTTTGAACTGCTGAGGCGTCAATAGGCGCTTCTCGCGGCCAAAGGCCAGATTCATACTGCGCTCGACTGGATTATGCGCTCAGACGCTTACGGCCTTTTGCACGACGACGCTGAATAACTGCGCGTCCGCCGACAGTTGCCATACGAGCACGGAAACCGTGGTTACGAGCGCGTTTTAGTGTGCTTGGTTGGAATGTACGTTTCATGATTCGCTACCTGGTGACTTCTTTGGGCAAAAGGGGGCCCGAAGTGGTCCCCGTTAAATAGACCCGCAATTCTATTGAAAGCTGAGCCTTAGGTCAATTATCTCTGGCATTTGTTTATACATTCTTGTTTTTTTCTGGTGTTGCTTTCTCAAATGCATCTTTTTAGCTAAACAAGAATAAATGTATATATGTATATAAAGCTTATT
>JAAXZZ010000020.1 GCA_012719655.1 Gammaproteobacteria bacterium | reverse complement strand
GCTGGACTGAGCCAGCGCTCGGTGTACTGCATATCCTTATTACGACGCTTGGCGTAGCTTTCTACTTGATCTTTCTCAATTTTACCCACAGCAAAGTATTGCGCATTGGGATGAGCGAAATACCATCCGCTGACCGCTGCGGTTGGGAACATCGCATAGTGTTCGGTCAGTTCGACGCCAAAATTTTTATTGGGATCAAGCAGTTCAAATAGCGTGCCTTTTTCAGTGTGATCAGGGCAAGCAGGGTAGCCAGGTGCTGGACGAATACCTTTGTATTTTTCACGAATCAGTTCATCGTTGCTCAACTCTTCGTCAGTCGCGTAACCCCAGTAGTGGGTGCGCACTTGCTGGTGCAACCATTCAGCGCAGGCTTCAGCTAAGCGGTCAGCCAGTGCTTGCACCATGATGGCATTGTAATCATCGCCAGCCGCTTGATAGGACTTAACCAATTCATCTACGCCAATACCCGCAGTCACAATGAAACCACCGATGTAGTCGGTAATGCCGCTATCTTTGGGGGCAACAAAGTCGGCTAGGCACATATTGGGTTTGCCATCAGTTTTCTCGATTTGTTGACGCAGATGATGCAGCATCGCGATTGGTTTGCCAGCTTGGTCATACAGTTCAATGTCATCGTGCTGAACTTGGTTGGCTGGCCAAAAGGCGAAAGTGGCCCGTGCTTCGATCAATTTTTCATCGATCATTTTTTTCAGCAAACCCTGTGCTTCATTGAACAACGTTTGTGCCGCTTCACCAACCACTTCATCGTTGAAAATACGCGGGTATTTGCCGACTAGGTTCCACGAGATAAAGAAGGGCGTCCAGTCAATATATTCAGCTAATATGGCTAAATCGATATTGTAGAGGCGCTGCGTGCCTGTGACATTAGGTTTTGGCGCACAATAATTGCTCCAGTCATAGTCTGGTTTATTGGCTAAGGCTTGCTCATAGGTCAGACGTTCAGTGCGTACGCTGCGCGCAGCAATGCGTTCGCGCATTTGTGCATACTCTTCGCGAATCTTTCGGGTGTATTCAGGTTTGAGCTCTTTAGACAACAAGGATGTGACCACGCCCACGGCGCGCGAGGCGTCGGTGACGTAAACCACTGCATCATTGGTGTAATTGGGATCAACTTTAACGGCAGTATGTGCTTTAGAAGTGGTTGCACCGCCAATCAATAGAGGGAGATGGAAGTTTTGTCGCTGCATTTCTTTGGCTACGTTAACCATTTCGTCCAATGATGGGGTGATTAATCCAGAGAGACCAATGATGTCGCATTTTTCTTCAATGGCCGTCTTCAAAATTTTATCAGCAGGCACCATCACGCCGAGGTCAACAATGTCATAACCATTACAACCCAGCACCACAGCAACAATGTTTTTACCAATGTCGTGTACATCGCCTTTTACTGTAGCCATCAATACCTTGCCTTTGGCTTCAGGTTTGTCACCTTTTTCAGCATCAATAAAGGGGACTAAATGGGCCACCGCTTGTTTCATCACGCGAGCGGATTTCACCACTTGCGGTAGGAACATTTTACCGCTACCAAACAGATCACCGACAATGTTCATGCCTGACATCAAGGGGCCTTCAATCACCTCAATGGGGCGTGCATATTGCTGGCGGCATTCTTCAGTGTCTTCCACAATCCACTGAGTAATCCCTTTTACTAAGGCGTGTTCAAGGCGTTGATTAACGGGAAGGCTACGCCATTCTTCAGATTCGGCCTCTTTCACCGAGCCATCACCACGATAGTCTTCAGCGATCGCCAGTAAAGCTTCAGTTGCACCTGGGTGGCGGTGAAGCATCACGTCTTCAACTTTGTTGCGCAGATCCATTGGGATTTCATCATAAATCTCCAGTTGGCCCGCGTTAACAATGCCCATGTTTAAGCCGTTTTGAATGGCATGGTAGAGAAACACTGAGTGAATCGCTTCTCGCACTGGGTTATTGCCACGGAAAGAGAAGGAAACGTTGGAGACACCGCCCGAAGTGAGGGCATGCGGAAGGTTATCGCGAATCCAAGCACAGGCGCTGATAAAGTCAACCGCGTAGTTATTGTGCTCTTCAATACCTGTGGCCACGGCAAAGATATTGGCATCAAAAATAATATCTTCTGGTGGAAAGCCCACTTGATTGACCAAAATGTCATAGGAGCGCGCGCAGATCTCTTGTTTACGTGCGGCAGTATCCGCTTGGCCTTGTTCATCAAAAGCCATCACCACCACCGCTGCACCATAACGGCGGCAGAGTTTGGCGTGCTTAATAAACTCATCAACGCCTTCTTTCATCGAGATGGAGTTAACAATGCCTTTACCTTGAATGCATTTTAGGCCTGCTTCGATAATGTCCCATGTTGATGAGTCAATCATAATCGGCACGCGCGAGATATCCGGCTCGCCGGCGATCAGATTGAGAAAGGTGACCATGGCCGCTTTTGAGTCGAGCATGCCTTCGTCCATGTTGATATCAATCACCTGCGCACCGGACTCCACTTGTTGCAAAGCAACGGCGAGGGCTTCAGTGTAGCTGCCTTCACGGATCAAACGCGCAAAGCGGGCGGAACCGGTGATGTTGGTGCGTTCACCGACGTTTACGAACAGTGATTGACGATCAATAGTGAAGGGCTCAAGACCTGATAAACGACAGGCTTTGGGAATATCTGGAATAACGCGCGGTGGGTACTTTGCTACTTTCTCAGCAATGGCGCGGATGTGCGCAGGCGTGGTACCACAGCAGCCGCCGACGATATTTAAAAACCCAGAGGCGGCAAACTCTTCAATCATGGCAGCGGTTTCAGCTGGAGTTTCATCGTATTCAGCGAAAGCGTTGGGTAAGCCAGCGTTAGGGTGCGCAGAAACAAAAGTATCGGCTTTTTCTGAAAGTTCTTGCAGGTAAGGGCGCAGTTCTTTGGCACCTAGGGCGCAGTTGAGGCCAACTGACAGAGGTTTACAGTGACGAATCGAGTTCCAGAACGCTTCCGTGGTTTGACCTGAGAGTGTGCGGCCTGAAGCATCGGTGATGGTGCCGGAAATCATGATTGGCAAGGTGACACTGAGTTCTTCAAAGACCCCTTCAACGGCAAAGATTGCCGCTTTGGCATTGAGCGTATCGAAGATGGTTTCGATCATAATAATGTCAGCGCCGCCGTTAATCAGGCCGCGTGTGGCTTCGCTGTAGTTCTCCACCAAAATATCAAAGGTGACGTTACGAAAACCTGGATTGTTGACATCCGGTGATAACGAGCAGGTACGGCTGGTTGGGCCGAGCACTCCAGCGACAAAACGTGGTTTGTCAGGAGTTTCTAAGGTTTTTGCGTCGGCGACTTCACGAGCAATGCGTGCACCTTCAAAGTTTAACTCATAAGCGATCGCTTCAAGACCGTAATCGGCTTGTGAAATTTGCGTTGAGTTAAAGGTGTTGGTCTCTAAAATATCTGCGCCAGCGTCTAAATAGGCTTTTTCGATCTCTTGAATGAGTTTGGCTTGGGTCAAAATCAAAAGGTCATTATTGCCTTGTAAATCTTTTGGCCAATCAGCAAAGCGCTCGCCGCGAAAATCTACTTCAGTCAGTTTATAGCTTTGAATCATGGTGCCCATACCACCATCGAGCACCAGAATACGTTGCTGTAATGCTTCTTTTAGGGCGTGTTGACGTGCTAAATGGTTGGCCATAAATAATTACCTAATCAATGCGGTGTATTGATAAAGTTGGCAATCATAGCAAAACATCGGCATAGAGGAGTCGAATGCTGGGTTATTAAGTCAATTTAGTCAGTGTGGGGCGGTCTTTCTTGCTATATTTCGAGACTTTAAATTTTAAGTCATAGTCAGGCAGATGATGAAAGCGTTGTATTTGAGTGTTTTAAGTTTTGCTCTAAGTCTCTCGGTCCATGCGGGCGAGACTCGATACAGCGAGCATATTCAGCCAATTTTCACCGAGAAATGTGTGGCTTGCCATGCCTGTTATGACTCGCCTTGCCAGTTAAATCTGGGCAGTGGTGAAGGGCTTGAACGTGGAGCGCATAAACAGCCTGTCTATAATGGCGGGCGTACTAAGGCTCAGCAACCCACGCGTTTATTTATTGATGCACAGCAAACCCAGCAATGGCGCGACAAAGGCTTTTTTGATGTGCTCAGCCCAGGTCAGCCACAGGCATCTTTATTGGCAGCGATGCTTGAATTGGGTAGAACCCAGCCCTTTGCCGCCAATAGTCGTTTGCCTGACGACTTAGTGCTTGGCGTGGCACGTAAAGAAGAGTGTCCAGCACCAAGTGAGTTTGCCAGCTATGCGCAGAAACACCCGCACAGTGGTATGCCCTTTGCCGTAACCGGTTTGACTGATGAGCAGTACGCCACGATTCAGCAATGGCTGGCAGAGGGTGCAGAGGGTGATTGGCAGCCTTGGCGCGCTAATTCAGCTGAGCAGCAGCAAATCGATGAGTGGGAAGCTTTTTTAAATAGACCGGGCGCGCGCGAAACAATTGTTAGCCGCTGGCTCTATGAGCACTTATTTCTTGCTCATATTCATTTTAAAGGGGGCGATCAGCAGCATTTTTTTCGACTCGTGCGTTCCTATACGCCAAGCGGTAAGGCAGTTAAGCACATTGCTTCGCGCCGACCCAATGATACGCCTGGGATTAAAATGTATTACCGTTTTGTGCCAGTGACCGATGTCATAGTGCATAAAACTCATATCACTTACGCCATGAGTCCAGACAAGCTGAAGCATGTTAAACGATTGTTTTTAAGTGATAACTGGAGCACTGATAAAGTGCCTGACTATGGTGCTTTTGCGCGCGCCAACCCATTTGCAACCTTTGCGGCCATTCCAGCGCAGGCGCGTTATCAATTTATGCTCGATGACGCTGAATATTTTGTCCGCACCTTTATTCGTGGGCCTGTGTGCCGTGGGCAGATTGCTACTGATGTGATTCGTGATAATTTCTGGGTGTTTTTCCAAGATCCACAGCATGATATTTATCTGACTGATGCTGTTTATCAGGATAGGGCGACACCGCTGTTGGCGATGCCTGGGCAGTTCGATGAAATCAGTAGTCTGCTCAGTTTATGGGGTAAATATAAGAAAAAACGCAATGCCTATGAAAAATTACGCCGTCAGCGTTATAGCGATGCTGAGCTGCCTGACTGGTCGCATATTTGGTCCGGCAATGATCAGGCGTTGCTCAGTGTCTTTAGGCAGCACGACAGCGCCACAGTGCGCAAAGGCTTAATTGGCGAAATCCCACAGACCATGTGGCTGATGGATTTTCCGCTGTTAGAGCGTACCTACTATCAGTTAGTGGTGAACTTTGATGTCTTTGGTAATGTGGCCCATCAAGCGCAAACGCGCTTGTATTTTGATTTGATTCGTAATGGTTCAGAAGTGAATTTTTTACGTTTAATGCCATCTGCGGTGCGCGAAGACCTATTAAATGACTGGTATCAAAACAGCGGTAAGGTCAAGCTGTGGCTGGACTATACCGACATTGATGATGACACTAAAAGTGCGTTGGACTTACCTAAGCATAACAGTCTGCAGGTGTTTGCTCAGCGCGCCTTAAAGCGCTTTGAGCCAATCAATGCTAGACCTGATCCAATCAATCGTTGCCGTGGTGCTTATTGCCATCGTGACGGTTTAACTGCTGAAGCCGCTGCTGTTGAGCAGGCTTTGGCGCGTTTAGCAGACCGCCCGGCGGCAGGCTTTAAAGCAATCAATTACTTACCTGAGGCAAGCATGTTGCGTGTTGAGTTGGCAGATGGCGCACGCGAGGTGTATAGCATCTTGCGCAACCGCGCCCACAGCAATGTGGCTTTTATGAGTGCTGAGTCATTACGTTATCAGCCTGGCTTAGACACTTTGACAGTGTATCCAGAAGTGCTCAGCAGCTACCCTAACTTTATATTTAATGTAACAGCAGCGGATATTCCGGCCTTTGTTAGAGCCTTAGAAAGGGTCAGTGATGAGGCAGGCTTTCGTAAGGTTGTTGAGCATTGGGGAGTGCGCCGCACTCATCCGCAATTCTGGCACTATTTTCATGACCTCAGCGAGCATATACGTGAGCGCGAACCGCGTGAGGCAGGCGTGCTGGATATGAACCGTTACGAGAATCTATAAGCTCATGCCACTCTAACGCTGTTGAGTTCAATGCACTGAGCAGGGTTAGCGTTTGGGCTATTGTTGATCGAAAAAGCGTTCGTGCCATTCAACCAGTGGTATCGGTGCTTTTAGTTTCTCGCCATAGATCACTGAGTAGGTCAGGACGTTCTGTACATAGAGACGGGTTTCATCAAAAGGAATGCTTTCAACCCAAACATCATAAGGCAAATGCTTAGCATCGCGTAGCCATTGGCGTACACGACCGGGCCCTGCGTTGTAGGCGGCCGAAGCGAGGACGCGGTTACCTTTAAACTGCCCTAAGACTTGATTTAAATAGGCTGCGCCAAGTTTGATATTGATCTCTGGTATCACTGCACTTTGTGGCGAGGCTAAGGGAATGCCATAGCGCTGTGCCGTTTCTTTGGCAGTGGCAGGCATCAGTTGCATGAGGCCCATCGCGCCGACATGGGATTTGGCTTGAATCATAAACGCGCTTTCTTGGCGGGTCACCGCAAACATCCAGCTGGAATGTAAGCCGCGGTTTTTAGCTTCTGCAACAAAGTGACTTTGGTGCGCCATTGGAAAGCGTATTTCCAGGTCATCCCAGTACTGAGCTTTGCTAATGGTGCGAATAGCGGGGAAATACCAACCCATGTCATAGGCAATACGTGCTTGAGCGACCAGCTCATCACGACTTAAAAAGTTACTGAGGTGATACCACTCGCGATGCGCTTCGCTCATTTCGTCACGCGCTTTAAACTCTAGCGCGCGCTGCATGCCCGCCGCATTGCGGACTTTTTGTATGACTTTGGCTGGCAGTGCTAAAGCTTGGTGCTGGAGGTGATAGGGCTGCTCAGTGCGATCGGCCGCCATAAAACCATAAAAGTCACGTTCACGTGCCAAAGGCTGGTATAAAATTAAAGGTTGCTTACTGTTAGGTTGCGCCAGTTGTAGGCTGCGCGCTTGCCAGTATTTCCAGCGGTTAGTACTTGCCAGTTCTGCGGGTAATTGACCGATGAGTTGATAAGCTTCACTCCAGCGCCCTAAACGCAGTAATAAACGTACGCGCCACTCAGTTAAATTACTGTTTTGCAGTTGCGGGTCATATTTTTCCATAATCGGCAAGGCTTGTGCATCAAAGCGTTTGGCTAGGCGCAAACCCAGATCATGCGCGATGCTGAGCCGATCTTCAGCGCTAAATGTCAGGTGTTTTTCGTAATGCTTGAGCAGGCGCACACTGGCATCTAAATCTTGCGTAGCGAGCTTGCGCAGACCCAAAGCAATGACTTCAGCACTTTGCGGATCTGTTGCGCTAAACAGCTGGGTTTGCTTGAGTTTTTCTGGTTTTTGCGCGACATCAACCAGCAGTTGGCCGCGCGCCTGACGCGTGGTCAAAAGTTTGATCAGATAGGCCGATAGACCATAGTTGCGTGCATCAGTGGCAAGCTTTAAGCGTTGCCAGATTTTTTCTTCGGTCATTAGGCCAGCGGCTTGCCAGCTGCCAAACAGTGGGTCGCAGGCGTTGGGTTGTGATTGCGCGCTGAGCCAGAGTTTGTCAGCTGTCGCGAAGGCCGCTGCTGTTTGCCCACTTTGCAGCTGGTATTGAGCAAAGCGACAATCTAATTCAGTGAACTTTAACTCTGGACTGTAATAGTTGAGAAAGAGTGACCAGTTCTGGCGCTCGCTGAGTAAACGTAACCAACGCAATTTCATCCAGTTGATTTGCGGCAAGTCACCGTGCTCAAGAAGAAATTTTTCCACCTCATCATCGCTGGCACTGGGCAGGCGCTGAGTCAGTTCATCATAAGCAAGGTAAGGCGTTAAAGGGTAGTCACGCAGTGCCGCACGATTGTTCAGGTATGGCGCCGCATCATTTTTGCTCAACGCCAGTTTAGCTTGGTCATACAGGCTGCGTTGTTGTGCCTGTGACGCGGCGCTGGCTGTCGATAAAGGTGAAAAAAATGTAAGCAGTAAAACAACAGAGAGCACGTAGCGACTGCGCATGAAAAACCCTACAAAAATAAATGCCCAGTAAAGCCGTCTAAAGATGAGCATCTTTATGACGAAGAGACAACATAGCTTATCTGCTTGTGTACGGCGACGAAAGGGCTGCACAGTGGTGAACATGCAGATACTTCACGCAGTGCAACGCGAATCTGTACAATGCGTCGCAGATTTTAGGAGAACTACAATGACTTTGCTCAAATTAACTCAAGTATCCCTCGCTTACGGCGCTACACCTCTGTTGGAAGAGGTTTCATGGCAAATTGCCCGCGGCGAGCGCGTGTGCATCATTGGCCGCAATGGTACGGGCAAGTCAAGCATGATGCATTTGGTAAAAGGTTCACGCTTAGCTGACAGCGGTGAAATATGGCGGGCACCGGGTTTAAAAATTGGTGATTTACCACAAGAATTGCCGGCGGCGGATGATAAAACAATTTTTGAAGTGGTTGCCGAAGGCTTAGATGGCGTGGGCGCTTTATTGGCTGAGTTCAATCACATCAGTCAAAACATTCACAGCGATGAAGATTTACAGAAAATGATGCATGTGCAACAAGAGTTGGAAGCGCGCGATGGTTGGCGCTTACAGCAATTGGTTGATAGCACTTTAAGCCGTTTACAATTGCCTGCTGATAAAAAAATGAACCAGCTGTCCGGTGGCTGGCGGCGTCGTGTGTTGTTGGCCCAAGCGTTAGTGGCTGAACCGGATTTGTTATTACTTGATGAGCCCACCAACCATTTGGATATCGGCGCCATTGCTTGGCTTGAAGATGCGTTATTAAATTTCCAAGGTGCAGTGCTGTTTATTACTCACGACCGAGCATTTTTACAAAACTTGGCAACCCGGATTTTAGAGCTCGATCGCGGTCATTTGATTGATTGGAATGGCGATTATGCCAGTTTTCTTGTGCATAAAGAGCAGCAATTGGCCGCAGAAGAAACGGCTAATGCGTTGTTTGATAAGAAGCTGGCGCAAGAAGAAGTGTGGATTCGACAAGGTATTAAAGCACGCCGTACCCGTAATGAAGGTCGCGTGCGCGAGCTTAAAGCGCTGCGAATGGAGCGCAGTCAGCGTCGTGAGCGCCAAGGCACTGCCAATATTACTATCGGCACCGCGGAGAAGTCAGGCAAACAAGTCATTGTGGTGAATAAAGTCAGCTTTGCGCATCCTGGTGGTCGTGAGCTGATTAAAGACTTCTCAATGGTTTTGCAGCGTGGTGATCGTATTGGTTTGCTCGGAGCCAATGGCAGCGGTAAAACCACCCTGCTGAAATTATTGCTCGGTGACTTGCAGCCGAGCAAAGGCACTATTGAGGTGGGCACTAAGTTAGAAATCGCCTACTTTGATCAACTTCGTCACCAACTTGATCCAGAAAAAACCGTGATTGAAAACGTCGGTGAAGGCAGTGACACCATTATGATTAATGGTCAGAGCAAGCATGTATTGAGCTATTTAGGTGATTTCTTGTTCAGTCCGCAACGTGCACGTACGCCTGTTAAAGCGCTGTCAGGTGGTGAGCGGGCGCGCCTGTTGTTGGCTAAATTGTTTACTCGTCCAGCCAATTTATTGGTGCTTGATGAACCAACCAACGACCTTGATGTAGAAACCCTTGAGCTGCTTGAAGAAGTATTGATGGAGTTTAAGGGGACTGTACTGATCGTCAGCCACGACCGTGCATTCCTTGATAACGTTGTCACCAGTACGCTTGTTTTTGATGGCTCTGGAACAGTGCGCGAGTATGTTGGCGGCTTTGAGGACTGGCTGCGTCAGGGTGGTAGTATCCGTTTATTGGGTGCTGAAGATGAGAAAGAAGTAAAGAGCGCTGCTGCTGATACACCAGTGAAAGGTGATCTAGAGCATACAAACATGCAAAAAAACGAGCAGTCGCTGCAAAACTCAGGGGATGATGGCATAGTGCCCAAAAAAAAGCTCAGCTATAAATTGCAGCGTGAACTTGATGCGATTCCTGCGCAAATTGATAGCTTAGAGACTGAGCTTGCGGCATTACATGAGCAGGTTTCTCAAGCGGATTTTTACTTGCAACCGGCGCAACAGACTGAAAGTGTGCTGGCCAAAATCAACGCCGTGCAAGCGCAGTTGGATGCATTGATTGAGCGTTGGACTGAGCTCGATAGTTAACCTTTGATGGGGGTGTGTATGGCTGTGGAATATCGAATTACGCTTGATGACGAGCACGCGTTTAATTACAAAATAGAGCTTGAGCGTGATCGATTGACTCCTGTTGAGGAAGCTGAACTGCATGGTTGGACGCGCTTAGAGCACCAAAAGTGCAGTAACTGTCCGTTAAGTAAAGATCAGTATGCACATTGCCCTGCCGCCGCTGACTTACAGACTGTTGTCGAGGATTTTCGCGGGTTGCCTGCTTTTAAAAAAGCTTGGGTGCATGTCCGTACTGCTGAGCGTGAATACAGTAAAATGGTCAATCTTGAGGAGGGGTTGCGTTCACTGTTAGGTGTGATTATGGCAACTTCAGCTTGCCCAATTTTGGCGCGACTTAAGCCTATGGCAAAGAATCACTTACCTTTTGCTAGTAATAATGAGTTTGCTCTACGCACGATTTCCATGTATCTGATGCGTGAGTTATTTAACTCGCGTGATGGCTGTGTTCCGGATTGGGAATTGAGTGGTTTGACCGAAGATTTCAAAGCATTACAGCTGGTGAATCAAGCACTTTGGCATCGCATTCACGATGCCTGTGCAGGGGATACTAATCTGAAAGCTTTCTTAAGTTTCTTTTCGATGTCGTCGAGCATGACGTATTCACTGGAAACACAGTTGCAGAAAATACGGCCAATGGTTATGAGCTGATACAGCAGCTGCTACTGATATCCAGCTGTATAGCTATTCGGCTGGGTGCACTTTAAGGTCTATTGCCAATACATCACAGGGTGCTCCAGCTAACAGGTCGTTGGTGGTTGAGCCTAGAAGTAGCGCTAAACCGTGTCGACCGTGGCTGCCGACAATAATTAAATCGCAGCCGTGATCTTTAGCCAATTGATGAATTTCTTGTTTAGGCTGGCCATACAGTAGATGGCAGTTGTTGTTTTGCAGTAACTCATGTTGTTCGGCTAAAACATTGAGTTTATTTTGTGCCTGCTCGGTTTGTTGCTGCTGGAGCAAGGACAAATCCATCGGAACATCGCCACCAAATGCCATGGTGAGCGGTTCAACCACATGCACTAAAGTCGCTTGGCATTCTAAAGCGCGGCACAGCTTGTGGGCGCGCTCTAGAACACGATGGCAATCATCAGTGAGATCGATTGCGATCAAGAGATGGGAATATGCCATGCTAGCCTCCTGCGTTGATCTGTAACAAAACTCAAAGAGCGCGGTAATATTAAACGCCTAAACTTGCGTACTGGCTGGCAAGTTGCTCAAAGCTTTTGGTGATGCTGCGAGCATACTTGTCAATCACAAAAGGCACGCTGTCTTCGTTATAGTTTTTTAACGAGCCTTCAATGTAGCGCCACTTGGTTTGAATTGCACGCAGTGATTTTATAGTGTCACTGGTGTTGGCAGGGTCTTTTTGCATTGCTGCAAGGGTGCTTGCAAACTGCTCACTGAGCTTATCAAGCGGTTGTTTTTCGCCGTCAGCAATAAAAGATGCACCCACGGATGCGCTGCGAGCGGCATAGTCAGCGGCAATACCTTGGATCAGAAGGCTTTGTTCACGAGCGAGCAGGGTCAGTTTAGGGAGGGCGTATTGGTTGTCTTTTTTAATCTGGTTTTCTAAGTCAGCAGTGACTTTTAAGATTGTGTTGTTCAACGTGGCAAGGTCGGCGATAGGTTGTAGATCAGTATAACCTTGCTCTTCTAGTACGCTGATTAATCGACGTAGCTCGTTACTATAAGCACTAAAATCTTGCTTGAGCTGAATGTGTAAAGCCTGTGCTTCAGGGGTTTTTGCTGCAGGTAGCTTGTTTAAATTATCTTGAGCGGCCACTAAGTTTGCTTCGGCTTGTCTGGCATAACGCTGGTCTTGTTCTTGGCTGTTAAGCATGTAGAAATCACCAATACTTCTTTGTGTTTCTAGGCGCAAACGAAATAATGCATCTAGAGCAAGGGTGACTGCCTGTTGCGCTGCTGGTTGCTGAGCATCTGCAGCAAGAAGGGGTAAGGGTAGGGTAAAGACAGCGCTTAAGCATAATGCGTAGAAACGATTCTTCATAAATTGAAGCTCCAATACTGCGTAACTGTTATTTTTATTTGCGGCAAAGCCGTGCTTTTCTTGCTTGACTTTACCGTTTCAATGCACATTTGGCTACTTGTTCAGCGGTAAAATCGTATTTATGCTGGATTATCAAGTTGTGCCATCAAAGTGGTAATTATTTTTTAATACAAAACAACAGGTTGCGGCGAATTGACACATATTTACTAAATTTCTTTGAGACTTGTAATTGACAAAGAGAAGAATTTCCGTGAATGTGTGCACACCCAAATCAAACGGGCGTATGAAATGCATATTGGTGCGATAACCGGCATTCTTGTCAGTGTTGAGTCGGCCAGTATGCTGATAAGTACTACTCAACTTGCTATGCACATTGTTTAATTGCTGATCAGTGGCCAGTGTGTAACTGTTCAGCTTCCATATCGTGGAGATCAGTTGATGATTTACGAAGGTAAAGCCATCACGGTGAAGACTCTTGAAAGTGGTATCGTCGAATTAAATTTCGATCTCAAGGGTGAGTCCGTCAACAAGTTTAACCGTCTTACACTGACCGAGCTTCGTGCTGCAGTCGATGCAATTAAAGCCAACAGCGATGTTAAAGGCGTGATTGTCACCAGTGGTAAAGATGTATTTATCGTTGGTGCAGACATTACAGAGTTTGTTGATAACTTTAAGCTTTCTGAAGAAGAGCTGGTTGCAGGCAATCTTGAAGTCAATCAGATCTTTAATGATTTTGAAGACCTCAATGTACCAACTGTTGTAGCAATCAATGGCATCGCCTTAGGTGGTGGTTTTGAAATGTGCTTGGCGGCGGATTATCGCGTCATGGCCGACAGCACTAAAGTGGGTCTGCCTGAAGTAAAACTCGGTATCTACCCAGGCTTTGGTGGCACAGTACGCCTCACTCGCGTGGTGGGAGCTGATAATGCGATTGAGTGGATTGCTGCTGGTAAAGAAGCGCGTGCTGAAGAAGCATTAAAAGTGGGTGCTGTTGACGCAGTGGTCGCGGCAGATAAGCTACTTGAAGCGTCTTTAGACTTGGTTAAGCGCGCTATTTCTGGTGAGCTGGACTACAAAGCAAAACGTCAGCCAAAACTAGAAAAAATCAAACTCAACGCCATTGAACAAATGATGAGTTTTGAAACGGCTAAAGGATTTGTGGCAGGAAAAGCAGGGCCAAACTATCCAGCACCCGTTGAAGCCATTAAAACCATCCAAAAAGCAGCCAACCATGGCCGTGATAAGGCTTTAGAAATTGAAGCGCAAGGCTTTGCTAAACTGGCGAAAACGTCAGTGGCTGAAAGTTTGATTGGTTTGTTCTTAAACGACCAAGCGCTTAAGCGTAAAGCTAAAGCACATGAGAAAATCGCACGTGATGTCAAGCTGTCAGCGGTATTAGGTGCCGGTATCATGGGCGGTGGTATTGCCTACCAGTCAGCCTTAAAAGGCACGCCAATCCTGATGAAGGACATTCGTGAGGAAGGCATTCAGTTAGGTCTTGAAGAAGCCGCTAAATTGCTGGTTAAGCGTGTTGAACGTAAGCGCATGCAGCCCGATGAAATGGCTAAAGCACTCAATGCGATTCGCCCAACCATGTCTTATGGCGATTTCGGCAATGTCGATATCGTTGTTGAAGCTGTGGTTGAGAATCCAAAAGTGAAGCACGCTGTGCTGGCGGAAGTTGAGCAGCATGTTGGTGAGAACACCATTATTGCTTCTAACACTTCAACAATCTCGATTAATTTACTGGCTAAAGCGCTCAAGCGCCCAGAAAATTTTGTCGGTATGCACTTCTTTAACCCAGTGCACATGATGCCTTTGGTTGAAGTGATCCGTGGTGAGCATTCATCCGATGAAGCCGTTGCAACCACTGTTGCTTACGCACAAAAAATGGGTAAAAACCCTATTGTTGTCAATGACTGCCCAGGCTTCTTAGTCAACCGTGTTCTGTTCCCGTACTTTGGTGGTTTTGCCAAGTTAGTCAGTGCCGGTGTTGATTTTGTACGCATTGACAAAGTCATGGAAAAATTCGCTTGGCCGATGGGTCCTGCTTACTTGATGGATGTGGTTGGTATTGATACCGGACACCATGGTCGTGATGTCATGGCTGAAGGCTTCCCGGATCGAATGAAAGACGATCGTCGTTCAGCGGTAGACGTACTGTACGAAGCAGACCGTTTAGGTCAGAAGAATGGTAAAGGTTTCTACGCCTATGAAATGGATAAGCGTGGCAAGCCGAAGAAAGTCGTGGATGATGCTATTACTGAAATTTTAGCACCGATTGTTTACGAAAAAATCGAAGTGAGCGATGAAGACATCATCAATTGGATGATGATCCCATTGTGCATGGAAACTGTACGCTGCCTAGAAGATGGTATCGTTGAGACCGCTGCAGAAGCAGATATGGGCTTGATTTACGGTATTGGTTTCCCTCCTTTCCGTGGTGGCGCGTTACGTTACATCGACAGTATTGGTGTAGCTGAGTTTGTTGCTTTGGCAGACAAATACGCTGACTTGGGTGCGCTGTATCACCCGACCGAGAAATTGCGTGAAATGGCCAAAAACGGTCAAACCTTTTTCGGTTAATCGCGGACAGATTAGAGCGGGAGTAAAGAAATGAGCTTGAATCCAAGAGATGCAGTGATTGTCGACTTCGGACGCACCCCTATGGGTCGTTCGAAAGGTGGCATGCACCGCAACACACGTGCTGAAGATATGTCAGCGCATTTAATCCGTGGTTTGCTGAATCGTAATGACAAAGTTAACCCGGCGGAAGTTGAAGATGTGATCTGGGGTTGCGTCAATCAAACCTTAGAGCAGGGCTGGAACATTGCCCGTATGGCTTCTTTGATGACACAAATCCCACACACCAGTTCTGGGCAAACCGTTAGCCGTCTGTGCGGTTCTTCAATGAGCGCATTGCACACCGCTGTACAAGCAATTCAAACGGGTAACGGTGACGTGTTTGTCGTGGGTGGTGTTGAGCACATGGGTCACGTTAGCATGATGCACGGCGTTGATCCTAACCCGCACATGTCGCTGTACGCGGCGAAAGCCTCTGGAATGATGGGCTTAACTGCTGAAATGCTGGGTAAAATGCATGGCATTACTCGTGAAGCGCAGGATGCCTTCGGTGAGCGTTCACATCGCTTAGCGCACAAGGCAACCGTTGAGGGTAAGTTCAAAGACGAAATTATTCCAATGGAAGGCTGTGATGCTGAGGGCTTCTTGAAAGTGTTTGACTATGACGAAACCATTCGTCCTGAGACAACATTGGAAAGCTTAGCGGCCTTGCGTCCAGCGTTTAACCCTAAAGGCGGTACTGTGACTGCCGGTACATCTTCGCAAATTACTGATGGTGCTTCATGCATGATTGTAATGTCTGCGCAGCGTGCCAAAGACTTAGGTATTGAGCCGATGGCTGTTGTTCGTTCAATGGCTGTTGCCGGTGTTGATCCGGCAATCATGGGTTACGGTCCTGTGCCAGCGACACACAAAGCGCTAAAACGTGCGGGTGTGACAATGGATGACATCGACTTCGTCGAGCTTAACGAAGCCTTTGCGGCACAAGCCTTACCCGTGCTAAAAGACCTCAAGCTTCTTGATAAAATGGAGCAAAAGGTTAACTTGCACGGTGGTGCGATTGCTTTGGGTCACCCGTTCGGTTGCTCAGGCGCACGTATCTCAGGCACCTTGTTAAATGTGATGAAGCAAAACAGCGGTACTTTAGGCTTGGCGACCATGTGTATTGGTCTAGGTCAAGGTATCTCTACAGTATTTGAACGCGTGTAAGCGCCAATTAAATACTTGAGCCGGGGCCTAGTGCCTCGGCTTTTTTGTTTAGGAGAGTGCAGTGACGATAGCAACAGGGCTTTATCAACATTATAAAGGTGAGCAGTACCGCGTGTTAGGCGTTGCTCAGCATTCAGAGACAGAAGAGTCTCTAGTGGTCTATCAAGCGTTGTATGGTGAGTTTGGCTTATGGCTACGGCCGCTGTCGATGTTTACCGAGCAGGTCATTGTTGAGGGTGTTTTACAGCCCCGTTTTGTTTTACTGCAAAGAGAAGAAAGCCTGTTTGTTCGATCATAAAAGCATGATCAATTTGCGCAAAAACTTGACCTAAGCCGCTTTCAACCTATATATAGCCTCACTGTAATCGAAGTTATCGTATCTTTTTGTGATATTGGCAGTGCTAGTGCAGGCGTATCACTTTATTTATTTCAGGAATATTCCGAGCAATGAGCAAATCGCTGGTTATCGTAGAGTCCCCCGCTAAGGCTAAAACCATTAACAAATACTTAGGTAATGAGTATGTGGTGAAGTCCAGTGTGGGTCATATTCGTGATTTACCAACCAGTGGTTCTGCCGCTGCCGGTAAAGAGCCGGCTAAGCGCACTAAAGCAGCGGACGTCGCGCCGTTGTCGCCTAAAGAAAAGGCCATGCGTACTTTAGTCGCCCGAATGGGGATTGATCCTGAGAATGACTGGAAGGCTCGTTACGAAATTCTACCTGGTAAAGAAAAAGTTATCGAAGAGTTGCGCCGTCTAGCAAAAGATGCAGACACCATCTATCTCGCTACGGACTTGGACCGCGAAGGGGAAGCCATTGCTTGGCACCTGCGCGAAGCCATAGGTGGTGATGACAGCCGTTATAAACGTGTGGTGTTTAACGAAATTACTGAGAAAGCCATTAAAGGTGCATTTGCTGAGCCCAGTACACTCGATATTGATCAGGTGAATGCTCAACAAGCACGCCGATTTTTAGATCGTGTGGTTGGCTTTATGGTGTCACCACTGTTATGGAAGAAAGTTGCCAGAGGTCTTTCTGCTGGACGGGTTCAGTCTGTCGCAGTAAAGCTTGTGGTTGAGCGTGAAAAAGAAATTCGCGCTTTTGTGCCCGAGGAGTTCTGGCAGGTGCACGCTGATCTGCAACATGCCAAACATGCCGATACCCGTTTTGAAGTGGTGCGTGAAGCAGGGCAAGCATTCCGTCCGGTAAATAAAGAGCAAACGGATACAGCTTTAGTTGTGCTGGAAAAAGCGCGTTATACCTTAGTTAAGCGCGAAGACAAGCCGACCTCTAGTCGCCCTAGTGCGCCTTATATCACCTCAACCTTACAGCAAGCGGCCAGCACCCGTTTGGGGTTTGGGGTTAAGAAAACCATGATGCTGGCGCAGCGCTTGTATGAAGCGGGTTACATTACTTACATGCGTACTGACTCAACCAATATTTCCAGCGACGCGATTGAAATGGTGCGCAGCTTTATTGATCAAGAATTTGGTGCCAAGTACTTGCCAGAAAAGCCAGTATTTTATAGCAGTAAAGAAGGTGCACAAGAGGCGCACGAAGCGATTCGCCCCTCCGATGTACGTATCCAGACCTCACAGCTCAAAGGCATGGAACGCGACTCTGAGCGTTTGTATGAGTTGATTTGGCGACAGTTTGTTGCCTGTCAAATGCCTGCAGCCGAATATATGGCCACCACGTTGACCGTGGAAGCGGATCGTTTTGAGTTGCGCGCTCGCGGGCGTATCTTGAAGTTTGATGGCTACACCCGTGTTCAGCCGCAGCAAGGCAAGAGCGGTGAAGATGCGGTGTTACCGGACCTGCATAAAGGCGATGAGTTAAGCCTAGTTAAACTGGACCCTTCACAGCACTTTACTAAGCCGCCGGCGCGTTACAGTGAAGCCAGTCTGGTAAAAGAGTTAGAGAAGCAAGGTATTGGTCGTCCTTCAACCTATGCCGCGATTATTTCTACGATTCAAGAGCGCGGCTATGTGACCCTACAAAATCGTCGCTTTTATGCCGAGAAAATGGGCGATATTGTCACTGAGCGTCTTGGTGAAAGCTTTGCCAATCTTATGGATTATGGCTTTACTGCGCAGATGGAAGAGCGTCTTGATAGTGTTGCCCATGGCCAGTTGCAGTGGAAGCAGTTGCTCGATGAGTTCTATAAAGATTTTAAGAAAAAATTAGAAGCCGCGGATTCGACAGACAATGGTATGCGTGAAAACACACCAACCATGACTGACATCCCTTGCAAAGAGTGTGGCCGTCCGATGATGATTCGTACGGCGTCGACGGGTGTGTTTTTAGGTTGCTCAGGCTACACCTTGCCACCGAAAGAGCGTTGTAAGTCAACCATGAATCTAGTACCGGGCAATGAGATTGCCGCGGATGATGAAGGTGAATCTGAGTCGTTTTTGTTACGACATAAGCGTCGTTGTACGAAGTGTGGTACAGCAATGGATGCCTACTTGCTTGATGAAACCCACAAATTGCATGTCTGTGGTAATAATCCAGATTGCAGTGGTTTTGAGCTTGAAGAAGGGCAGTTCCGCATTAAGGGCTATGAAGGCCCGAGCCTTGAGTGTGATAAATGCGGCAGCGAGATGCAGTTGAAAACGGGCCGTTTTGGTAAGTATTTTGGTTGCACCAATACTGAATGTAAAAACACTCGCAAACTGCTACGCAGTGGTGAGGCGGCGCCGCCAAAAATGGATCCAGTACCGATGCCAGAACTGCGGTGTGCCAATGTTGATGACACCTATGTGTTGCGCGATGGAGCTTCCGGTCTGTTTTTAGCCGCCAGTCAGTTCCCGAAAAAGCGTGAAACCCGTGCGCCCTTGGTGTCAGAGTTGATTCCACATAAGGCAGAAATCGATCCAAAATACCATTACTTGCTGAGCGCACCTCAGCATGACCCGGATGGTCTGCCAGCGGTGATTCGTTACAGTCGTAAAACCAAAGAGCAATATGTGCAATCAGAAATTGACGGCAAGCCTAGTGGTTGGAAAGCATTTTACGATGGCAAAAAATGGCTGGTTGATGATAAGCGCAAAAACAAATAAGTCATGTAAGTAGGCTGCAAGGTCGCTGAGCGGCCTTGTGCTTTTTTATTTAATGTTAAGAGTTGTTTATGTCCAGTGCGTTTTTGGAAATTGTTGAGTTACCGGACGGTCGCATTGTGTTGCGCCGCTCAGAAGAGGATGGCGCGTTAGTCACCCTGACATTCTCAAGTGAAGCCCGTGATTTTTTGAAAGCACGTTACATTGATGTGGCTAAAGAAATGTTTCATGCTGGATTATTGGCAGCAGGGCATCTAGCCGAAGAAGAAACGCTGAATGAAAACGATGCTAATAATGCCGCTGGGCATACCCTGCATTAATTTACATGAGGCGTTCTAATTTGTTTGGCGCAAGCCAAGTACGCTTACCGAATCAGCCGTACTCGTTAATTTTGGACTTTTTGAGTGAGCGTTTCGCGGCGATCGGTCGAGATGTTTGGCGCCAGCGTATGCTCAGTGGCAAGGTTCTCGATGCCCAGCAGTGCTGTGTGCTGCCCACTGCAAGCTACCAGCCAGGTGCGCTGCTGTACTATTTTCGCGAAGTGCCTGACGAAGTAAGCGTGCCCTTCACCGAACGTATTCTCTACCAAGATCAACACCTGCTGGCGGTCGATAAACCGCATTTTTTAGCGACCCTGCCCGCCGGGCGCTATGTCGAAGAAACCGTATTGCGCCGTCTGATGAAACGTTTAGACAATCCAGACATTGTGCCGATTCATCGCCTTGACCGTTTAACTGCTGGCGTTTTGTTGTTTTCGTTAAACCCTAGCAGTCGCAATGCCTATCAGCGTTTATTTCGTGAGCGCAAAGTGTTTAAGTGTTATGAGGCGTTGGCGCCGGCCTTGCCTGATCTGCAGTGGCCATATCGGCATCGCAGTCGTTTGGAGTCAGCGGCACAGTTTTTTCGCATGCAAGAAGTCGCCGGCCTTGCCAATAGTGATACTTTGATTGAAGTCGCAGAGCGCCGTGACGAGGTATGGCGCTATCGTCTATATCCGGTAACAGGGCGTAAACACCAGTTGCGTGTGCATATGGCGGCTCTAGGTGCGCCGATTATCAACGATCCACTGTATCCAAACCTGCAAAAGGTGGCGGGGCAGGAGGATTATGCCAAGCCGTTACAATTACTGGCCAAACAAATCAGTTTTATTGATCCCTTTAGCGGAATTTTGCGCAGTTTTAAAAGCCAATTAACTTTATCTATTTGATTGAGTTAACAAGTACTAGTCAAAATCAGTTGAAAGGGCCTATAATACGCGCCGGCCTAACTGGCCCCGTTAAGGTTACTGCAATATCCCGAAGCGCAACTTCGACTGCTTGTCCTGTACAGGACTATCCTAGACGTTTTTTCTAAACAGCGTTCTCGCAAATACTCACAAACAGGCTGCCAAAGGGCGACCATTATGGTCTTTCATGGCGTGTGCAGCTTTCATGGGTCTTTGCGGATGCACATGAGGCATACCATGACCCAAGAAATCAGCACTACCCTAGACGTTGGCACAACTGCAGAAATGACTAATTTTTCTACATTGGGTCTACACCCTTCAGTTCTTGCTGCTATTACCGCAGTTGGCTATGAAGAGCCGTCGCCCATTCAGACTAAATCAATTCCGTTGATTATGGCTGGCCACGATATGATCGGTCAGGCGCAAACGGGTACCGGTAAAACGGCTGCTTTTGCCTTACCTATTTTATCGCGCATTGACGCATCACGCCGTGAAGCACAAGTGTTGGTCTTAGCACCAACGCGCGAATTGGCTCTGCAAGTGGCGACTGCTTTTGAAAGCTTTGCCGCGCAGATGCCCAGCGTTAACGTTGTCGCTATTTACGGTGGTGCACCGATGGGTCCACAGCTGAAAGCTATTCGTAATGGCGCGCAAGTGATTGTAGCAACACCAGGTCGATTGGTTGATCACCTCAGCCGTAATGGCGGCTTACTGTCTACCGTTAAGTTTCTAGTTCTTGATGAAGCCGATGAGATGTTAAAACTCGGCTTTATGGATGACTTAGAAGTTATTTTCAATGCCATGCCTGATGAGCGCCAGACTGTATTGTTCTCGGCCACCTTGCCAGCATCGATTCGTGGTATTGCGGAAAAACATCTGCGCAATCCACAGCACGTTAAAATTGCCAGCAAAACACAAACCGTTGCGCGTATTGAGCAAGCTCACCTGATGGTGCATGCCGATCAAAAAATAAACGCTGTACTGCGCTTGCTCGAAGTTGAAGACTTTGATGCCATGATTGGTTTCGTGCGCACCAAGCAAGCAACGTTGGACATCGCAGCAGCACTGGAAGCAAAAGGTTATAAAGTTGCAGCGCTCAATGGCGATATCGCACAAAATCAACGTGAGCGCGTGATTGACTCATTAAAAGATGGCCGCTTAAACATCGTTATTGCCACTGATGTGGCAGCGCGTGGTCTAGATGTACCGCGTATTACTCACGTGTTTAACATTGATATGCCGTATGACCCTGAGTCTTATGTGCACCGTATCGGTCGTACGGGCCGTGCCGGTCGTGATGGTCGTGCGTTGTTGCTGGTGACGCCGCGTGAACGCCGCATGCTGCAAGTGATTGAGCGTGTCACCGGGCAGAAAGTGGCTGAGATTTCACTGCCAGATGCTAAAGTGATTCTGCAGGCGCGTATTCGTCGTTTGACTCAGGATCTAGCGCCACGCGTTAAAGACAAGGAGAATAAAAATCCTGAATTGTTGGCGCATTTGACCACTGAGCTTAATTGTAGTGTTGAAGATTTAGCCCTGGCTTTGTTGGCAAAAACCACTGAGGGCCAAGCTTTTACTCTGGCCGGTGTTGAGCGTGAACAGCCAGTTCTGGCACCACGTAGTCGTGATGATCGCGCAGAGCGTGGCAGTCGTCCAGCGCGTGATGGCGGTCGTGATAGTGGTTCGCGTGAGCGTCGTGAGCCATTAGCGCTGAGCGAAGGTAAAGTGCGCTGCCGTACGGCACTGGGTACCCGTGATGGCATTGCTGCACGTAACTTGCTTGGTGCGATCCTCAATGAAGGTGGTTTAACCCGTGATGCGATTGGTCGAATTCAGATTCGCGAAAGCTTTAGTTTGGTGGAATTACCCGAAGAAGGTCTTGAGCGTTTATTGGGTAAGTTGAAAGATACCCGTGTCGGCGGTAAAGCGCTTAAGCTCCGTCGCTATCGTGAAGACTAAGATGCGCCATCGCTTAAGTACTGCTTAAGCTGTACTCGCACACATAAAGCCGGTTTGACTGCAAAGTTGAATCGGCTTTTTTGTTTTGCGCAGCGCAAACAGTTTTTAAATAGCTTGTAATCTATTTAGACCTGCAGGCTGTGCTTGAGGTACTCTATACTGTGCTTTTGATCAGTGGTTTTGAGGTGCGTGGATGACCTTACGAATATGTATTTTAGAGTCGGATGATTTACATCCGACCATGCAAGAGCGCTTTATCGGCTTTGGCCAGATGTTTAAGCAGCTCTTTGCCGGTCAAGATACAAACGTTTTCTGCCAAGTGTTTAATGTGGTGCGCGGTGAGTATCCTGCGGCCAGCGAGCCGTTTGACGCGTATTTAGTGACCGGTAGCAAAGCGGACTCCTTTGCCAATGATCCTTGGATAGTGGCTTTACGGGCTTATTTGCTTGAGCGTTTTCAGCGCGGCGATGTGTTGTTGGGGGTTTGTTTTGGTCATCAAATTCTAGCGTTGGTGCTCGGTGGTGATACCCAGCGTTCTAATAAAGGTTGGGGTATTGGTCTGCACCGTTACCGCTTGGCTTATAAACCGCAGTGGTTGCCTGAGGCAGTGGATGAGTTTCAGCTGTTAATCAGTCACCGTGATCAAGTGGCTGCTTTACCGACAGGTGCAACTTTATTAGCACAGAGTGAATTTTGCGAAAATGCTGCCTTTATCATCGGGCAACAGGTTTTATGTTTTCAAGGGCATCCTGAGTTTACCCATGATTTTTCCAGGCAGTTACTGCGCATCCGTCAATCTATTTATTGTCCTGAGCAATATCAGGCGGCCTGTAATAGTTTGCAGGATGGGCACGATGGTGAGGTTGTTGCACAGTGGATGCTGTGCTTTGTGCAAGTGGCTAAAGACGCACGCAAAGCCTCAGACGCTATCGATGCAACAGCTGATTCAGTAAGCGAGTCTCTATGCTTGGTTTAACAGAGCAGGAATTAACCCAGTATGCTGCGCCATTAGTGCTTGGCGTGATGGTCTTGGCTGCGGCTGTGCTGCAGTTTATCCGCGGGCAGAAATTACAGCAGCAACTGAATGCCAGTCAAGAGGCATGCTTGAGTGCGCAGCAACAACTGCATGAGCAGGATATTGATTTGCAAGTGCTGGGTAGTCAGCAAGATCAGCTGCAGGCGCAGTTACAGCGGCGTGAAGCTGATTACCAGCAATTGCAGGCTGAGTACCGGGCAGCGCAGGAGCAGCTGCTGCAAGCGCGCGGTGTTGCTGATGCGGCGCGTGCCGCTTATCGAGAATTAAAAGAGCAACAGTTGTTGCGCGAAAAAGCCTTGACTGAGCAGCAGGCGAGCTATCTTGAATTGCAGCAAGCGCATCAAGAATTGCAGCAAGAACATGTGTCACTGCGAGGGCTCTCTGCACAAAAAGAGCAGCATTTACTGGAGCAGCAGCAGTTGCTTAAAGACAGTCGTGAGCAATTAAAATTGGAGTTTGAACAGTTAGCTGGGCAGATTTTTGAGGCGCGCGGCCAATCGCTCGCCCAAGCCAGCCAGCAGTCTTTAGAAGCGATGCTCAAGCCTTTTCGTGAACAGATTGAAGGCTTTCGTCAGAAAGTTGAAGACATTCACCATAAAGATGTGCAACAACAAGCCTCTTTGCAGCAACAACTCTTGCAGTTAAAAGAGCTTAATCAGCAAATTACTCAAGAGGCCCATGAGTTGAGTTCAGCTTTGCGTGGGCAGAAGAAGGCCCAAGGTAATTGGGGGGAGCTGATTCTTGAAAATGTTTTAGAACGGGCGGGTTTGCAGCTTGGGGTAGATTTTGCTCGCGAGGTCAGCTTTACCACGGGTGAAGGGCGTAAACGCCCCGATGCGATTATTTACTTGCCACAAAATAAGCATTTAATTATTGATGCAAAGGTCTCGCTCAATGCCTACCTGCGCTATGTGAATGCAGAAGATGATAACTTGCGCGCGCAGGCGCTGCGCGAGCATGTCAGTGCGTTTTCGGCGCGTGTGTTGGAGTTGGCTGAACGCGATTACGCTGCGCTGCCGGGTGTCAATGCACCCGATATGGTGGTGATGTTTGTGCCCATCGAATCGGCATTTGCAGATGCTGTTAGGGCGGATGAAGGCTTGTTACAGCGCGCCATTGAACAAAACATTCTGATCGCTACGCCAAGTACGTTATTGGCCAGCCTCACCATCGTGCGCCAGCTCTGGCGCTTTGAGGAGCAAAGTCGCAGTACCGCTGAGTTGGCTGATCGAGCCAGTAAGGTTTACGACAAGTTACGCATCTTTCTTGGCAGTATGGATGGCATTGGTAGCAGCTTGGAGCGTGCACAAGAAGCCTATCGTAAAGCCTGTGATCAGTTGGTCAGCGGTCGTGGCAACTTGATCAAGCAAGTCAGTGATTTTCAGCAGTTAGGGGTTGCTGTGAAAACAGAGATTGCCGAACAGTGGCAAGATCGCGCACGACTTGAGCTGACTCACGCTGATATTGAAAGCGCTGACTAAGACGCCTGCAAGTAAGTGAGCAGCTGCTGTACTGCGCGAATTGACTCTTGCTTATGTTTGAGTTCAAGTTCAGCCAGCAGTTGTTGAAAAGGTTTCTTTTCAGCGCTGCTGAGTTGGCGCCAAGCATCATGGCTAGGTATGTGTTGGGTGGCGCTAAACACTGTTTGCAAGACGTGATAATCGCTGTGCATGCTCATTTCAGCATCGTAGTGATCTAAGATGACTTTGATACGAATACAGCCTTCTGCCCAAGGCATTTGTCCACTTAGAAAGCCATTGGCTAATACCAGCAAATCTTCATGACGCTGTTTTTTTTGTACGCTTAATTGCTGCTCACGTTGTTGTTTTGCGAGCCAAACACGACGCCACAGCAAAGCCGCATAAGCGGCTAAACCGAGGATACAAGCAGCACCAGCAAGCAGCCAACCCGTCGCAAAAGTTTGCACACTAAGCTCCGTGGCACTTTTTGTATTTTTTCTCACTGCCACATGGGCAAGGGTCATTACGACCAATGGCTTTGAGTGGGTTGCGTACCGGTTCATGATGGGCGTGGCCGCAATGTGGGCCGTGCACATGTGGCGCCGGTGCGTGGCTGTGTTGCTGATCATCATGTTGGCAGTCAGGGCCGTGAACGTGTTCTGTAGAGGACATAGTAATTACTCGCGAATATAGTCGCCGGGAATGATATCACCATGACGGACAATATTGATTTTTTTGCTAAACAAAAGTCCAGTTTTTACATCAGCATGCAGTGCGTAATGAATCGGCTGATCAGGCTTTTCTAACAGGCGGACTATAACTTTCATATGCCGCCACAGATTAGTGTGCACAGGGATATTGAAATAGGCATGGCCATTAGCGGGTACGGTGAGCCATTGGTTATTGCTGCCCGTAGCGAGTGGGGTGTCATTGAGTAACAGGCGATAATTGATGCTGCGCATGGGTAAACTTTTTGAGTTTGGATTGTCGACTCGAAAATGTAAAATAAATTGCTGTTCGAGTAATTTAGCACGCACCAATTCCACATCCACCAGTTGTACGTCTGGCTTTTGGAAGTTGCCTGTTAGCCATGTTGAGCAGCCGTTTATTGAGCTCAGTGCTGCTAATAAAACCAATAGTGCAGATGTTTTTTTTATAGTTGCCAAATAGCTCATTGATTAACTCCAAATCTCACGGCAGTGTATCAAGCAAATGTTCAGCGTGCTAAATAAGACATGCACAGTGCCTGTTTACGTAACATATATCAATTAGATTGCTCTGTGGGTGATCAATTTCAGAGGGTTGAGTATGCAACAGTTCGAAATTGCTTTTTCTGGCGAGATTTTACCGGGCGCACAGCTTGAGCAAGTCAAGGCAGCGATTGCGCGCTTATTCCAAGCTGATGATGCTCTGCTAGCGCGATTGTTTTCTGGGCAGCGTGTGGTGATAAAACACAGTGTTGATGCCGCCGCTGCAGGTAAATATCAAGCTGCTTTTCAGCGGGCTGGAGCGCGCCTTGATGTCCGTGCTTTAAATGCAGAACTGATTGAAGAAATAACCCCAGGTTTGCCGGTAGAAGAAAGCGCTGCGAAGCCTGCTGCACATGTCGTTTCTAACAGCGCAACGACGATGCTGCATGTAGCACCACGTGATGAATATATGGCTGCCTTTAGTAATGTGCAGGCGCCGGATTTCGGTATGGCGCCATTAGGGGATGATTTGCAGCCTACGCCTGCTGAGAAGCCGGCGCCGGACTTGGACCTCTCTGGGATTTCTATCGCGCCAGTGGGCAGTGATATGGGTCAGTTACCGGGCGCAGCGCCTATTGTAGCGCCAGATATTTCGCATCTTAAATTGGTCGATGAGTAGTCTGTGCGAACAACGTTTACAGGTGGGCCGCGCAGCACTTTTTGAACTTTAAGCAACTGCCGCATGGGCAAGGTGCATTACGTTCTGCACGCAGCGGCACGTTAGGATCATAAAAGTACCATTGCTCGCCTGGCTTGATAAACAGTGATCGTTCTTGATGCTGATGTTGGCCTTCAGCATCTTGCCAGTGTGCAATAAACTCGACAGTGGCATGCCGTTGCTCAGTGTGGATACATTCAGTGAGTACCTCTAAGCCTAACCAATGGCTGTTCTGGCTCCAGTCGGTAATCGCGGCCATATCCAAATGCGCTTGCTGCGCCGGCAAGCTGGTGTCTCTGATAAATTCAATGTTGTGCTGGACATAGGCGCTGTAGCGTGCGCGCATCAATGCTTGCGGGGTCATGGCGATTGCCCCCGCATGGTAGCGTCCGCAGCAATTTTGATAATCAAGATTGGAGTTGCAAGGGCAGGCAATTATGGGTGGCATGAGTAATCCGTAAAGCACAAAAGGTTTAAGCAGGCTATTATAGGTTTTTAATGGGTACTGAACAAACATACAGTTCGATTAAGTGGAAGCCGCATGCTCAGCGATGAATTAAAAAATACCATTCAAGGCGCTTACACACGCTTTTTAGACAAAAAAGGCCTAAAGGCGCGTTATGGCCAGCGCTTGATGATTGCTGAAGTGGCGAAAGTCTTAGGTGATATTGCTGTTGATGAAGAGGGTAAGCGCCTAGGTGAGCCCGCTGTGGTCGCCATCGAGGCAGGTACGGGAACCGGTAAAACTGTTGCCTACAGTTTGGCCGCCATTGCGGCAGCGCGTGCTGCGGGTAAGCGTTTGGTGATTGCCACAGCCACCGTCGCTCTGCAAGAACAGATCGTCGATAAAGATTTACCCGATATCATTAAAAACAGTGGTTTGCATTTTACTTATGCCTTAGCCAAAGGCCGTGGTCGTTATCTGTGCTTATCTAAATTAGATGCCTTGTCGCAGCACGGTGAAGCAGAACAGGCCACAGCGCAGATGTTTGCCGATGATGGCTATTACATTGATATCGATAGCGAAAGCGAAAAACTCTTTAGCGAGATGATTGCTAAGCTCTCCAGTAATCGCTGGGACGGTGACCGTGATAGCTGGCCAGAGGTGCTCGAAGACACGACTTGGTCGCGGGTGACCACTGATCATACTCAGTGCACGGGTCGCCACTGCGCCAACTTTCAGCAGTGTGCTTTTTACAAAGCCCGTGAAGGCATGACCAAAGTGGATGTGATTGTGACCAATCACGATATGGTTTTGGCTGATTTAGCGCTAGGCGGTGGCGCAGTGCTGCCGGATCCGCGCGAAACCATTTATGTCTTCGATGAAGGCCATCATCTGCCTGATAAAGCGATCGGTCACTTTGCGCATTTTACTCGTTTGCGTTCAACCGCTGATTGGCTGGGGCAGGTGGATAAGAATCTCACCCGTTTGCTTGCGCAAAACCCATTGCCTGGCGAGTTTGGCCGCTTGCTTGAAGCGGTGCCAGACATGGCGAAAAGCCTGCGTACACAAATGCAGTTTATGTTCACCTTCTGCGAGCAGTTGGCTGAATTTCGTCCTAACAGCGATCCCGACAGTTATGAAAAGCCGCGTTACCGTTTTATCGGTGGAGTGATTCCCAGTGAAATGGCTGAGCTGGGGATTGAGCTGAAAAAAGAGTTTTCTAAACTGACCGATATTTTTAGTCGCGTCGCTGAATTATTAAAGAAAGCTATGGATGATGAGCCAGGTATAGGGGTACCCAGCCATCAGGCGGAAGAGTGGTATCCGTTGTTTGGTAGTTTATTGGCGCGCGCGCAAAATAATCAGGAACTCTGGACGGCCTTTACCGCTGAAGATCCAGAGAAAAGCCCGCCTATGGCACGCTGGCTGTCTCTGGCTGACAGTGCGGGATCTTTTGATATTGACGTCAATGCCAGCCCAATTTTGGCAGCAGAAACCCTACGCCGCCATTTATGGAATGTGGCCCATGGTGCGTTGGTGACCTCAGCTACTTTAACTGCGCTGGGCACTTTTGATCGTTTTAATATGCGTGCCGGCTTGCCATTTGAGGCAAAAAAAGCGGTGGTGCCCAGCCCCTTTAATTATGCTGAGGCCGGCGTGCTTAGAGTGCCAGACTTGCGCGCTGATCCGCGTGATGCTGATGCACATACGCAGGCGATTATTCGGCAATTGCCAGGAATCTTGGAGGGTGCACAAGGCAGTCTAGTGCTGTTTTCTTCGCGTCGACAAATGCAGGACGTGTTTGCCGGCGTCGACGTTGAGTGGCGTAAACGCGTGTTGATGCAGGGTGGTTTATCACGTCAAGAGACTTTGGCTAAACATAAGGCACTGATTGATAAAGAACAGGTCAGCGTGTTATTTGGCTTAGCCAGTTTTGCTGAGGGCATCGACTTGCCAGGTGCCTATTGTCAGCATGTGGTGATTGCCAAGATTCCTTTTGCTGTGCCGGATGATCCGGTTGAGGCGGCGTTGTCTGAGTGGATTGAAGCGCGCGGTGGTAATCCGTTTATGGAAATTGCTGTACCTGATGCATCTTTACGCTTGATTCAGGCGTGTGGTCGTTTGCTGCGTAATGAGCAAGATATGGGCAGCATTACGTTGCTGGATCGACGTCTGGGGACGCAGCGTTACGGCAACGCCATTTTAAATTCGTTACCACCGTTTCGGTGTGAAATTGAGTGATTTTTAGCGTTATACATAGAGGTCAGCATGCATATTGATGGTCGCAGCGACAGTGCGTTTTCTAACGTTCTTGATGTGTTTAGCCAGATTCTCGAAGACCCAGAACAACGTGGCGCCGCTTTGTGCGTGCAAGTTGCCGGTGAAACTGTCATTGATGTTTGGGGTGGGGTGATTGATCGCCATGGTGAACAGTTATGGCAGCGCGATACACTGGTGAATATTTTCTCCAGTGGTAAGCCCGTCGCGGCTGTGGTGTTGCTGCAGTTGGTGGCAGAAGGGCGTTTGCAGTTGGATGCGCCCATCGCTGAGTACTGGCCAGAGTTTGCCAGACAAAGTAAACAACAGATTACTCTGCGTCATGTTTTGAGTCATCAAGCTGGTTTGCCTGCTGTGCTGGAGCCGTTAGCGCCTGAAGCTTTGTTTGATTGGCAACAGATGGTCAGTGCGGTAGAAAATACTCCGCCATGGTGGACGCCGGGCAGTGCCCATGGTTATGCGCCAATGACTTACGGATGGCTGGTTGGTGAGTTGATTCGTCGTGTCGATGGTTGTGAGCCAGGGGAGGCGATTGCTAAGCGTATCGCCGAGCCTTTGCAGTTGGAGCTGTATCTTGGGCTGAGCGCGCAAGAATTGCTACGTGTCGGCGATGTGATGCGCATGAAGGGTGTGTCTGCTGATGCTGCCTCAATGCGTTTAATGAAAGCCATTGGTAGTGATTCGCGCGGTATGACTGCTAAGGCTTTTGCTAATCCGCCTTCGATGCTGACCAGTACCAATAAGCTTGAATGGCGGCAGATGCAGCAACCTGCCGCTAATGCGCACAGTACCGCGCGCGGTTTGGCGGGTTTCTATACGGGACTGCTGCAGGGTCAATTACTCGACACTGAGATGCTCAAAGAAATGCTGGCTGAGCACAGTGCAGGTGCGGATTTAACCTTGCTCACGCAAACCCGCTTTGGCTTGGGCTGTATGCTTGAGCAAATGGATCAATTACCGGCTAGCTATGCACTGGGTGCGCATACGTATGGTCATCCGGGGGCCGGTGGCACTTTAGGCTGTGCCGACCCTGAGCGAGAGGTCAGTGTGGCGTTTATTACCAACAGTCTGGGTGCCAGCGTATTGATGGACCCGCGCGCGCAGAAAATTAATGCCATGTTAAAGAAGTGCTTATAACATTTTTATGTGTTGCTTACTAAATCGCACCAGAAGATATTATTTGATGTGTCTTATGCTTCAGTAAGGCAGCGATGAAAAAGTATTGGGGTGCATCTGCGTATAGCGCAGTGTGCAAGTGCCGTTTATCCCTCAACGAGGCATCCTGCCTCGATTCGGGTGCTGCGCCATCCTTGGCGCGCTGACCACGGCACCCGCACACTGCGTGTTGAGCATTCGTGTTGTTTTCAAGTCTGTCGCACGGCTCTTTTACGACAGAGGTGCTCGCTAGTAAAATGTCTTGCTAGTCTTTTAGAAAGAAAAGAGTAGCTATAACGTAAATGCGATGTTCTTTGCCATGCTCATATTCAAGCTAAAAATATCCAAAGCTAAGCGAGTCTTATGCACATAACGCTAGTAGCGCCATTGCTCAATGAGTGCTGCGCAGTTGCTGTGATGAGCGAGCCAGGGATGGCGTAGCGCCGGAGTTGAACCCTGGATGGGTTCATCGACGGATAAACAACTATTGCGCAGCACGGCATGCGCCGTACTTTTTAAGAAGGTAGCGACTAAAAAGTATTGAGGTGCATCTGCGTATGGCGCAGTGTGCAAGTGCCGTTTATCCCTCAACGAGGCATCCTGCCTCGATTCGGGCGCTGCGCCATCCTTGGCGCGCTGACCACAGCACCCGCACGCTGCTTATTGTTCTGCTTGCTCGCAGGCTTGCAAGGTGTTTTCTAATAAGCAAGCGCGGGTCATTGGGCCAACACCACCAGGCACTGGAGTGATCCAAGCTGCGCGCTTAATCGCTTCGTCAAAACCTACGTCACCGATCAACTGGCCATTGTCTTGGCGGTTAATGCCAACGTCGATGACAATTGCGCCAGGTTTGATCCACTCGCCTTTAACTAAGTTAGCAATACCCACAGCAACGACGACTAAATCAGCGCGCCGCACATGGCTTTCAAGGTCTTTAGTGAAACGGTGGGTGATGGTTGTGGTGCAACCGGCTAGCAATAATTCCAGCGCCATTGGACGGCCGACAATATTGGATGCGCCAACGATCACAGCATCCAAACCATGCAAATCTACACCGGTATGCTCGAGTAGAGTCATGATGCCTTTGGGCGTGCATGAACGCAGTAATGGAATGCGCTGAGCTAAACGGCCGACATTATAAGGGTGAAAGCCATCGACATCTTTGTTTGGGCTGATACGCTCAAGGAGCAACGAAGCATCCAAATGCTTAGGCAACGGTAGTTGTACCAAAATACCGTCAACCGTAGCATCGTTATTAAGTTGATCAATCAGATCAAGTAACTCAGCCTGCGTGGTGGTTTCCGCGAGATCGTATGCTTGTGATTGAAAACCCACTTGCTCACAATCTTTACGCTTGTGTGACACGTAAACTTCGGAGGCTGGATCGCTGCCCACTAAAATCACCGCTAAGCCTGGAGCACGTAAACCTTTACTAAGACGGTCTTGTACTGTTTGGGCGATATTTTTTCGAATATCTGCGGCGATCTGTTTGCCGTCAATCAATTGTGCTGTCATGGGTGGTTTGGCCATAATCATAGAGTAAAAAAGATACTGACTATTCTCGCATGAGCGGCGCCATGGGGCAAAGATGCGCGAGAGGTATTTTATGTTTTATTACTATGTAATTGATTCTTTTGAAAATACTGGTTGACGGCCTAGGGTAATCTATATAATATTCGCCCCGCTTACCAAGTACAGCCTGAAGCTGGATACGAAAGCTGAGCAAGTTAAATTGAACAGTATTCGAGCCTTGAGTCAGTAACTCAAATTGAGTTCAGACATAAGGCGCCCGTAGCTCAGTCGGATAGAGCACCCGCCTTCTAAGCGGGTGGTCGCAGGTTCGAATCCTGCCGGGCGCGCCACAAGGCGATGCTTGTAAGTGAAGTAAGTTAGATGTAAGATGCGCGACGCAATATGGTGGGCGTAGCTCAGTTGGTAGAGCACGGGATTGTGATTCCCGGTGTCGTGGGTTCGAGACCCATCGTCCACCCCATATTTTACAACGTAAATTAATCTTTACTTTGTTTCTAGACTGAATGCGGACGTGGTGGAATTGGTAGACACTCCAGATTTAGGTTCTGGCGCCGCGAGGTGTGAGAGTTCGAGTCTCTCTGTCCGCACCATCTAAAGGTTTTACATGTTTCGACATGAATGAGAAAACCACTATTAAACCCGCCATGTGCGGGTTTTTTAGTTTTTATAGCTGTTTAATTGTCGACGTGATTTTTATTGAGATGCTGCGCAACAGTTCACCCTACAAGGCTAAAGCAACCAGTAGTACCACTTCCTGAATCTCTACTGCAGCACCAAGGGTGTCGCCTGTATAACCGCCTAAGCGCTTGTTAAGAGCCGCGCGATAACCAATTAAGACTCCCAGCCAGACTAATAAAATCAATAGTGCTTTTTCTTGCAGTAGCAGCACAGCTAATGGCACCAATACAGCACACATTGCGATGACTTTGCTTTTGGTTGCTGCGCTCTGTGTGTCACTGACCATGCCTTGCTTGCGCACATAAGACATCGTCGCCATTAAGCCAATAATGCCAGCTCTAGCAAGCATTGGGATCAGCAGCAAGCCACCCAGCAGTAAGCCAATATCAGTGTGTGCTTGCTCCAATAGCGTGGCAATTGCGGCAAATTTCACCAGTAACACCACGATCATCGCGGCCACCGCCATGGCACCCACTCTTGGGTCTTTCATGATGTTCAAGGTGCGCTCGTGATTACCTAGACCACCGACCCAGGCATCGGTGGTATCGGCGACACCATCCAAGTGCATTGCCCCGGTAAAATACACCCAGAGTGCCAGTGCTAATGCGGCGACCAATAAAAACGATGCTTGTGGGTTATACAGGTCGCACAGCAGCACCAAGCTGACTAAGAGTACACCTAAAATAGCGCCAACAATGGGGTAAAACCACATTGCCGCTTGCTGCACCTGTTTATCGATACGTTTTAAATAAGGCCCAGGTACTCGGCTTAAGAAAATCAGCGCATACCAAAAGCCCCAATAGTAGGTACTCATAACTCTGTTCCGTCCATGCCTTCAAGGCTGACCCATTGCTGAGCTTGACCTTTATATTCACTGTCGATGACCTTGAAACTCATCACTGCAGCGTAAGGTAAGCTGAGTTTACTCATGCCGTTGGCGGTGAGTTCTAATACATGTTGCGCCAGCATGCGTATCACGCCACCATGGGTGACCACTAGTACGCGCTGGCCTTGATAGGTTTTTAACAATTGCTGCCAAGCCACTAAAACACGCTGTTGTAATGCTGCTGTGGGTTCACCTTGTGGCGCACAGAAGTTCATCGGATCCAGCCACATTTGGCTGATGCTGTGTTCAGCCATCACTTTGTCGACCAACTGGTTTTCCCATTCGCCAAAATGAATTTCCGTTAAATTGGCTTCGATGCTAAGCGGGATATTTTGTCTGCTGGCCAGCCACTGCGCGGATTGCTTACAGCGCAGCAAGGGCGAGCTAACCACGTGCTGCCAATGCTGACCTAAGCGCTCAATGCGCTGCTGAAATTGCTTACAGCCGCGCTCGGTTAAGCAATGATCCGTACGGCCGCGAAAGACTCGGCCGCCGACTGGCTCACCGTGCCGAATAATATCAATGTAAGTAGTGATCATCAGACTTTGTTTTCCACAGCCGCTTGGGCAAAGGTGGCCATATTGTTATGAATGGTCAGCGCTTGCTGGATGGTTGCATAAGCCACGGCAGCGCCTGAACCTTCGCCTAAGCGCATGCCTAAGTGTAATAATGGTTGAGCATCTAAGGCGCTAAGTAACGTGCTGTGTCCGCATTCAGCGGAGTGGTGAGCGAATAGCAGCCAGTTGCGCACTCCAGGGTTTAATTTAACTGCTAATAAAGCTGCTGCCGTGGTAATAAAGCCATCAACAAGGCAGGGCATGCCCAACTGACTGGCGCGTATATAAGCGGCGGCGATTGCAGCGATTTCTAGTCCACCCACTTGTGCTAAGGCGTCGAGTGGGTTTGTAACCAGAGGTTTGGCGCGGGCGACGCTGGCGCTTAAATTTTCTTTTTTCTGCATCAGCGCCGCACCTGCAACGCCAG
>JAAXZZ010000019.1 GCA_012719655.1 Gammaproteobacteria bacterium | reverse complement strand
GTCGTGGCGGCTGTTGGGTATCCGCAAAACGTTGCTCAACAGCCGCCAGCGCCTCTTCAAGCTCCTCACGCCCAGACAGAACCTGACTTTGCGCTGAAGCCCAAGCACCATGGCGGCTACCGAGCGGGCGCAGATTAAAATACGCATCCGACTCTGCTGCGCTAACACGCTCAATTACACCTTCAATGCGCACTTGTCTCTCTAAGGCAGGCCAGAAAAAAGTCATCGCCGCACGGGGTTGCGCCGCCAGCTGCTGACCTTTAGCACTTTCATAGTTGCTATAGAACACAAAACCTTGCTCATCTAACCCCTTAAGCAACAAAACTCGGCAATGCGGCTGACCGCTCTGATCAACTGTAGCCAACATCATTGCATTGGGTTCGACCGGCGGTTGCTCAGTAGCAACCGCATCATCAAGCCACTGCTTAAAAAGCGGCAAAGGCTGCTCTGGTGCGTGTTTTTCAAGTAAGCCATCACGGGTATAATTACGGCGCATATGCGCCAATTGCTCAGTACTCATTAGCGCCTCTCACAGATAATAACCAACAGCGATATTACTGCCCCTGACTTAAAGCAAGCTGTCGCACATAAGCCGGATGATATACAGCCATCATGTTCTGCACTTCCATACTTGGCATGATAATAATTTCGACACGATGGTTTTGTTGATTCATTGCTGCTTGATCAAGCAAATAAGAACTGCCCATACCTAAATGACGCATACGAGCGCCCTTCAAGCCACTTAAACGGAAAATAGAAGCCACTGAGCGTGCTCGATCCGTACTGAGCTTTTGATTGTCTGCCGATTGAGCTGCATGGCCTAAGATCAACACCGATGATTCAGCATCGGTTTCAAGCAGTTTAGCAATACGCGTAATTGGGCCTAGCGCTGCAGGTAATAACAAACTTGGACGATCGGGGTTAAAAGCGTACTGAGCCGGTGCAGTGACTACCCAAGCATTGTCTTGTTTATGCAAAGTAAACACTGAGCCCTTAATCGAATCACGCAACAATGATTCTTTTTCGCTCAACCAAACAGCAAAATCAGGTTTAACAACCTCTTGTTTAACCGCCAGCTCTTGATTTTTCGGCGCTGACGAACAAGCCGCCATAAAAGAACACGTAAGGAGCAATGCTCCACCTACAAAGAAACGATTGATCATGCTTTTAAACTCAAATCAGGCCATAAAATTCTGTTGTAACAACGCGCATCCAAGCGTCCAACATCCTAACAACAGTGCTGCACAATTTCCTAGGGTTCTATAGTACTGAATTCGCCCCGGTACGTTGCAGTTTTTTCGCATAACCACGATCAGCCACCATAAAACAGCGGGCATAATTATGCCTATAATCTATCCATAAATAAGATATCTGAGCACCCTCACCTGACTCACAGGCTTATATTTGTTATTTTGTTTGTGTATTTATAATATAACAGTAAAATATCGACAAATGTTTGACGCTTGCTTTTTGACAAACACAAAAACATCTCAACGCGTCAACGGAACAATTTCGATACAATAATACCTAATGATAACAATGGGTAATTTACTGTGGTGATTACGTTATGAATCTTAAAAAAAACACAGCTTATTCGAGTAGAACTGCTGATAAATTTGTTGTCCGCCTACCTGATGGCATGCGCGATCGAATTGCCGAGGTCGCACGCGAGCAGCATCGCAGTATGAACTCTGAAATTATCGCTAGGCTTGAAAGCAGTTTGCAACAAGACGGTATGCTGATTCAAGATAGCTCTTTGCGCCTCGACAGCCCTGAGCTAAATCAACATGAACGCGAACTTTTGCAACGTTTTCGCCTACTGGCGCAACGCCAACAGAATGCGTTATTGGCATTAATTGCAAACGACATTCAAGACGAAAGCTGATAAAACATTTTTTACACAATGAATAAGCTGTGCCCTTAAGCTATCCAGCACGGCTGAGCAATCAAGCTGTTCGCGTCATAAGCATGTCATTGATCTGTCATCATTATGCCTTATTGTGCTTGCATCTTTTTCTGATTCAGGCGCAACTCCATGCAGTTTCTCATACCTTTTATTCGCTCAAAAATATGCAGTGTTCTCTACTTTTATACTTTACTGTTGAGCACCATCAGTATCGCTGAAGCTTCACAAACATTGAGCATTTACGGTTCCAACACCATCGGCAGCAGCCTTGCTCCCGCCCTTGCTGAAGGGTTACTGAAGCAGAAAGGTTTTACCCACCTAGAATCTCAATCACTGCAAAAGACCAATCAACAGATTATTACGGCCGGCTTAACTGCGCTAAAGAATGACGCACGCATTCACATCCACAGCCAAGGCTCTAGCACCGGTTTCGTTGCTTTACATGAGAAACGCGGTGATATAGCAGCGTCTTCACGCCCCATCAAAGAAAATGAAGCGCGCTTGCTAAGTCCACGAGGTGACATGCACAGCATTAGTGCAGAACATGTTATTGCTATCGACGGCTTGGCAATTATTGTGCATCCAGACAACCCGATTAACGATTTAAGCATCACCCAGCTGGCTGACATTTTTTCTGGCCAAATTACTGACTGGAGCATGCTTGGAGCTCACTCAGGTCCCATCCGCATTTACGCCCGTGACCATCACTCAGGGAGTTGGGAAACATTCAAAGAATTGGTTCTAATACCGTCCGATAAAGAGCTATCAAGCCAAGCGAAACGTTTTGAATCAAGCGAACAACTCTCCGATTTAGTGAGCAAGGATATTAAGGCAATAGGCTTCATTGGTTTGCCTTATGTGCGCCAAGCCAAAGCGCTTGCTGTTTCAACAGGAGAAGCCCAGGCGATGTACCCTACGGCTGAGCTGATTGCCACTGAGGACTACCCTTTATCGCGACGTTTATACCTCTACAGCACAGAACACCAGAACAATCCTTTAGCTCAAGAGTTCTTGCTCTTCGCACAAAGTGATGCAGGGCAACGTCTAGTCGAAAGCAATGGTTTTATCAGTCAAACTGTGAGCGCGATGTCAGTTGTTGCCGACGACAGCATGCCTGTGCAATACCAACAGTTGGCTCAGCAAGCACAGCGGCTTTCGGTGAATTTTCGCTTTAAGCAAGGCAGTGCTGAACTGGATAATAAAGCATTGCATGACATTGATCGCGTCTTAGCTTATCTACGTAAGCATAATAAAATGAAAAACAAATTGGTGCTGGTCGGCTTTGGCGACAGCAAGTCTGATCCTGAGCGCGCACGACTGCTGTCGAAACTTCGAGCTATGGCGGTGCGTCGTCAATTACATAATAACGAAATCATTTTTCGCGACATCATTGGTATTGGTGATGCCATGCCGGTTGCTAGCAACAATCTGGATCAAGGTCGAGTCAAAAACCGTCGTGTAGAATTGTGGGTCTACCCGCTATAAATCGGCGGCTCACAACAGATTTGTTGTTGATTTTATGCCTTGTCAGATATTTTATGTGGTTTTGTTAGGCGCTTCTCTACGCATCTGCAAAAATTCATGCTACTTTGCAGTCTTTACCTACCCTGGAGCGTTACTTATGGCCCTTAGCAAAGATCAACTGATCAATGAAATCGCCGAAGCGACTAATTCAACTAAAACTCATATCCGTGACGTGCTTGATCAGCTGAGTCAAGTTGTTAACGATGCACTCGATAACGATGGCGAAATCACTTTACCTGGTATTGGCAAACTGAAAGTTACAGAGCGCCCAGCTCGCACAGGTCGTAACCCGCAAACAGGTGCAGCGATTGACATTGCAGCGAAGAAAGTCATTAAGCTGGTTCCAGCCAAAGCATTGGTTGACAGTATCAACAGCTAAGCTGTTGATTGCTATAGTTCAAATTAAAAAGGGGAAGCCTAAAGTGCTTCCCCTTTTTTGATGTGCTTAAAATTTAAGCTTGAGCAACAGGATTATCTGGATACCAGACATCCAGCAGTGGACTGATTTCAAATGAACTGACTTCGCTGCGGGTCTTCAACCATGCTTCAACAGCAGCGCGCTGCTCTGGTGTAACAGAACCGCGCTTGCCTGAACAGATCACAGCAAACTCTTCACCGCCAATCAGTGCCATACCATTACTTTCGATAGCATCAACCACTAAATCAGCAAAAAACGCTTCGATAACCGCGTCTTCAGTACCTTCTGGATAGCTCAATTGCAGCTCGAAACCTAACTCTTGAAACTCATCAACACATAATTTTTTACGCAAACGACGTGAACGATTAGTAGCCATACAAAACCCTCCTAATAATAGTTGGCGAATATTAGCAGCTTTAGCAGGTAAAAACGTCTGCGCCTAAGAAATTACAACACCAATGCCTTTCACTGCGATGAATAGCGCATAATATTGGCAATAACTTTTATATCGCTGCATTTTTGAAGGTAACATCACTGTGCTGACATCATTTCTTAAAGCCGTATTTTCTAAATCTATTTTGCCTAGCGCCTCTTCACCTGCGCGCAAAAAAACAGCTCGCTCACAACTTGTCATATGCCTCACAACGTGCGTAATGGCGTCTAGCGCCAGCGCTAACCAACTGCCCTCAGCTAATATTAATAAAGCGCTTACAGCGAATAAAATAAATAGTGAAGCATTATCAGCCGTCACCATTCCTCTTTCAGGCCCCGGCAAAAGCGCCTTTATGAATGCCGATGTTTTAATCAACCCAGCGTCCACCATGAAACTGGTTACCACCTACGCTGCCTTAGAGCTGCTCGGCCCTGCATTTCAATGGAAAACTGAGTTTTTCACCGACGGTACACTTAAAGATGGTGTTTTAGACGGCAACCTGTACCTCAAAGGAGGAGGCGATCCAAAACTCAACATGGAACGCCTATGGCTACTGTTACGTGATTTACGCGCCAATGGTGTGCGCCATATTTCGGGTGATTTAATTCTCGATCGCAGCCATTTTGCGCCGCCTCAGGTCAACGTCTTTGACGACGATCAAAATGATCAAAGTAAACCTTTTTTAGTTGAAGCGGACTCGCTACTGATTAACTTTAAATCCCAACGCTTTATCGTTCGCGGTGAAAGCAACGGTGTACAAGTGGTAATGGAACCACCCATTGGTAGTATCGAGCTGATTAATAACGTCAAACTACAGCCAGCAAAGAATTGTAACAACCCCGTTATTAATTATCTGCCGCGAGATAACGGCCACACGTTAACTGTCACTGTTAGCGGTCATATCGCCCCCGGTTGCAGCACGCAAAATTACTTAGCCTTACTCGATCATTCACGTTATGCCGCGGGTATCGTACGCAGCATTTGGCAAGAAATGGGCGGTACTATTCTAGGTAACGATATGCTTGGGCAAACCCCAAAAGAGGCTCGTTTACTGGTGCGTGCTTACTCGCCTGATTTAGTAGAAGTCATTCGTGACATTAATAAATACAGCAACAACACCATGGCCAAACAGTTATTTCTAACCATTGGCGCACGCTTTCGTACCGCTGCCGACAGTGACG
>JAAXZZ010000018.1 GCA_012719655.1 Gammaproteobacteria bacterium | reverse complement strand
TACCTATCATTCAACATAGGTAGTTTGCCACTCTTAAGGCTCTAATAACAAACCGACCATTGGATGATAAGCAGCCAATATCGGTCACACCTTAGAATCAAGATTGATTTCTATATCAAGCATCACTTGCTGCAAGCGCTGCTGTAGACACTCCGCCAAGCGTTCTTGCGCAGCACGATAGGCAACACCTATCGCTGATTGAAAGGCCGCCTGACTGGCACTGCCATGACTTTTCACGACGATACCGGCCACACCTAGTAGACATGCACCATTGTAGCGCTCAGGAGCAAGCTCAGTCCGCAGCACTCGCAATAATGGCGCTGCCAGCCACGATAATAACCAGGCGCGCACACCTCGACCCAGTCGCTGGCGAATGCGCGCAGCGATCATTTGCGCAAGACCTTCAGTGGATTTCAGCAGAATATTACCCACAAAACCGTCACACACCACTACATCGGCTTCACCACGAAACACACCATCACCTTCGATGTATCCGATGTAATTAAGATGCTTGATCGCTTCGAGCAATACTGCAGCCTGTTTAACCTGCTGATTACCCTTAATCGCTTCACTGCCAACGTTGAGCAAGGCGACGCGCGGATGTTCGACACCTTGAATCTGCAATGCAGCAGAGCCCATCAAGGCAAACTGCAATAACTGTTCAGCACTGACATCAACATTAGCACCTAGATCCAACAGGTGCGTCTCGCCCCGCTGAGTTGGCAAAGCTGTCATAATGGCCGGCCGCTCGATACCAGGCAAAGACTTGAGTACATGCTTAGCTAAAGCCATCAAGGCTCCGGTGTTGCCAGCACTCACACAGGCTTGCACCTGCTGATCACGCAATAATTGCAAAGCAATTCGCATTGAAGAGTCGGGCTTATGACGCAGCGCATGAATGGGCAAATCATCCATCGTCACTTCTTCACCGGCATGTTGCACGGTTAAGCGCGAAGAATCATCAAGGGGATACTGAGCCAGAATTGACTCAATAGCATAACGGTCACCGACCAGCACTAAGTGCAACGCCGGATGTTCAGCTAAACTTTTTATACATGCAGGAACAATAAGGCGGGGACCAAAGTCCCCGCCCATTGCATCAATTGCTATCGTTAAACCGGTCAAGGTTTACTCAGCAGAATCCTTCGCGATCACTTGGCGACCACGGTATACACCTTCTGGTGATACGTGGTGGCGCAAACGCACTTCACCTGTACTTTTCTCTACAGTCAAAGCGCTTGCGGTGAGTGCATCGTGTGAACGGCGCATGTCACGCGCTGAACGGGATTTCTTACTTTTCTGAACAGCCATAATAATTAACTCCTAAACGTTTGGGTCACGCTTTAACTGCGCCAATACACTGAACGGGTTGGACCTTGTAACCGCGTTCTTGCTCGATTCGGACTCTAGGAGCCCAGCCGGCTGCTGGCATTCTTCAGGCGGATGCATTGGCACAATGGGTAAAGCGAGCAATAACTCATCTTCAATCAATGCCAACAAATCTAAAGGTTCTTCACCTACTTCAAGCGCGTCATAGCCTTGTGGCAAGTGTAACGCATCTGTGCCAGGTATGACTATGGCATACAGATACTCACCACTCACAGGTATGACAGCTTCATCCAAGCAACGCTGGCAGATCATCCTAACCTCCGACTCAAGCTTGAGTTGCATTACTGCTACTTTCTGCTCGTCGCGACTAAAGGCAAACTCTGCACGAACATGTCCGGCAGTGTTTGTTAACAGTTCGCAGACCCTAGAAAATTGCGACAACTGCAGCTCTCCTGCTAAGGAAATACTACGATCGGCAAGTTTTCGCGGATCAACGTGAGGAGGAATCGGTCCATATATCATAGGCGCGGTATTCTATGGATAGACCTTGCAACTGTCAAAGGATATTGTGTTTTAGATAGCACAGCAATTGCTTAAGCATAAAAAGGCTGGAAATATCTGACCTCTGAGTGCAGCAAAGCAAATATTGTTTCTGTGCTGATGTATTATATGCCAAACTCAACCCGTTGCATTTATTGTATTAGGTCTTATGTCCATTCTGCTTTCTAGTGTTTTCGCTGCAGTTTTTTATTTAGCCACCTGTGCGTACATTGTCGGCTGCTTTATGCAGCGCACCGCGCTCAACACAACCCTCGTCGCTAGTGCCACGTTATTAGGGCTGATTGCCCATGGCTTGCATTTATTTCCGATCCTGCTGACGGACCAAGGCCTATCCTTAAGTTTCTTTAACGCGGCCAGCCTAATTGCATTTTCCGTGATAACGCTTGTACTGCTGTGTTTGCTGCGCATGTCGGTGCATGCCCTGCTGGTGCCGCTCCTGACCTTAGGCACAATCACGGTG
>JAAXZZ010000017.1 GCA_012719655.1 Gammaproteobacteria bacterium | reverse complement strand
CGGGGTCCAAGCCTTTTACTACAGCTTGCGCACCGCTGCGTTACCTTTCTTGTTTATTTTTAATACCGATTTACTGCTGATTAATATCGGTGTCATGCACGGTATTTTGATCTTTATTGTCGCCACCATTGCCATGCTGATTTTTGCTGCGGGCACTCAAGGCTGGTTTATCACGCGCAGTCGCTGGTATGAGAGCATTCTATTGTTACTGGTCGCCTTTACTTTATTCAGACCCGGTTTCTGGATGGATATAGCCCATGATCCTTACCAAGACATTGCACCCAGCCAACTGATGCAGACACTCGGTCAGGTTGATGAGGGCAGTAAGTTACGTTTACGCATTCAGGGTGAAAATGAATTGGGAGAGCCCCATGAGTTTGTGGTCTTACTACCTGTTCCTTCTGGCAATGACGGCGAGGAACGTCTCAACGCCCTTGGTTTTACTTTGATCGAAGAAGACGGCAAGACTTTAATTGATAATGTTGCCTTTGCCAGTCAAGCAGCTGATTTAGGTTTAGAGTTTGATCAGCAAATTATGAAAGTACGCGCACCCACTGATCGGATGCGCAAAGAAATCATGTGGATTCCTGGCTTGTTACTACTGCTTGCAGTCAGCGCTTTGCAATGGCGTAGAAAGCGCTTAACTGCAAAGAAGGTACCTGTGCCGGCCAATTCCATTGCGCATTAATTTAAGGATGCTAAAAACAGCATGAAGCAATCTATTCTCGTTACCGGTGGCGCAGGTTATATCGGCTCACACACCACTTTAGCTTTGCTTGAGGCAGGTTATGAGGTGGTTGTCTTGGACAATCTTGCCAATAGCTCGCTAGAGTCGTTGCGCCGCGTTGAAAGAATTTGCGCAAAAGCACCAACCTTCATTGAGGGTGATATTCGTGATCGCGCTTTACTGGATTCAATTTTTTCTCGCTATTCAATTGCAGCTGTATTGCATTTCGCGGGATTAAAAGCGGTTGGCGAAAGTGTACAAAAACCACTGGCTTATTATGAAAATAACGTCAGTGGTAGTGTTGTACTCTTTCAAGCAATGGCTGCAGCCGGTGTATTTAATTTGGTATTTAGTTCATCGGCAACAGTGTACGGTGAGCCAAAGCAGATGCCAATTAGTGAAGAATGCCCAACCGGTGTACCAACCAATCCTTATGGACGCTCGAAACTAATGGTCGAAGAGATACTGCGTGATTTATCCATCTCGGAGTCACGATGGAGTATTGCCTTGCTGCGTTACTTTAACCCTGTGGGTGCACATCGTAGCGGACTGATTGGTGAAGACCCCAATGGTATTCCTAATAACCTACTGCCCTATATCAGTCAGGTTGCGGTGGGTAAACTGCAACAGTTATCTGTCTACGGCGATGATTATCCAACCACAGATGGCACAGGGGTACGAGACTATATCCATGTGGTCGATTTGGCAGATGGTCACTTAAAAGCCTTAGATGCTATTGCTAAATCGCAAGGCGTGCATATTTGGAATCTGGGTACTGGCCAGGGGTATCGCGGTTTGCAGATGATTGCCGCCTTTGAGCAAGCCGCTAAAGTGAACGTGCCCTATAAAATTGTAGAGCGACGCAGTGGCGATATTGCTGAGTGCTGGGCTGATCCGAGCAAAGCGGCTACAGAATTAGGTTGGAAAGCACTACATAATTTAGATGATATGATGCGTGACACTTGGTGCTGGCAACAAACTAATCCCAACGGTTTTAAAAGCTAAGTATAAATAACGGTCAGCATTTGCTGGCCGTTTTTAATTATGCATTTGCTCACCGAGTTATGGTCAAATCTGGTGTACGAGCATCAGGCGGTTTTCCTGTCTGATTGCTCCATTACTTGTTCGCCGTCTTGGAATTTAACGTTATTGACCACGAGGGTTAGCAGTTGAAATCCTTTCAGGCGGTTCCAGCGCT
>JAAXZZ010000016.1 GCA_012719655.1 Gammaproteobacteria bacterium | reverse complement strand
AGAGGCTTGGCGTTTTCATAGCACGGTCTCTAAAAAATGTCCCTATGCTTTCATCTATACCACGCAGGTTGTGTTTAGGCTAGAGTGGGTTGCGCTGTTTAAGGCCCTGAATTTATCCGTAGATAGGTGATGTATTTAATCCGTTTAGGTTGCTGTCAGTAGAAACGTTAAGGGTCTTGTCAATTAAATAAAACCAGCGCTTGTGCCAGTATATTGCTAGCACAAGAAACTGGATTCAACTAAAGACTTAGGGAGATGCTGAATAAATCCAAGAATGTCATTGGGAGCGTAGCGAAGCAATCCAATTAGCTTTATGTATCAGCATGTTAGCGATTACCGCGTCGCGTCGCTCCTCGCAATGAGGTAATTAATCAGTGCTTCCTTAGGCTGTTAAGAGAGAAGGGTGTAACTCAGCTTAAATAAAGTTAAGCGCTGCTGTGCCAGTGTTTGCCAATTCACAATAGGTTGTATGGCTTGGATATCAGCATGCATGCCGTATTGAGCGTCTGTACGCACTTCAACAAGCAGGCTTTGAGCTAAATCCCCTAAGCGTTCAAGTAAGGTGCGGCGCATCGCATCTAAACGTAATTCGGGCTTGAAAATTTTCCCTACTGCAGTGACTGGCATGTGCTCGATGAGCCAAATATCTCTGGGAATGGCCGCACGCTCACTGATGCTTTGCTGAGCATGCTGCAACAATTGCTCAGCAGTGACGCTATGCTCTGGCTTGAGTTGGATGTAGACCGCAGGCAGTTCGCCGACTCGCTCATCAGGTTTGCCAACCGCGGCGGCCATCGCCACAGCTGGGTGCTTGTGCATGGCTTCTTCGATCACTTGCGGGTCAATATTGTGACCGCCACGAATAATTAAATCTTTGCTACGCCCGGTCAACCAAAAATAACCATCCGCATCTTGACGGCCTAAATCACCTGTCTTGAACCAGTCGCCATCAACCCAGATACCTTGGTTGTTCTCGGCTTTTAAGTAGCCTTTAAATACGCTGGGGCCGCGAATGCACAATTGTCCCACTTCGTTGTTATCAGCATTACGTAAAAATTGGCCATCCTCATCAATTATTTTGATCTCAACTTCGCAGTAAGGCATGCGTAAGCCGATTGAGCCCGGACGCATTTCGCCATCTGCAGGGTTAGCACAGCTACCGCAGGTGCCTTCGGTGAGACCATAGCCTTCAATTAAACGCACGCCAGAGCGTTGCTCAAACTGACGAATTAATTCAACTGGCATGGGGGCCGCGCCGCATAATGCGTATTTAAGACTGGACAGGTCATTACCTTGGCTAGGGACCTCAAGCAGGGCGGCATAAATAGGGGGTACGCCGCTGAAAAAAGAGACTTTATGACGCTCAATGATTTTCCAGAAGTTATTTATTAAGGCTGGCGTACGATAGCCTTGTGGCGTTGCCAGCAAGACCTGGGAGCCCGTTAAAAAAGCTGTTAAACCGGTGACAATCACGCCGTTGACGTGAAATAAAGGTAAGCCGCATAAGGCTGTATCTTGTTCATTAAAGCGGGTGACCAGCGACATGCTGTAAGCCATCACTATTTCATTGTGATGGCTGTGTGGGGCAAGTTTTGGCGTGCCGGTCGTGCCGCCTGTATGGAAGTAACTGGCGATATCATCGGGATGAAAAACGCGTTGGCTTTCTAGATGATCAGCCGGACACTGGGCAATCAGAGCATCAAACTCCAAGACACCTTCAGGTAGCGGTCCGCGCGCGGCTTTAATGGCCGCTTGCTGCGGCTCAGGTAAAAAGTTCGCTAAATCCACCACAATAATGGCTTTTAAATGGCTGAGCTGATCGCCTAGGCTTGCGACCTTATCCCAGAGTTGTGTGCCAGGAAAAGGCGCGAGGGTGACCAGAATTTCTGATTTTGATGCCTTGATCAGTTCAAGAATGTGCTCAGCATCAAGCAGTGGGTTGATTGCGTTAACAATGCCTGCCGCTTCACCGCCCCAGATGGTGTAGTGGGTGTGTGGTAAGTTAGGCAATAAAAACGACACCACGCGATCTTTACTTAAACCAAGGCGATGAAAAGCATTCGCAGTTTGGGTGATTTTGCCAAACAGTTCAGCGTAACTGAGTGTTAGGGGCTGCTCATCATCGCTGGCTTGTAATAAAAAGGTTAGCGCAGGGTTATTTGGGGCACGCTTGGCACTGCGTGCGATGAGCTCATAAGTACTGCTGGGTAGATCACGCTCTGTCAGAGGTGTCTGTTCGATCATCTCAATATCTGTCAAGGAACGGATCGTGTGTGCCGTGGTGCTCATAATATACCCTTTATTGTTATTGATTATGCGTGTTGCCGTGTTGCGCTAGTGTGAGTCAGTATGGGCTAGGTTTGCGACAGTTGTTTGCTGAGCCAATGGCCGATATCAGCAATTTGCTGTTGGCAAACTTCATGCTCCATTGGATAGTCATGCCAAGTCACAGGAACACCCCAACTCTGCAGTTGTTGTTGCACTGCTTGCCCCATAAACAATGGCACAACAGGATCATTGCGGCCATGCATACACAGTGTTGCTGTGCGAACCTGCAATGGGTTGAGTGCAGTTACGTGCTCAAAAGTCGGCGCGTAAGTAGACAGTGCGAGCACACCGCCTAGAACATCATTCCAGCGTAAAAAGGCCGTATGTAAAACGACCGCGCCGCCTTGCGAAAAACCGGCTAAGAACAATCGAGCAGGGCTAATGCCGCTGTCACGTTGTTGCTCCATCAGCGCGATGAGTTGTTGTGCAGATGTTTCCAGTTGCTCGCTGTTAATGGCTCGTTTTCCCGGGCTGATCGATAAAATATCGTACCAACTGGGCATGACAAAACCGCCGTTAATGGTGACCGCTTGGCTGGGTGCTTGCGGTAAAATGAAGCGTGTACTCGGCAGTTGTGGCTGCAGCATACGCGCCACCGGTTCAAAGTCACTGCGATCAGCGCCCAAGCCGTGTAACCAAATGACACAAGCGTCGGCGGGCTGTAAAGATTCAACAATTAATGCATTTTTGATCATGACTCACTCTTCTTAAAGTGTTTCGAAGCGGCCCTTGTGGCGATTTTTCTGAACATTGTTGGCATTAAATAGTTGCCCGTTCATGGCAATGTAAACGCCTGAGTCTAAGCATTGCAGCGCGCCAATAGCAAAACCTAAATTAAACGGCGCATCGGTTCTACGCATGCGAGCAGGTTGCATTGCACCAGTAAATACCACGGTTTTATTGCTGATGGTAGCCAACTGTTGTGCGCTTAATGTCATGGTATCAGTGCCATGAATGATTAGAATGTGTTGGTGCGGACTGTTAATAACATGCTCGCAGAGTAGCTCGCGATCGGCATTGGTTAACTCGAGACTGTCTTTTTTCAGTAGGCTATCAACGCTGTAGGATAGATTGACCCCAGCCTCTTGTAGCAACTCAGTTACCATAGGCTCGCCGATGGTAAATTCGGATAGAGCATCATGATAAATTTTATCGAAAGTGCCACCGGTGGTTAAAATGTGAATATGCATGCAGGTGATCCGTATTCAAAGCTATTTGCTCAGGATTATTGCCTAAATGCATTGAATAAAGCCACACAATGACTAGGAATTACATGGTTACAACCTTTTCGCCAGCTTGGTATGTCTATTTGGTTCGTGCCGCCAATCAAGCTTTGTATTGCGGTATTAGTTTGGACGCGCAGAAGCGCTTTGCGCAGCATTGTGCAGGTAAGGGGGCTCGATTTTTTTCCACCAGTCCGGCGCAGGCCTTAGTTTATGTCGAAAAGTGTGCGGATAAATCGACAGCGTTGCGTCGTGAATTAGCGATTAAACGGATGCCTAAACACGCCAAAGAACAATTGTTGCTGGCGCAAAAGAATCAGTTATTAAGTGAGGTCGTGATCGATAAAAAGCCCCGTTAACCAGATGAACGGGGCTTGGGCATTACTGTTACTGGTAAGCACCAGGAATCGGGCGCAGATTGATCTCCACGCGACGGTTTTGCTGACGACCTTGTGCTGTAGCGTTATCAGCAATCGGCTGGTCAGGGCCAACACCACGAACATTCATCCGCATACCGCTAACACCTTGATTGCGCATATAGTCAGCCACACTTTGGGCGCGACGTTGTGACAAGGTTAGGTTGTGCTGGTAAGGGCCTGTACTGTCAGTGTGACCAATAATTTCAATGGTGTTTTGATCATATTGTTTAAAGGATTGGGCAAGGTTGTTAAGTGTGCCGTAAAAATTGCTAGAGATGGTTGCAGAATCAGTGGCAAATGTGACATTGCCGGGCATAATCAAGGTAAGGTTGTCACCGTCACGTTGTACATCAATGCCGGTACCTTGCATGCTGCGACGCAATTCGGCTTCTTGTTTATCGACATAGTAGCCATAGCCTGCGCCAGCGGCTCCAGCCACTGCTGCGCCAATCAATGCACCTTTTTTACGATCTTTTTTACTTGAGGTTGCTGCACCTACGGCGGCGCCACCCAGTGCACCTAAGCCGCCATAAATTGCGGTTTTATTAGAACTGCTTGGCTGGTTATCATAGGGGTTATTGCTGGCACAACCGGCCAGTACAGCAATAATACTAGTCGCAATCAGTGTGCGTGAAGCTGAACGTTTTAGCATGATAATTCCTTATTTGGCTTGAAGTTGTTGGGCGCTAGTGACGCTCAGTGTTGGTTAGACTGGCATTCTTAACAAAGGTTCTTAAATACGTACAAAAGGATTGCTGCGCATTTCATCAATTAAGACCGTATCAGCGCCATGTCCGGTAACTACCGTAGCCTCTTCATCTAGAGTGTATAAGCGCTGACGAATCGAGCGCACAATCGTGGCGTAATCACCGCCCCATAAATCGGTCCGCCCGATCCCATTCTTAAATAATGTATCGCCAGCAATGAGTAACTTCTCTTGCGGGAACCAAAAGCTCATTGATCCGGGCGTATGCCCCGGTGTATGCAGCGCAACTCCGCAACCGCAGGCGAGTGCTTCATCATCGCTGAGCCAGTGGTCAGGGGCGGGCACAGGGGGGTAAGGGATACCAAACATTGAACACTGCATTTCCAAGTTGTCCCAGAGAAACTGATCATCTTTGTGTAAGTGCAGCGTTGCGCCAGTTTTCTCTTTCATCAGCCCAGACGCTAAAAAGTGATCAAGGTGCGCATGGGTATGAATAATACTGACCACGCGCAAACCTAAATTATCTAAGCGTTGTAAAATCAGCTGATGATCACCGCCTGGGTCGATGACTAAAGCTTTCTTGCTGATGGGGTCACCAATAATTGTGCAATTGCATTGCAAGGGGCCAACAGGAAAAGTTTCACGGATCAATGCAGGCTGGCTGGTCAATGGTTTACACTCCAAACTATCATTCTGTATATGTTTTACAGTTTAACGTATTACCCGTTTAATGTCGGTTACTAAGGAGCAACACATGATCAAGTATCAGACAGGTATTCTTGCTGATCCCGTGCCACCACTAGCCCGCCATCTGTTTTTCAGTCTGGAATCAAAAGAGCACTTAGCATCAGCACTGCGTCGCCTAGCGCTGCTGGTGGATGGTGATGCTACCGTGATTGGTTTTGGTAAGTCGTTGCTGCAAGCGTTGAATGTGCAGTTGGATAAGTTAAGGATTTTTCCGGCCATGAGCACTGAGGGCATTGATATTCCCTCTACCCAGCATGCTTTATGGTGTTGGTTGCGTGGCGATGACCGCGGTGAATTGTTACACCGTACTGATGCATTGATTGCGGCCTTAACGCCGGCACTAAAAGTGGTGCAGATCACCGAATCTTTTCGTCATAAGAGCGGCCATGATTTAACCGGCTATGAAGATGGCACGGAAAACCCGGTTGGCCAAGCAGCGGTGGATGCGGCGATTGACACTGAAGGTTTAGGCGGCAGTTATGCTGCAATACAGCACTGGGTGCATGATTTAAAGGGTTTTAAGGCGTTACCACAAGAAGAGCAAGACCATATTTTTGGTCGTCGCTTAAGTGATAATGAAGAGATCGATGATGCCCCAGAGTCCGCCCATGTCAAACGCACAGCGATGGAGGATTTTGAGCCAGCCGCCTTCGTTGTACGCCGCTCGATGCCCTACATTGATGGTGATGAGGCCGGCTTGGTGTTTTTGTCTTTTGCTAAAACATTGGACTTCTTTGAAATGCAACTGCAGCGCATGATGGGTTTGGATGACGGTATTGTCGATAATCTATTTCGTTTTAGCCGTCCAGTCACAGGAGGTTATTATTGGTGTCCGCCGATTCATCAAGGCCAACTGAAACTCAATACGGTGCTATTAACAGAGTTATAACACCGCTGTTGTTGTGTAGTTAGGCGCACTTATACATTTTAGGTTCTCGACTAGGGTTTGCGGTGATCCACCCAAAGCAGGGTGGCTCCCGCAATCGCTGCGGGCATGGCGATCAAGTTAAAGAAAGGAATCATTAGCGCAAGATAGGTGATGCCGCCAAAACCTAAGCTGAGCCAACGTTTAGCCTGCAGCCATTGCAGCATCAGCGGCCAGCTGACTTTATTGTTATCCGCTGGGTAGTCAATGTACTGCACAGCCATCATCCAGATATTAAACAGCACCCACAGTGGAGCCGCGAGAATATTTAGCCCGGGAATAAAAGACAAGATCAGTAAGCCCAGCGCACGCGGCAAAAAATAACCCAGTTTGCGCATTTCACGCCATAAGGTGCGTGGCACCATCGCCAGCAGCTCAGCCCAACTGAAAGGCGGGAAGTGATCTTCACCGCGGGCGATGACTTCAACTTTTTCTGCGAGAAAACTGTTAAAAGGTGAAGCAATAATGTTAGCAATGGTGGTAAAAGTGAAAAATATGATCAGCAGCACCAGCACCACAAATAATGGCCACAAAATGTAATCTAAGAAAGATAGCCAGCTGGGCAGATTAGGCATCAATTGCGCGACCCAGCCATTAAAGCGCTGCACAGAAAAATAAATTAAGCCAATAAAAACGGCGATATTGATCGACAATGGTAATACTACAAACTTGCGCAAACCTGGGCGCATAATCATCTGGAAACCAGCGTTTAAGTAGTGTGGGCCGCCAAGAGGCTGAGCATGCATAAAGTCTTTCCTATCAAATTGGTGCGCTAAATGGTCGCTGTAGATACGATGTGCAGGGTCAAAGGCTGACGAAATAGTGTAATCTGCGTCAGTTCAATACGTTAAAGGTTAGCGCTGGGTTAGCGAACCTGCAAATTGTAATCTATGACACATTCTTTGCCCTTAGATCCTTTGTTAGGAGTTATTTATGTCTGAAGTTCGTCACTCACGTGTGCTGATTCTCGGTTCCGGTCCTGCAGGTTACAGTGCGGCAGTGTACGCTGCGCGCGCGAATTTAAAACCATTGCTGATTACTGGAATGCAAGCGGGTGGTCAGTTGACTACCACCACGGAAGTCGACAACTGGCCGGGTGATCCAGAAGGTTTAACCGGACCTGCCTTGATGCAGCGCATGCAAGAACATGCTGAGCGTTTTGAAACTGAAATTATTTTTGATCATATTCATACCGCGCAGCTGCAAAGCAAGCCTTTTACTCTGGTGGGTGACAGCGGCACTTATACCTGTGATGCGTTAATTATCGCTACCGGTGCCAGCGCCCGTTATCTAGGTTTGCCGTCCGAAGAAGCGTTTATGGGGAAAGGTGTATCCGCTTGCGCCACCTGCGATGGTTTTTTCTACCGTAACCGTGAAGTAGCAGTAGTGGGTGGGGGTAATACGGCGGTTGAAGAGGCGCTGTATCTGTCTAATATCGCCAGTAAAGTGACCTTGATTCACCGCCGAGAAACCTTCCGCGCCGAGAAAATTTTGCAAGATAAACTGCATGCACGCGTGGCTGAAGGCAAAATTGAGTTGGCGCTCAATGCGCAAGTCGATGAGGTGTTGGGCAATGACATGGGCGTAACTGGCGTGCGTTTGCTGAATAATGATGGCAGTACCCGCGAGTTGAGCGTTGATGGCGTGTTTGTTGCCATTGGTCACACACCCAATACAGGCTTGTTTGAAGGTCAGCTTGAACTTAAAGAGGGTTACCTAGTGGTCAATGGTGGGCGCGAAGGCAATGCCACGGCAACCAGCATTGCTGGTGTATTTGCTGCGGGTGATGTGGCTGATAATGTCTATCGCCAAGCAATCACCTCTGCTGGTGCCGGCTGTATGGCGGCATTGGATGCGGAAAAATACTTAGAGAGTTAAGTGCTAGCCGATACCTAACGAAGCAAAAAGCCGCTATTGCATGATGCACAGCGGCTTTTTTGTGGTGATAACCTGTGCTGACTAAAATTCACCGGCCAGCTTGCGGTTGTATTTAAACTGCAACAGAGTGTGCATAAAAGAGCTACAGAACAGCAGGGTGCTTAAAAACACTTCGGCATAGCCAAGCCAAGCCTTATCGGGCGAAAAACTGGCAAGTACACCGTGTACAAAGTAAATGTTGATTAAAATACAGGCCCAAATGTGAGTTTTTGCCGAACCCAGAAGCATGCCTAGGGCAACAATTACGAGCGGGATGAGCGCAAAACAAATAATCACCAAAGCACCCAGTCCAGGTGTGTTGTGCCGCGTGGTAAACACGAGGTTCCAAGCAATGAGCAATATGGCTAATGCAGCTAACGAGATTAGGCTGATGGCGCGGCTGATGCGTAAGCGAGGCTCAAGCCAGCTTAGCTCAGGTAAGGGTTTGCGACTTTTTTTAGCCACGAGGCTTCTCCAGTTGTTGAGCAAATTGCGCTAAGCGTAAACCTAATGCGCTGCACAAACTGATTTCATGCTGATCGAGCGCGCGTTTACTGTCGGCGCCGGCAACATGGCTTGGCCCGTAAGGCGTGCCACCTGCGGTGGTGTTGAGCAGTGCCGGCTCACTATAGGGTAGACCGCAAATCAGCATGCCATGGTGCAGCAGAGGTAGCATCATGCTGAGCAGGGTGCTTTCTTGTCCGCCATGTAAACTTGAGGTGGAGGTGAAAACGCCAGCAGGTTTATTCACCAGTTCGCCAGTCAGCCAGAGACTGCTGGTGCCATCTAAAAAATATTTCATTGCGGCGGCCATGTTGCCAAAACGTGTTGGGCTGCCTAGGGCCAGGCCGGCACAGTTTTTAAGGTCATCGATGGTGGCATAGATTGCGCCGTCTGCAGGGATCTCAGGTGCTACCGCTTCGCACTCGTTGGAAACGGCCGGCACGGTACGAATACGTGCTTCCATACCGCCTTTTTCAACGCCCCGAGCAATATGCCTGGCCATGTCCGCGGTGGCACCGTGACGACTGTAGTAAAGCACTAGGATATAAGGCGTACTCATGGCAGCAACTCAATCAGGTTGTCGAGAGGGCGGCCAATTGCGGCGCGCGAGCCCACTGCTAAAATGGGGCGCTCAATCAGAATAGGGGCTTGCACCATGGCGTTAATGAGTTGTGCTTCAGTTAATTGAGGGTCATCTAAATTCATTTCACGGTAAACGGCTTCACCTTGGCGCATCATTTGTCGAGCGCTAAGGCCGAGTTTTTTTAACAACTCGCTCAGTTGTTGGGCGTTGAGTGGTGTATCTAAATAGTGTACGACAGTGGCATT
>JAAXZZ010000242.1 GCA_012719655.1 Gammaproteobacteria bacterium | reverse complement strand
GTGCACTGGCCTGCTGATGCAAAGCGCCTAGGCGGACAAATAAACCCGTGCGGTCTAAAGTGCCGCTACTTTGTAAAGCAGAAATACTTTTAGCCAGTTGTTCGCGTGCAGCGAACGCCGCTGGATCATCTTGCTCCATTAAAATTTGATCCGCTGCTTGTAATAAAAAGCGTGCGCTGTTGGTGTCGTGTAATGCACTTAAACGCAAGCTGGCCATGCGCAGTAAGTGCTCAGCTTCAGCTAAGCGCCAATCTTGGCGGCTGGCACCTAAAACGGTTTCTAAACGCTGCGCCAGTCGTTGTTGCTCCGCTTGTACGTTAGCCAGGAGTTCACGGCCTTGTTGCAGTTGGCTAGCCGACGGCATCTGCGCCAATGCTTTGCTAAGCTGTTGTTCGCGCTCGGCCAAGTCTGTTGTTTGACCGCGCATGTTTGACAACTGTTGTTGCTGTTGCGCGCTTAAGTCACTGGCTGCTTGAATCTGGAGTACGCTCCAAGCTCCAGCGCCCAAGCCACCCAAGCCAAACAGCAGGGCTAAGATTGCTAAGCCTTTGCCTGATGAATGTGCTGGCTGTTTAGCACTGTGCTGTTGTGCGGTAGCAGCGTAAGAGTCATCTGGCTTTACGGCATCGCTTGTCGCATTGCTATCGGCGCTAACTTTTGCTGTCTCTGAAGATTGGCTCATAATTAAGTCCTTATACTGATGGTGCTGTATGCGTGTGCAAGGCGTTTAATACAGCCTGATTACTGGCGCCGCGACAATCAATTACATGCTGAGCGCCGAGCTCTTGGGCGATTTTTGCAACGCGTGGGCTCGGCACAAATACTGTTAAAGAGGCTAAAGTTGGCCAGGCCTCTCCAGCTAATTCAATTAAGTGACGTAATCCTTGTTCGCTGCTGACAACAAGGCCGTTGAGTTGTTCTTGTTGGATGCGCGTCACCAATGTCCCGCTAGGATAAACAGGTAAGCGCCGCTGATAAAGTGCTAAAAAGTCAACCTGTACACCACGCTGTTTTAATTGTTCCGCGAGGAAGTCACGGCCGACGTCAGCGCGCATAATTAATATGCGTGGCTCTGGGGTATTGATGACGTCTAAAAACTTCGGTAAGGCGAGCAAGGCTTCACTGTCATCGCCCTGTTCTGGCCAGCTGACGCTGAGCCCATAGTCGACCAGAATCTGTCCGGTGCCCGCACCAACAGTGAACCAATGTTGTTCAGCAAGCGGTTGTGGCCAGTATTGATCAAGGCGTTGTAAGCCTAATACGGCGGCAGGTTTGCTGACGACAATCACTGCGCTGTAGCGATCAAGGTTAAGCATCAGTGAGCGCTGCGCGGGTGTTTCTGGCAGCGCATGTATTTCTAACAGCGGTAAGCTGCTGCTATAGATCTGCTGCTCAGCCAATAACGCAGCAAGGACTGCGCTGTCAGCCGTTGGCCGAGTGATCAGTACACGCCATGGCTTCACGTTACTGGCGTCTCTTCAGCGTATAAAGCAGCCAGGATTTCTCCTGCACCCTGCGCGAGTAAATCTTCGGCGACGGCAATACCTAAAGCTTCAGCATCATTTTTATGGGCGCGCTGTTCGGCACGCAACAGTCTAGAAGCATCGGGTTGGCCAACAAAGCCGCGCAGCCATAGTTGCTCACCTTCTAATACTGCATAGCAAGCAATCGGAACTTGGCAGCCACCGTTGAGATGTTTGTTTAGCGCCCGCTCCGCCGTGACTCGCGCGGCAGTGTCAGCATGGTGTAATGGTTTTAATAAAGCATGAATCTCGCTGTCATCGCTGCGGCACTCGATACCTACTGCGCCTTGTCCGCCAGCCGGTAAGCTGCTGCTGACATCGAGACTGCTACGAATGCGCTCAGCAAAGCCTAAGCGTAATAAGCCTGCAGCGGCGAGAATGATAGCGTCGTATTCACCTGCATCTAATTTTGCTAAACGCGTATTGACGTTACCGCGTAAAAAATTAATTTGCAAATCAGGACGCTGCGCGAGCAACTGGGCTTGGCGGCGCAGGCTTGAGGTGCCAACGATACTGCCTTGAGGTAGCTCCTCTAAACTAGCGTAGCGATTGGATACAAAAGCATCACGCGGGTCTTCACGTTCACAGACGCAGTACAGGCCTAAACCTTCAGGGAAGGCCATTGGGACATCTTTCATGGAGTGCACTGCAATGTCTGCTTCTTTGGTAAGCAAAGCCGTTTCTAACTCTTTGACAAATAGACCTTTGCCGCCAATTTTTGATAAAGGCGAGTCCAACAATTGGTCGCCACGGCTCACCATAGGTACTAAGGTCACCTTAAGGTGAGGGTGAGCGGCTTCAAGTTCAGCTTTGACGAACTCTGCTTGCCATAGCGCTAAAGCACTTTTGCGGGTAGCGATACGAATTTCACGAATAGACTGATCAGTTGCAGACATAATTATGATCCAAAATTATCAATATATACAACGGATGATAACAGGCACGGCCCGGGCTTGCCTCATGTGGTGGGTCAAGTTTTCCGTAAAGAGTCAGAGCTCATCCATTAATTTACGTACTCCAGCAACATGTCGGCGGCTGACCGCAAGTGGTTCTGGCAAATCACGCAAATGCAGTTCGAAGTGGCCGTTGTCGTTACGCTGTAAACGTTCAATGTGCGCGCGGCTGACTAAAGCGTTGCGGTGAATGCGCACAAAGCGTGCGCCAAACTCATCCTCTAGTGATTTTAATGATTCATCCAGTAAGGTTTCGCCGTGCAGATGGCGCACGGTGACATATTTGTTGTCGGCTAAAAAATGAATCACATGGTCTAACGGAATCAGCTCAATACCTCTGTGGGTGCGAGCACTGAGATGGCTGCGTGGCGCATTGATGGCATGCGGTGCTCTTGATAATGCAGCCAGTTGCACACGATTAAGGCGCTGGGCTTTGTCTAAGGCTGCAGCTAATTGTTCCGCGCGTATGGGTTTAACCAAATAACCGATAGCGCTGACATCAAAAGCTTGCAGAGCAAACTCATCATGCGCAGTGCAAAAAATCACAGCAGGAGCATCACTGTACTCGCACAGTTGTGCCGCTACCTGCAAACCGTCTAGACCTGGCATGCCAATATCGAGCAGCAGTACGTCAGGTTTTAAACGCTCGACGAGTTCGAGTGCTTCATGACCGTTTTCTGCGCAGGGTTGCAATACGCTGCAGTGTGTAATGTTTTTAACCAGTCGAGTTAGACGTTCACGAGCTAAAGGCTCATCATCAGCGATTAAGATCTTCATCTTGTTTTGGCGCCTCAGTTGAGGGTCTTGAGCAGGGGTAGCTCAGACTTGTGGTGTAACGATCAAGTTGTTGTTGGATAGTCAGGCGTGCACTGGAACCAAAGAGTACTTTTAAGCGCGCTTCAATATTATTCAACGCTAAGCGTGTGCCGCGCGGGTTGTTTGAGTGATCGCCCTGCATAAACGGGTTACTGATTTGCAGCTTTAGTACACCCTGTCGGTAAGTGGCAGTAATCTCAATGCAGCCGCCTTGAATGCTGGGCTGAATGCCATAGATCACGGCGTTTTCTAATAAGGGTTGCACAGTTAAATGGGGTATCGGTAAGTCATTGGGTACACTCTCAATATTCCATACCACTTGTAGACGCTTGCCTAGCCGGTATTGTTCAATCGACAAGTACTGTTTTGCTAAAGCCAGTTCATCGCGCCACGTTGATAAAGCGTTGGGTTTAGCTAAACTGGCGCGGAATAAATCGGCGAGATCCAACACTGCATGTTCGGCTTTATCCGGGTTTGAACCAATTAGGCTGGCAATGCTGTTCAGACTGTTGAACAAAAAATGCGGATGAATCCGTGCTTGTAATGCTTGTAAACGCGCTTGCAGTTCAGCTTGTTGCTGACGTCGCCATTGCCCTTGCAAGTAGAAATAACGCAGCAATAAGGCGCACATAATCAAACTGATTAAGGCATGACGTATATATAACGGGCTGCTGGCTTCGCGTGATAATTCTTCAGTGAGATAAAAATGCTCTGCGACCACCGTGCATAGCAGTGTTAAACACAGCACCAGTATGCAAATAAAAAAAACGGCCGCTTGTGCCGGTAGCTTTGCTAGGAAAGGTCGAGCACGGCAAATAGCGGCCGCTGATAATAATACGATCCATTGGACAAATAACGAGGTGAGGGCTAAACGCATCCAGTCAAAACCAGCGGTAATGGGTTCGGCTAACACCAGCACAAAAACTAATAATTCGGCCAATAGTACGAGTCCCAACAAAGCCTCTGCCTGGCAGAGTTCAGGGACAAAGAAATCATCCGTTAATGATGTGTTACGTTTAGCTGTCTTCATGCCTGCAGTGTCACCTGTTGAGCTTGTACACGGCAAGTACTGGCGCGCTGAAAAGCAATGAAATGTGAGCTAATCGGACATCAACTGCAGCGTGCGCTTTCCCGCTCATTTTCACTGCTGCTGGCGACCCGGAGACGGCCTTGACGATTGAGTACCAGTTGCCAACTGATGCGTTGTTTATGGCAGCTATAAAAACGTCCATTACCGGTTGGGCTATTGCCATTGCGATGAAACTGAATCTTGTGTTGAAAGCCACTCCATTGTAAGCGTTTTTTACTGCTGTCTAAGCGGGTTATATGTAAAGGAGTGCTTTGTTTGACTTCACGCAGTAACCATCCTTGTGACCAGTCATTGTCACACACAATGCCGTCACGGCTGCCGCATAACTCAACTTGGACCCGATGGGTAATAGCATGGGTTCGCGCGTTCTGCACGGCGCGAGTAATCTGCTCTTGTAGGGCTTGTTGCTGATTGGCTTCAATCAGCTCTTGATAGGCGGGCAGTGCAATTTGAGCAAAAATTGTCAGTAAAGCCAGCACAATCAGCATTTCCACTAAGGTAAAGGCGCCTTGCTTGCTCATAAATATACAGCCTCCGTGCTGCAATCTATTCGTCCATGAATGATTAAAGTTGTAGTCTAAGAATCAGGTTTAGGCAAATGACAAGAGACGTTTGCGCGATATAGTTAATAATCAGGTAAAGTAATTAAGTATCAAGGAAGCACTGAATAATGTTAGCGAGGCAGTCAGGGCTAGGCAGAAATCAGCGAAAAAGCGCAGTTTACAGGTAGTAAATGAGCATTTTGAGCTGATTTTTAACAACGTCCTGACAACGTAGGTAATTATTCAGCGCTTCCTTAAATGAAGAGGGTATAACAATGACTGAGACTATTATTGTTCCTTGTGCACACTGCGCTACCTTAAACCGCATCCCTAGTGCCAAACGGTATGGGCAGCCGCAATGTGGTTCGTGCAAACAAGCCGTTTTTACCCAGCAGCCGTTTACTTTGGATGCGGCTACTTTTAAACGACAGAGTAAAGGTGATGTTCCCTTGCTGGTGGATGTCTGGGCCAATTGGTGTGGGCCTTGCCGGCAGTTTGCACCGACTTTTAGTCAGGCTGCAGAGCAACTGAGTGGACAGTGCCGTTTTGCTAAGCTCGACAGTGAGGCGTATCCAGCGCTATCGGGAGAATTGGGCATCCGCTCGATACCGAGTTTATTGTTGTTTCGTAACGGCCAAGAAATCGCCCGACAAAGCGGAGCTTTGCCTTTAATGCAGTTATTGAGCTGGCTCAAGCAACATGGTGTACATAATTGAGGTCGTGACGGCATAAGCCGGTCTCATCCTGTTATTATGTGCACATCTTTTATTATTTAGCTGGGCAGGTTCAATGAGTAAGGAAAAAACCAATCAGTCGTGGGGCGGTCGTTTTAGTGAGCCGGTGGATGCTTTTGTGGCACGTTTTACCGCTTCGGTCGATTTTGATCAGCGCCTGTATCGTCATGACATCATGGGCTCGATTGCCCATGCAACGATGCTGGCTAAGGTTGGTGTGTTAACCGATGATGAGCGTGACACGGTGATTGCAGGCTTACAGGCGATTGAAAAAGAAATCGAAGCCGGTCAGTTCGTTTGGAGCACCGAGCTTGAAGATGTGCACATGAACATCGAAGCGCGTCTCACCGAACAGGTGGGTATTGTTGGTAAGAAACTGCACACCGGTCGCAGTCGTAACGATCAAGTGGCTACCGATATTCGCTTGTGGCTGCGCGATGAAATTGATTTGATTTTGTCGCACTTAACCCGCTTGCAAGAAGGCTTGTTGGGCTTAGCAGACGAACATGCTGAAACCATTATGCCTGGCTTTACTCACTTACAAACGGCACAGCCAGTGACTTTTGGTCACCACATGCTGGCCTGGTTTGAAATGCTCTCGCGTGATTATGAACGCTTAGTCGATTGTCGCAAACGCACCAACCGGATGCCGCTCGGTAGTGCGGCATTGGCCGGAACCACTTACCCCATCGACCGTGCGATGACTTGCGAGCTGCTGGGTTTTGAAGCCGTGTCTGGCAACTCCTTAGATGGCGTTTCCGATCGCGATTTTGCCATCGAGTTTTGTGCGGCGGCCAGCATTACCATGATGCACTTATCGCGCTTCTCCGAAGAGTTGGTGTTGTGGACTTCAGCGCAATTCCAGTTTGTTGATTTGCCTGATCGTTTCTGCACTGGCAGTTCGATTATGCCGCAAAAGAAAAATCCTGATGTGCCTGAGCTTGTGCGCGGCAAAAGCGGTCGTGTATTTGGCGCCTTGATGGGCTTGTTAACCCTGATGAAAGGCCAACCTTTGGCCTACAACAAGGACAACCAAGAAGATAAAGAACCTTTATTTGATGCTGCAGATACCCTGCGCGACAGTCTGCGTGCATTTGCTGATATGGTGCCAGCCATTGTGCCTAAGCAAGAAATGATGCGCGAAGCAGCGCTTCGAGGCTTTTCTACTGCGACAGACCTGGCTGATTACTTGGTCGGTAAAGGTTTGCCGTTCCGTGACTGTCATGAAATTGTGGGTCATGCCGTTGGTTATGGCGTGAAGACTGGTAAAGATTTAGCGCAAATGAGCTTGGCTGAGCTGCAGCAATTTAGCAGCCATATTACTGATGATGTATTTGCGGTGCTGACCTTAGAAGGCTCAGTTAATGCACGTAACCATATCGGCGGTACGGCTCCGGCACAGGTGCGTGCTGCGGTTCAGCGTGGTCGAGAGTTATTAAAAAATCGTTAATGCTGACCAGCAAGTTATCAGCGAGGAGGCAACCCAGTGACTGATCAACCACGCGATGCACGTTTTAAAGTATCGGCCGACCGCTCTTCAGCCAGCCGTAAGGTTCGTTATGTGGAAACCAATCAAGGTGATGCCGATGATTGCACCTTGTGTCAGCTTGATGAGCACGGCACGCTAGCGGACGATACAGCGGTTGCCGCTGCAGCAGAACGGTCTGATCGTCTTTCAGCAGATGCTGGCGTTGATGAAGATGAAGGACAGTTTGTTGAGCAGCGCTTGCTTGAAGCCATTGAAAATCAGTTGGTTGCGCAACAGCCGCCAGCCGTGCAAGCGGTGTTCAATAAGCTGACTTTAGTAGGACATACACGCGAAGAGATTGTGCAGATGATGGCGCAAGTTTTAGCGTGGCAAATTAGTGAAATGTTGGAGGCCGATCGTGCCTTTGATATGGATGCTTATGAACGTGCATTACGCACACTACCGCAACTGCCTGATGCCTCTTAAATGCACAGAAGTTGCTCCGCAAGCTCTTTATTCGTTAAACCATAGGTGGAGATACAATATGTCTTGGACCCCTGAGATCATCGCGGAACTGGAAGTCTTATGTTTATATAACTTAGACAGCACACAAGAAGGTATTAAGGTGCACAGCAGTGCTGGCGCAGAGCGTGTTGCGGCAACCCAACGTTTATTTGAGAAAGGTCTGATCACTCAAGACGATGGTGGTTTCTTAACCAGTTTAGGTCTTGAGGCAGCAGCACATGCACAAGCGGTGTTGACTGTATTGGCAATCGACTAATACGGTTGCTCAGTCATGGTTGAGATCTGCTTAAAAATTGAGGAAGGCATTGATCGTAAAGATTTAAGTCTTCTGCGTAACCGATTTTTAAGTGTCAACCGTGACCGTTTATTACGCGCTAATCTCACTCAATCAACACGCCAACAATTTGTTTTGCGTTTGATACCTTTATTGCTGCATGTGAATCATCCTTTGTTACCCGGTTATGTGTCGGGGACTACACCTGCAGGTTTAAGTGCTTACGAGCCAAGCCCGGAATTACTGCAAGAGGCGCAAAGCTTAGCGCGCTCTTTTGTTTATAAGCCCGCACGTGGTTATCAAGTGGTGCAGCCGTTACACGGTTTATTTTTGATGGGCAGTTTGGGTTCTGTGGCCTATGCAGAGCACAGTGACATGGATTTCTGGTTGTGTCATAGCGCTGATTTAACCGCCCGAGAGTTACAAGAATTACGCAAAAAATGCGACTTGCTACAAGAGTGGGCGGCCAGCTTCGGCGCGAAAATCTATTTGTTTTTGATTGAGCCGGAGCAGTTTTCCCGCGGTAGCGGTGATGAACGGCAATTGTCTTTGGATGATTGTGGCACGACTCAGCACTATTTACTGCTTGATGAGTTTTATCGCACTGCCATCTGGTTGGCAGGACGCACGCCTTTATGGTGGTGGGTGCCAGTTGAAGAGGAATATCGTTACGCTGAATACTGTCAGATCTTATTGGCTAAACGTTTTGTGCGCAGTGAAGATGTCCTCGATCTTGGTTGTTTAGCCCAGATTCCCGCCAGTGAATTTGTTGGTGCGGGGATGTGGCAGTTATATAAGGGTATTGAATCGCCTTATAAATCCTTACTTAAACTGCTCTTGATAGAAGTGTATGCAGCAGAGCATCCGCAGGTTGAGTGTTTAAGTTTAAGTTTTAAGCGCGCTATTTATGCCAATCAACTCAGTTGTGATGATGTTGATGCCTATGTCATGTTGTACCGGCGTTTAGAGCAGTATCTGCTTGAGCGCAATGAATTGGAACGATTGGAGTTGGTGCGCCGTTGTTTTTATCTCAAAGTTGGTAAACGCTTGACGCAAAATCGTATCCAACGAGCTAAAAGTTGGCAGCGTATTTTGTTGGAAAAGCTGACGCAGAGTTGGGGATGGAATGATGCGCTGCTGAGTAACTTGGACCAACGTAATAACTGGAAAATTACCCAGACCCAGCAAGAGCGACGCTTGCTTGTCAATGAGTTGATGTATAGCTACCGCTTGCTCAGCCAATTCGCACGGCGCATGCAGGTTATGCAGGCCATCAATGCGCGTGATTTAGCTGTGCTAGGCCGACGTTTATATGCTGCATTTGAGCGCAAAGCCGGTAAGGTTGAGTATCTTAATCCTGGCATTGCTCCTGATTTATCAGAAGATACGTTAACTCTGGTGCAGTGTGTTGATACTGTGACAGATCAAGTCTCTTGGGGTTTGTTTCGCAGCAGCTTAGTGGGTCAAGAGTGGCGTAATCATTCGCCATTGAAGCGTACTAAGGAGTTATTGCCCGTTTTAGCTTGGGCTCATCTAAACGGTGTTATTGATGAGGCGACAAGAGTGTCATTGAGTGTTGTTGACAGTGATCTGAGTGAAGTTGAGTTACATGGCGTTTTAAAAAGCTTACGACAGTCGCTGAGCGTGCCGTTTGTGGCCGTCGATGAAGACGCTTTGTTGGCCAGTAGTTATCCGCAAAAGGTACTTTTAATCGTTAATCTTGGTGTCGATCCGCTGCCTAAGCATAGCCAAGCCAATGTGCATATGGCCAGCGAGCAGGTGGATGCTTTAGGTTTTTCTGGTCTGCGGGAAAATCTGGTTTTGAGCATTGATCAGCTGACGTTAAATAGCTGGAATGAATTACTGGTCAGTCGCTATACCGGAGGTAGCGCTTTACTGCAGTGCTTAACGGCGCTGTTGAATGAGAGCGCTGGACAAGTGGTTATGCCGCATATTCAAGTGAGCTGCTTCTGCCGAAACCGTGCCGCCTCTATTGTTCAGCGCGTCGAGCAAGTGCTTGCTCAGGTATTTTCCAGTGCGTACTTAGCCAGCGATAGCCGTTATCTATTACAAATTGAACAGCAGTATCATGTGCTGGAGTGGCGTGGGCAACGCGCAGGTCACATGACATTTGCTGATATTGCTGAGTTAACAGAATACTTATCACAAGAGCAGGCGCAGTATATTCGTTGGCGAGTGGATGAATATGCTATGCAAGGGCATGTACTGAAATTTATATTGCCAGTGGGGCGCCCCGATACATTGCAGGTTTTTTATCGAGTACAGAATCAGCAGGCGCAGCTTTATGTGTTGGATGAACGCAATGGTCTATGGCAGCACAGTCAACCTTTTGTAAATGAGCAAGCGTTACTGATGCCATTACAGCGGTTTTTAAACTCTTTACTGTATCGACATCATGTTGCCGAAAGTTTTTCTCAGCCACAGGCTGAAACAGCATCATTACAGATCAACTACCATCGTATTCTTCCTGATGGCACCGGACAGCCACAACTGATAGAGCGTCGTCAGTGGCGCGATAATGCTATAGAGCACGCCTTTTATTCTGTACAGGCAATCTACGAAGAGGATGGCACTCATACCTTGTATTGCAATCACCAAGAGTTTTCGGAACTTGAGTATGGCGCCAAGCTTTATCACTATGTTGCGCGCTATATTTTGGGTATGCGACATTCCGCTGAGCGTTATCCGTGCTATATCACTGATCTTGACCTGTCAAAAGTTTTGCCGCATGAAAATGTGCAAACGATACATTATTTACAGCGCAAGGCTGTGCTGGAAAAGCGTTTAAATGAGGCTTTATTGAGTTTGTAAAGCATGCGCCGACGCAGTCAGTGGCTTGTTGTTAAGAGTGCGTCGGTGCCTTGCTTATAGGGTGTACTCTTGCTCTGCTTCGGGCTGATATTCAACGTTCTTCAGAGTTAATTTTAGCGTCTTACCTTTAGGTGTTTGCCAATCAATGGTTTGCCCAACGCTCAAGCCTAATAAAGCCGTGCCGATTGGCGCTAAAATAGAGACATTACCTTCAATACCGGCGTGTTGCGGATAGACCAGAGTCAATTGATACTCAGTGCCACTGACTTCTTCATAGCAGTGTGCTTTTGAGTTCATTGTGACAATGTCATTAGCGATCTCGGTATGACTGACACAATTGGCGCGTGCAAGCTCAGCTTCTAATGCTTCAGCAGCGGCGTCATAGTCGTCTAGGTTGTCGAGCATTTGCTCAAGGCGTTGCATATCTAAACGGGTGACAGTGATCGCAGGTTTGTTACTCATGGTCCTATCGGTACTCCTAGGTGGTGTCAACTTGAAGGTAAAAAACACAAAACCCCGCCGAAAGACGAGGTTTTGCCTATGTTTTTGTTTCCCTAAGTGGGAATGCAGAACGTATCACAGCCGCTTAAATAAGCAAGCTTTGTGGTGATCCTTTCCGCTAAAGCCAGATACATTTAGTCGTAGAGTGCGCTTAAATCGAAAGCCACTTGTGTGTGCTTTAACAGTAAGCTACCCAGCATCTCGCTTAACAGCTGCTGATTACTATCGCAGCGCCACTCTTGGGCTTGCTCATCGTAATCAAAATGAAAACCACCGCTACGATCGGCCAACCACAGTTGTTTAAGCGGTTCTTGACGGCTGAGAATTAATTGATGCTGGTTGGCAAAGGTTAGGGTCAGGATGCCGGCGCTGTTTTCAATATCAATGTCAGCGTCACTGTTGTCATCAAGGATGTCTTCTAAGTTTCTTAATGTCACATCGACAAGATCATGGAACTGGCTGTTAGTGAGGCTCATGCAGAGCTCCTTTAAGTGGTTTAAACGGCTAAACAGATGGTAGGTAAAACGGCTTGTACAAATTAGACGCCAATAATACGTACTTTTCGACACTATCCTAGCGCTAGGAATCAATCTGCGCATAGGCAAGATTATGAGGGGTCGGTATACTCAATGTATTCTTAGTTTTAACGAAGGGTTTGCTATGAAGCGTATTGTGCTTCCATTTGTTGTACTGTCGGTGTTGTTAATGGGCTTAACCGCCTGTGGTCAAAAAGGTCCGTTGTACCATCCTGATGATGAAAAAGCCGCCCATGAGCACCGTAAAGACCGTTACGAATTTTAATGGAGGTTGCCATGCAAGCGTTTACTTATCAGCAGGGCGAGCTACACGCAGAAAGTGTTGCGTTGTCTACAATTGCTAAGCAGTTTGGCACACCCACCTATGTTTATTCACGCGCTCATATTGAGGCGCAGTACCGCAGCTATGCTGATGCTTTACAAGGCGTTGAGCATTTAGTTTGCTTTGCAGTGAAAGCCAACTCTAATCTTGCTGTGTTGAATATTCTTGCACGTTTAGGTGCAGGTTTTGACATTGTTTCCATGGGTGAGCTGGAACGTGTTTTAGCGGCCGGAGGCTTGCCTGAGCGCATCGTTTTTTCTGGTGTGGGTAAAACTCGGGAAGAAATGCAGCGTGCACTGGAAGTGGGTGTGCATTGCTTTAACGTCGAATCAGTTGATGAGCTTGATCGCCTGCAAGAAGTGGCGGCGCAGCTTGGTGTGATTGCTCCAGTCTCTTTGCGGGTTAATCCAGACGTCGATGCTGGCACTCACCCTTATATTTCTACTGGTTTAAAAGACAATAAGTTTGGTATTGATATCAATATCGCTGAGTCGGTTTATCTGCATGCGGCGGTTTTAAGTAATATTGCCATTAAAGGTGTGGATTGCCACATTGGTTCACAGTTAACCACTCTAGAGCCTTTTTTAGATGCGCTTGATCGAGTGCTAATACTGGTCGATCGCTTAGCCAAGCATGGGATCAAAATTCATCACTTAGATCTTGGCGGTGGTTTGGGTGTGCGTTACCAAGATGAGCAGCCGCCTTGTGCCGGTGAGTATATGGCGGCGGTACGTGAGCGCATCGCCGGTCGCGATTTAGCCTTGGTGTTTGAACCAGGCCGTTATATTGTCGCCAATGCTGGTGTGCTGTTAACTCAAGTTGAGTACCTTAAGCACACCGAACACAAAGATTTTGCCATTGTTGATGCGGCAATGAACGATTTGATTCGTCCAGCCTTGTATCAGGCATGGATGGATGTGCAGGCCGTGAAGCCGCGTGTTGGCATGCCACGTTGTTACGACATTGTCGGACCTGTGTGTGAAACCGGTGATTTCTTAGCCAAAGAGCGCGAGTTGACCTTAGCTGCAGGCGATCTGTTGGCGGTATGTTCAGCCGGTGCTTACGGTTTTGTGATGAGCTCAAACTATAATAGCCGTGGCCGTGCCGCTGAAGTGGTGGTTGATGGTGAACAGGCTTATTTAGTGCGTCGACGTGAGACAGTCGAAGAGCTGTATGCTCTCGAAAGCTTGCTGCCGGAGTCATAGCATGCTGCTGCGTTTTAGCAAGATGCATGGTTTAGGCAATGATCTGATGGTGATTGACTTGATCAGTCAGCATGCTTACATCCAGCCGCAGCATATCCGCGCATGGAGTGACCGACGTCAAGGCGTGGGTTTTTTGCGTATGGCGCTGATTGAAGTGCCGCAGCATCCTGATGATGATTTTAGTTGTCGTATCTTCGATAGCGATGGCGCAGAAGTGGACTGGCTGGCCAGCGATGTGTGCTGTGTGGCACGTTTAGTGGCCGACAAACGCCTTATCTCTAAAGCACAAATGCGCATCGAGTTACGTCATACGGTGCTTGATGTGCAAGTGCATGCCGATGGCTCGGTATCCTTGCCCATGGTCCAGCCTGAATTGCTTGCCGAACGTATTGCGTTACCGGGAGGCTTTCTTCAGTCGCACGCTCCAGCATCTTGGTTATTGGATACACACTTTAGTATGTTGTCGATGCATGGCTTGCATGCGGTGCTGCGGGTCAGTGAGTTAGGGCATACTCCGTTAGCTGAGTTGTGTGCTTATTTAGAACAGCAGCAGAGTATGCCGCGCTACACCTATGTCAGTGCACTGCAGGTACAGGATGCGAGTAACGTGCAGATCAGTACTTGGCAGTTAGGGCGCGGGATGCTTGATAATTTCCAGCATGGTTTTTGCGCTGCAGCACTGTGTGCGGTCGCCCAAAACTGGGTGCATACTCCTGTGCATGTTGAATGTACGGGCGCTAAAGCACGGGCGTGGTTGCATCTGTCAGATGATCAGCAGCATGTGTATTTTACGGGTTCTGCAGCCCGTGTTTATGAAGGGCAGATACGTCTATGAGTGATTCACAACAACCAGTCGCCCTCACTGATGAACAGGTGGTGGCGTATTTAAAAGATAACCCTAGGTTTTTTATTGATCAGGATGATCTGTTGACACAGCTGCGTATTCCACATTTGCGTGGTAGTTCTATTTCCTTGGTAGAGCGTCAGGTTGCAGTGTTGCGCGAGCGCAATATTGATATGCGCAATCGCTTGACTCATTTAATGGATGTGGCGCGCGATAACGATCGTTTGTTTGAAAAAACCAGGCGTTTGGTGTTGGAAATGCTCGATGCGCAAACCTTGGATGAGTTAATCAGTGCGGTGGATGATAGTCTACGGCATGTCTTTGCAGTGCCTTTTGTCGGTTTAACTTTATTCAGTGAAGGCGAGTTGAGTGGTGTCCGCAATCAAACACTAAAAAATGCTCAGCAGCATATTGGTGGTTTATTGGCGGGTGGCAAGGCGATTTGTGGTGTGCTGCGTGCCTGCGAATTAGAGTTTTTGTTTGGCAAAGAACCTGCCAAGAAAATCAAATCTGCGGCGGTGGTAGCGCTTGAGCATCATGGTGTGCACGGTGTTTTAGCTGTCGGTAGTGATGATCAGCAGCATTACAGTAACTCAGTTGATACGTTGTTTTTAAGCTATTTAGCTGACGTGCTGGCGCGCTTGTTACCGAGCATGTTGTCGTCATTGCGCTCGGTTAAATAAGCTTATATCAGAAAAGGTTGTAGCATGCAGGTGCAGTTAGCGGCTTACCTTGATTACCTCCAGGCTGAGCGGCAAGTGTCGGTACATACGCTCAGTGCTTATCGCAGTGATTTGCTTAAAGTCTTGGATTTTGCTCAGCAGCAGGATTTGAGCCGCTGGCATGATTTACAGGTGGCTCATTTGCGTGAGTTGGTGGCGCAGCTGCATCATGCTGGCTTATCCGGTCGCAGTATCGCGCGCTTGCTCTGCGCCGTGCGTGGATTGTATGCCTATTTAATTCGCGAAGGTTTATGTCGGCATGATCCAGCAGCGGGTATTCGCCCGCCGAAAGGGCCGCGTAAACTGCCTAAAGTTCTCGATGTTGATCGTGCCCAGCAGCTGCTCGATAGCCCCGTTGCCGATGATTTTTCTGCGTGTCGTGACCATGCTATTTTAGAGTTGCTGTATTCCTCTGGTTTGCGGCTATCTGAATTGGTGGGCTTAAATCTAGCGGATTTAGATATGCAGCAAGGTTTGGTGTTAGTGCTGGGTAAAGGTAATAAGCAGCGGATTCTGCCCGTTGGTAGTAAAGCGATGGCGGCAATACAGCGCTGGTTGGGTGTTCGTGAGCAAGCTAAGCCGCAAGATCAGGCACTCTTTATTGGCCTGCGGGGCCGTCGTATGAGTCCGCAGCTGGTGCGTGAACGGGTTCGCCAAGCAGGCGCGCGTGAGCTTGGTCAGCACCTTCACCCGCATATGCTCAGGCATTCTTTTGCCAGTCATATACTGGAGTCTTCGCATGACTTACGTGCAGTGCAAGAATTGCTTGGGCATGCTGATATCAGTACGACGCAAATTTATACCCATCTTGATTTTCAACATTTGGCGCAGGTCTATGATCAAGCGCATCCCCGAGCGAGGCGTAAACCAACCGAATGAGTATCCGTTTAATTACCTTTGATTTAGATGATACGTTGTGGTCAGTTCAGCCGGTTATTCGTGCGGCGGATGATTCTTTACGAGTTTGGTTGGCGCATCATGCAACCCGCTTAGATGCTTTAACTTCTGAGCGTTTGCAGCAGTTGCGTAGTGAGGTTGTGCAGCAACAGCCCGAGCTCGAACGTTGTGTCAGTGAGTTACGTTATCAGGTTCTGTTGCGTGCTTTGTTGCAAGCATGTTTTGCCCAGTCTGAGGCGCAAGAAATGGCTGAGCAGGCGTTTCAGGTGTTTTTACCAGCACGGCAGAATGTTGAGTTGTTTGCTGATGTTTTGCCTACTTTAGAGCAATTGCGCCGCCGTTATATGTTGGCGGCGCTGAGCAATGGTAATGCTGATGTGCGTCGTGTGGGGCTTGGAGGGTATTTTTCCTTTGCTTTAAATGCGGATATGCTCGGTGTGGCTAAGCCGCAACCGCAGGTTTTCTTAACGGCGTTGGCACGTGCGCAGGTGAAGCCTGGGCATAGTGTGCATATTGGTGATCACCCGCAGGATGATATTTTTGGTGCGCAGCAAGTGGGGATGCGTACGGTTTGGTTTAATCCCGAACAAAAAATATGGACCGGTGGGCGCGAGCCAGATGCGCAAATCAGTCAGATTTCTCAGCTGCCGGATGTGCTTAAACGTTTTGATCAGTGAGTTGTTTGTCTGTATTAAATACAGGTCTGAATCGTCGGAGTTTAACCCTGTATGAGCTGGCCATGCCAGTGACTGCGTCTTAATTCACAGTCGGGTATGTGCTGACCTTAGGTGTTTAACAATACTAAAGAGTCAGAACGATCGGTGCATGGCGTGCCTTATTAGTCTCGCTTTTCCCTCAGCGAGGCACCTTGCCTCGATTCGGGCGCTACGCCATCCTTGGCTCGCTCGCCGCGAGACTAACAAGGCACTCGTTGATCAGCGGAGTTGAACCCTGGATGGGTTCGTCGACGGATTAGCACCTGCCTCGAAGTACGGCATGCGCTGAATGAATTGAAAAAAGTGTATTGATACTTCAGTGTGCGAGTGACGATTCTTCCATCAATAAGAACCTCAGCACAATTAAAAACGCCCGAATTAACGGGCGTTTACTTGGCTCAGTCAATGCTGCGCTTAGTTTTTCATCTGCGCAAAAGCCTTCTCAGCAGCGTCCAGAGTGATTTTCATTTCGGTATCACCCAGAGCAATTGAGCTAAAGCCGGCTTCGAAGGCGCTTGGCGCTAAGTACACACCGCCTTCCAGCATCAAATGGAAAAACTGCTTGAAGTGCTCAATGTTGCAGTTGGTAGCATCTTCGAAGCGGGTGATGTCTTTACGCTCAGTGAAGAATAGACCAAACATGCCACCTGCTTGCGTGGTGGTGAATGGAATGCCTGCAGCATCAGCACGCTCCTGCAAACCTTGCAGTAAGCGTGTCGTGTAGTCAGTCAATTCCGCATGAAAGCCGGGGCGACTGATCAGCTTCAGAGTGGTTAAACCCGCTGCCATGGCTAAAGGGTTACCTGACAAAGTACCCGCTTGGTAGACAGGACCTAGCGGCGCAATATGTGACATGATTTTCTTGCTACCGCCAAAGCAACCCACTGGCATACCACCGCCAATAATTTTGCCAAAGGTCGTTAAGTCCGGTGTGACACCGTATAGACCTTGCGCGCCACCAAGAGAGACGCGGAAGCCAGTCATTACTTCATCAAAAATAAGCACCACGCCGTGCTTGTCGCATTGTTGACGTAATCCCTCTAAGAAGCCAGGCACAGGCGGCACGCAATTCATATTACCAGCGACTGGCTCAACAATGATGCAGGCAATATCCTTGCCGTGTTCAGCAAGACAGTGTGCTACTGCATCTATATCGTTGAATGGCAAAGTAATGGTGTGTTTAGCAAAGGCTGCGGGTACCCCGGGTGAGCTTGGCACGCCTAAGGTCAGCGCGCCAGAGCCAGCCTTGACCAGTAAGCTGTCGGAGTGACCGTGGTAGCAGCCTTCAAATTTGATAATGCTATCGCGACCTGTGTAGCCGCGCGCTAAGCGAATCGCACTCATCGTGGCTTCAGTGCCAGAGCTGGTCATACGCACCATATCCATTGAAGGCACGATGCTGCAGATGAGATCAGCCATCTCCACTTCTAACGCGGTTGGTGCACCGTAGGATAGACCATGCTCGAGTTGCGCGCGCACGGCAGCAATGACATCTGGGTGGCTGTGTCCAAGAATCATCGGGCCCCATGAGCCAATATAGTCCACGTAACGCTTATCGTCTTCATCGGTGACATAGGCACCTGCCGCATGCTTAAAGAATAGTGGTGTACCACCCACACCAGCAAACGCGCGTACTGGCGAGTTAACACCGCCTGGAATGTGCTGCTGGGCTTGTTCAAAAAGAGATGCTGAACGTGACATTAGAAACCTCATCGAAGAAAAGCAGTGAGCCTGTCGCTGCAAAAAAATTAATCAGTAAAGAGCGTACTAAAAGCACGCGCCCGTTGTTCCACTGCGGCCGCCGAGTCGGCTGCAAATAATCCATGAATAACGGCTAGCATTGCTGCGCCATGTTCGATCAGTACGCGGCCGTTTTCTAACGTAATTCCGCCGATAGCAACGATCGGGTGCTGAAACTGTTGTGCCTGCTTAAGCAATTCAGTGGTGGCTAACACACGGCCCGGTTTTGTTTGTGAAGTATAGAAGCGGCCAAAAGCAATGTAGTCCGCTTGTAGCTCAAGCGCTTGTGCTGCAAGTTCTAATTGCGCGTGGCATGTTGCGCCGATAACAGCCTCGGCGCCAAGTTGCTGGCGTGCACTGATTAAACAGCCATCGGCTTGGCCAAGGTGTAAACCAGCGCCTAATTGCGCCGCTAAATGAACATCATCGTTGATGATAAATTGCGCTTGGTAGTTTTGGCACAGCGCCTGCAGCGCCTCTGCTTCAGCCAAGCGACGCGCTGTATCGGTCGACTTATCACGGTATTGCAGTAGTTTAGCCCCGCCTCGCAGCGCCGCCTCACAGTAAGGCAGTAAACGTCCATCGGCCAGCAGTGTTGAGTCGGTAATGGCGTATAAGCCCCGCAGTGACTGCGCTTTATCATTCATGGGCGGCAGAAATCCAAGGGTAAACGACGTGGAATATATTGGCCGCGACCCGGTGCTTCAGCGTCACGCAAGGTCCGCCAAGTATAGTTCAAGGCAAACTCAACCGCGCTAACGAGTTCTTGTCCTAATGCTAGGCGACCCGCTAAAGCGCTGGCTAAGGTACAGCCAGAGCCATGGTATTCGCCAGGCAAGCGTGCACAGGTAAAGGTATGAGAGCGGCCATCTGCGCAGTACAAGCGGTTATGTACTTGGCTTTCATCGCCGTGGCCACCGGTAATCAAAAGATTGCTACAGTGCTTGAGCAGCACTGCTGCGCATTCGTCAGCGCTACCCTCAGGTAACTCTGCGAGAATCTGCGCTTCTGGGAGATTGGGTGTGACGATGGTTGCCAGTGGCATCAGTTTGGCGCGTAAAGCATAGCCCACTTCATCTTTGCCTAATGCGCCACCACCGCCAGCCCGTAGCACTGGGTCACAGACAAAAGGGGTATCAGGCAATTGTTGAATAATGTGCGCAACCGTATCCACCATCTCAAGTGAGCCAAGCATACCGAGCTTAATGGCAGAAACCGGCAGATCTTGCAAAATTGCCTGCGCTTGCGCGATCACCCAATCATGCTCAAGAATCTTAAAGTCGCTGACATTCACTGTATCTTGAATGGTTAGAGCAGTAATGACTGGAGTGGCATGGCAGTTCTGTGCGATCAGCGCTTCAATGTCGGCCTGTAAGCCCGCACCGCCAACAGGGTCATGGCCAGATAAACAGAGTACAGAAGGGCGGGAAGTGTATTTGTTCATAATGTGGAGTCTACCATGAATGTAGTGAGTGCTGCAGCTGCCCCAGTCAGCACCTTGTTCAGTGAATTAACTAATAAATTAAGTGTTTTTATCTACAGGGTTAGTTGGCGCAGGCGGGTTATCATACGGTTGAGTTTCATCATCCAGCCAGCGTTGTGCGCGTGCTTTTGCCATGCTGAAATTGCTGACGTAGGACAGTTTGTTGTGTGCTAAGCGAATGCCAGCTCGACGCATTTTATGACGTACTCGGGCTGAACTGCCTAGGAATATAATGCCGATATTGTTCTTCTGGTAATCCGTCAAGACATTACTCAGCGCAGCTAATGCCGTCATATCGAGCATAGGCACAGCACGTAAATCAATGATCACTACACGTATTTCTGGGTTGAATTTGCGCAATACACTGAGGGCCTTTTCTGCAGCACCAAAAAATAATGGACCACGAATTGCGTAGACCGCAACAGAATCTGGTAAGTCCGGTACATTATGTTGATCGCGTGAAACAGAAGCTGTGTCAGTCAGTTCGCTCATGCTCTTAATAAATAAGCCAGCCGCCAGTAGTAAGCCAACACCCACAGCAAGCACCATATCAAACAGTACCGTGAGTGATAGGCAGGTAACTAAAACCAGTACGTCATTGCGTGGTGCGATGCGCAAGGTATGCACCACATGCTTAGGCTCGCTCATATTCCAAGCCACCATCAGTAGTAACGCTGCCAGCGCTGCCATTGGCAAATGACTAAACATCGGCGCTAAAAACAGCATGGCCAGCAACACTACGCCTGCATGGATAATTGCGGCAATCGGTGAAAATGCTCCGGCACGCACGTTCGCGGCACTGCGGGCAATGGCTGCAGTGGCAGTGATACCGCCAAACAGAGGAGCAACAATGTTCCCTAGGCCTTGGCCGAGTAATTCGCCGTTGGGGTCATGTTTGGTGCCAGCCATGCCGTCAGCTACCACTGCACAAAGCAGTGACTCAATAGCGCCCAGCATGGCAATGGCAAACGCTGGTGCTAATAGCTGTCTAATCAACTCAAAGGAAAGCACCATGGGCTTGCCGTCAGGGCCAGCAAATTCCCAAGGCCACATAAAAGTAGGCAGGAAGGGTGGAATACCTGGATGACTGACGCCGTCGACCACATAACTAAAGCGCTGGCCTAAAGTTGCAACAGAAATATCAGCATTATTTAAGGCCAGTCCTACGAAGCTGCCCACCGTTAACGCAACGAGGTGGCCGGGGATTTTTGGCACAAAACGTGGCCAGATGATTAATACAGCAAGCGTTATCGCTGCTACTAAGGTGTCGCCAAGATGAATGCTTGGAAAGGCGCTGACCAGCGCGGTAATTTGCTCAATGTAGTTGGCTGCTGGCTCAATGTTTTCTAAGCCGAAAGCGTCTTTAATTTGTAAGGTTGCAATCACAACCCCAATACCGGCTGTAAAGCCAAGGGTTACTGGGTAGGGGATAAATTGTAATAAAGCGCCGGCTCGTAGCAATGCCATAGAAATTAAGATAATCCCTGCCATCGCCGTGCAAAGCAGCAATCCGCCAACACCAAACTGTTGGGTGATGGGTAATAAAATCACCACAAAAGCAGCGGTCGGACCGGAAACGTTAAAGCGTGAGCCGCCAGTCAGCGCAATCAGTGCGCCACCTATTAAAACCGTGTATAGACCATGTTGTGGGGGCACACCAACGGCAATAGCTAGGGCCATTGCCAGAGGGATGGCGATAATGCCTACGGTTAACCCAGCGCTGATGTCGCCCTTTAAAGCATTGAGCGAGTAACCTGATGCAAAAGCTTGGCGTAAAGCAGAAAATAACGGTGGTATGTACATGATGGCTCCACAGGTGCGTGCCGCCTCATTATAGACCCATGCACTGCCAGTAAAGCTAGAGTGCTCGAGCATTAACTTGATATAGGATGGTTCTTTTGCTCGCTGCAGTCTTGCTGTGCAGCGCGAGTGTGTCAAAATGACGCTGGCTTTTAACTTTTTTGCGCAATGAAAATCGTTGGGTGGGCTTAATTGGCAAATTAAGCAGTTGCAATTTTCTCACTAAAGGGCATAATTACGCGGCTCTTTTGTGGGTAATGCCTAGCCCAATGCAAAAGAGAAGGCGAAACGATGCAGTTTGCCGAACTTAGAGCCATAGCAGACGTGATAGACCCGAGCCCCCGAAGTAGCGTCTGTCATATGAGCTTACTTTGACTTGTCAAAGACAATACTATTCATTAGGATTTGCCGTCTATTTTGAAGGCGGCCCTGAGGCCATAGCGAATGAAAACTTTTACAGCAAAAAATGAAACAGTACAGCGCGACTGGTATGTCGTCGACGCTGCAGGCCAGACTCTGGGTCGTTTGGCCACTGAGATTGCTAGCCGTTTACGCGGTAAGCACAAGCCTGAATACACTCCGCACTTTGATGCTGGCGATTATATCGTTGTCATTAATGCAGAGAAGGTTCGTGTCACTGGTAATAAAACATCAGATAAGATCTATTACTCACACACTGGTTTCCCAGGCGGTATCAAAGAAATCAGCTTTGAGAAATTGATTGATAAAGCACCTGAACGCGTTATTGAAGCTGCTGTTAAAGGTATGCTTCCAAGAAATCCGCTGGGCCGCGACATGTATCGCAAGCTGAAAGTGTATGCAGGTACCAACCACCCGCATGCTGCACAGCAGCCTCAAGAACTTAAGATTTAAGGGGATAGTTGATTATGTCGGCGACTCAAAACTACGGCACTGGCCGTCGCAAGACTGCAACCGCACGTGTATTTTTACGTCCGGGTACAGGCAATATTTCTATTAATAATCGCACCCTAGAGAATTTCTTTGCTCGTGAAACTGCGCGAATGATGGTTCGTCAGCCGCTTGAGTTAACAGATACTGCTGAGAAATTTGACATCATGGTCACCGTTGCTGGTGGTGGTGCAAGTGGTCAAGCGGGTGCAATTCGTCACGGCATTACGCGTGCATTGATGGATTATGATGAGTCTTTGCGCTCAGAACTACGTAAAGCTGGCTTCGTTACGCGTGATGCGCGTGAAGTTGAGCGTAAGAAAGTGGGTCTGCGTAAAGCACGTAAGCGTCCTGAGTACTCTAAGCGCTGATTGGCATTTGCTGCAGAAAAACGCCCGTTTCCGCAAGGAATCTGGGCGTTTTTTGTATCTGACCAGGCACTGCGGCAATCTGTCATACGTAGTCCGATTGCGGTTTGCTGGATAATTAAGTGGGTTGCGGATAGCATTGAACTTGTCAAGAAGACACCTTTTCTTTACCATTTGTAAAATTCAAGAATGTAAGTAGCTTTATTTCTTATTACAAGGCCTGACAACAGGCTACATAGCTGATGGGAGACGACTTAATGAGCAATGACGGCGTGAATGCGGGCCGACGTCGCTTTCTAGTGGCAGCCACCTCTGTGGTGGGTGCAGCTGGAGCGGCTGGGGCTGCGATCCCGTTTCTGGGGTCTTGGGCCCCCAGTGCTAGGGCGAAAGCCGCGGGAGCACCGGTGCGGGTCAATATAAGTAAGGTTGAGCCTGGTCAGCAGATTGTTGCTGAATGGCGTGGCCAGCCTGTATTTGTGTTGCATCGTACACCGGAAATTATGGAAGGGCTAAAGAAAATTGAGTCTAGCCTTGCTGATCCTGGGTCAAAAGACTCAGATCAACCAACTTATGTTAATCCAGAAGAGCGTTCAATTAAGCCAGAGTTGTTGATTGTTCTTGGTGTCTGCACTCACTTAGGTTGCTCACCTACATTTAGACCAGAAGTTGCACCTGCAGACTTAGGTCCAGAGTGGGTTGGTGGTTATTTCTGTGCTTGCCATGGTTCCCGCTATGATCTTGCTGGACGTGTCTATAAAGCACAGCCGGCGCCGTTAAATTTACCGGTTCCCCCACATTCTTATGAGTCAGATAATATCGTCATTATTGGTGTTGATGAGGAGAAAGTCTGATGAGTAAATTTATGGAGTGGCTAGATGCTCGCTTCCCAGCTACGAAAATGTGGGAAGATCACTTATCAAAGTACTATGCGCCAAAAAACTTTAACTTTTATTACTTCTTCGGCTCTCTTGCCTTATTGGTGCTAGTTAACCAGTTGCTAACTGGTATTTGGTTGACCATGAGCTATGAGCCGTCTGCAGAAGGGGCGTTTGCTTCTGTTGAGTACATCATGCGCGATGTTGAGTACGGTTGGATTTTGAGCTACTTGCATTCCACTGGTGCTTCAGCGTTCTTTATTGTCGTCTACATGCACATGTTCCGTGGCTTGCTCTACGGCTCATATCAGAAGCCACGTGAGCTGGTTTGGGTCTTTGGTATGCTGATCTACTTGGCACTGATGGCTGAAGCGTTCATGGGTTACTTGCTGCCATGGGGACAGATGTCCTATTGGGGCGCGCAGGTAATTATTTCACTGTTCGGTGCGATTCCAGTGATTGGTGCTGATCTGACTGAGTGGATCCGTGGTGACTATCTGATTTCAGGTATCACGCTGAACCGTTTCTTCGCCCTGCACGTTGTTGCTGTGCCTATTGTGTTGTTGGCGCTGGTCGTCCTGCATATCCTGGCTCTGCATGAAGTGGGTTCAAACAACCCTGATGGCGTTGATATCAAAAAGCATAAAGATGAAAATGGTATTCCTTTAGACGGTATTCCTATCCCTCCTTACTACACTGTTAAAGATATCGTCGGCGTGGTTGTGTTCTTGTTTGTATTCTGCTTTGTGGTGTTCTTCTTCCCAGAAATGGGTGGGTACTTCCTTGAGAAGCCGAATTTTGAACCAGCCAACGCCCTGAAAACACCTGACCATATTGCTCCTGTCTGGTATTTCACTCCGTTCTACGCCATTTTACGTGCAGTACCTGATAAGTTACTGGGTGTTGTGGCTATGGGTGGTGCGATCGCTGTATTGTTTGTGTTGCCTTGGTTGGATCGCAGTCCTGTCAGATCAATGCGCTACAAAGGCTGGCTGAGCAAGATTTGGTTACTCGTGTTCTGCATCAGCTTTGTGATTCTCGGTGTGCTCGGTGTATTGTCACCAACCCCAGAACGCACATTGCTTGCACGAATCTGTACTATTCTTTACTTCGCTTATTTCATTCTGATGCCTTTCTACACCAGAATGGAAAAGACTAAACCGGTTCCGGAAAGGGTGACTGGCTAATGAAAAAGCAAATTGCTGCATTACTTTTAGCTGCAATTCCTATGTTTGGTTTTGCCGCAGGTGGTACTTATCCATTGGATAGCGTATCAATTGATCTAACCGATAAAGCTGCTATGCAAGATGGCGCAAAAACCTTTGTAAACTATTGCATGGGTTGTCATGGTGCAAAGTTTCAGCGTTACGAGCGTGTTGCCAACGATTTGGGCATCAGTGAAGAATTGATGATGAACAACTTAGTGTTAACAGGTGCTAAGTTTGGTGATCACATGCAATCGAGCATGACGGCTGATGATGCTAAAAAATGGTTCGGTGTGGCGCCGCCAGATTTAACTTTGGTTGCGCGTGTGCGCGGAGCGGATTGGTTGTACACTTATATGCGTACATTCTATGAAGACCCAACACGTCCTTATGGCGTAAACAATAAAGTGTTTCCAGCTGTAGGTATGCCGAACGTACTTGTTGGTTTGCAAGGACGCCAAACGATTGGTTGCAAGCAAGTGCAGATTGAAGAGAACGGCGTTAAAGTCTTCGATCAGTTGACGGGTCTCCCTGTGACCCACGAGGCTTGCGATCAATTGACTATAGTGCCAAATACGGGTTCGCTGAGCGAAGCTGAATTTGACGAGAAAATTAAAAATCTTGTTACTTTCCTCGAATACTCAGCAAACCCTGTTAAGCTTAAAAGTCAGCGTATCGGAACGTATGTACTGTTGTTCCTTGCCTTCTTCTTTGTGTTCGCTTACTTATTGAAGCGCGAATATTGGAAAGATGTGCATTGACATTCAGCACTATGCTTGCCGAGTGACGCACGCGCCCTGATGGGCGCGTGCGTTTTTGTGTTTTATGCATATT
>JAAXZZ010000241.1 GCA_012719655.1 Gammaproteobacteria bacterium | reverse complement strand
GTTAAAGAACGTTTCGCTGAAGCGTTGCTGCTTCAGCGAGGAGGCGTATTCTACACTCTCCGAAGTAACTGTCAAGGTTTATTTTCTGAAAGATTTTAAAGCTTTCATCTAACTCCTTGTTACCGCTGAGGTTCTTATGCTCCTCGTTGGTAGGCCGCGCATTCTACAGCAGACTGCGCCGCTGTCAACACCCTTTGCAAAATAAATGGAAAATACTCTGTCCGGCCTATTTCTTCACAGGGACAGCCTATACATCAGCAATGCTTTCGGCATGCTGAGGCCATACCAGCACAACACGCGCACCGCCCAACACACGACTATTTTCTATGCGCACCCGTCCCGAGTGCCAATACATAATCCGTTTTACTATCGCCAAACCCAGGCCATAACCGCCAGACGCTCGTGTACGACTGTCATCTAAACGCAAAAACGGCATAAAGACCTTTTCTCGTAAAGCCTCATCAATACCCTGACCATCATCCTCAACTGCGATGTAGCACAACTCATGCTGCACTCGACAAACAACAGTGACTCTAGATCGAGCATAGCGCTGTGCATTGCTCACAATGTTCTGCACTGCTCGTTGCAAGTATCGCGCCTCAGCATCCACCCATAATTCGCCAGCCTCAACACTCGTATGTTTCACTGCAATATCTGGGCGCAACGGCGCAAGCTCTTTCAATACACGGGCAATCAAAGCATTGAGTTCTACTCTTACCATTTTGAGCGACGGCGCACCGGCCTCAAGACGCGCATATGTCAGCATCTCATCGAGCAACACATCCATGTCTTCGATATCCTGATCCATGCCTTGCAAATGCTTAAGCCGCACCTGCTCTTCTTTTGCTGTCGCCGCCATATCCAAAGCAAAGCGCAGGCGCGCGAGCGGCGTACGCAACTCATGCGCAACACCACGCACCATGTCACCCTGCACATTAATCAAGATTTTCAACCTTGAAGCCATATCATTAAAACGCACCGCTAAGCGCCCAACAGAATCAGCACCGCCCTCAGACACTCGCACCTCTAGATGCCCTTGCGCGATGCGTGACGCCGCACTTTCCAAATCCTGTAAACGCCTTTCTAAGTGCCGCACCAGCAGGTACATCAAAATACCCACCATACTTAAACCAAGCACGGCTATTAATAGTAGCAACTGTGGTGGATATGGGTTGACTTGATAGACAGGCCCAAGCATCAGCACCCAAGGTGTCTCATTAACGCCTGCAAAAACGCGAATAGCATCACCACCTTGGTCAAGCGCCATAACAGTATCGCCTTCTTCAATCCGCCTAAGCTGATCAGCATCCAAACCTGTTTTATCAACAGTTAGCAAGCGTAGATCAAAACCAAACCGATGTTCTTCAGTTAACGCAGCAAGCCGAACCGCTTGCTCAGCAGCTGGATAGCGCACCAATTCATCAATCAGCATATAAATAGTGGCACGCGCCAACTGCTCACTCACCCGCCACACTTCCCCAACCAATACTTTTTGTTCCGTCGTATTGATTAAGCTATAAATTTTTGACGCCGCACTTTTACTGTGCCGCACTAATACTTTACCGCGCAGGACATGACTGCGATCGCGCCCATCTAACGCCAGCGAATGAATAGATTGGATACGCAGCGGCACACCTAACAAACGACTCCATAATGCAATTGAGCGCTTACGCTCCACCGTATCTAAAGTTTCTAGGTGACTCGACATCAAATGAAAGGTGCCACTGGCCAAACGCTCGCGGTATTGCTCAGCCCGAACTTCATTGGTGACATGTAAAGCCAGCGCACCCAACGCGGCAGTCAGAACCAGCGCTGCCAGCAAACCACCATAGATTCTGAAAAAAATGGAGTTCACAATAATTCTTGCGCCGCTTCGCTGACAAATAGATAGCCTTTGTTGCGGATCGTTTTAATCACTTGCGGCTGCTCGCCAATATCACCGATACTCGGCCGAATACGCGAGATACGTACATCAATTGAGCGGTCCACACCGTCATACTCAATACCGCGCAATTGTTTAAAAATGACCTCGCGCGACAGCGGCGTACCAGCGTTCGCTGCCAGCAGCCACAGCAAATCAAATTCCGCCCCAGTTAAATCAATCAGCTGATCAGCCAAAAAAGCACAGCGGCGAGCATAATCAATACTTAACTTACCAAAGGTTAATACTTCAGGCATCGCCTGACCTTGCTCATAACTGTCTACGCGGCGCAGTAACGCTTTAATGCGCGCCAGCAAAACACTCGGCTTTACCGGTTTACATATATAATCATCGGCACCCTGCTCCAGACCTTGCACCTGATCTTGGTCATCGGTTCGCGCCGTCAGCATCAAGATCGGCCCTTTATAGCTGTGACGCACGCGCCGACAAATAGACAAGCCATCCTCGCCCGGCAGCATAAGATCCAATACGACTAAATCTGGCTGCTCTTCGGTAATACGCTGCACAGCTAGCGCACCATCATTTTCTAATGAGACTGTAAAACCATTGCCTGAAAGATATTCACTCGTCAATTGCGCTAAGCGCAGATCATCTTCAATAATTAATACATGACCCATGACGCTTCACCACTCTAAATTAACTCTATTTTAAATTGTAGCGATATAACGATACTTATGATGAGAAGCAAGAGTAACGCAGTGACCAACAACACGACAATGCATTACATAGAGCGCTTACCTGCCATACAGCACATATTATTGAACAAATTCTACCGCAGCCATGCTAGTCGTATGCGCGCCGCCCCGGGAGCTGAGGCTTGAGTGATTCGAAACCCTATGATTATTGCCGGTCTGAGCCTGACATGCGTCACTGAAGGTTATTGGCTAACCGGTTTATTTGTAGCACCCACACAGCGCAAGCAGGGTATCGCCCAATATTTACTCAAGCATATTCAGCAAACATACTCGACATTGCCGATCTGGCTGTTTTGCCACCCGGACTTGACTCGCTTTTATGAGCACAGCGGCTTTCGCATTACAGAACAACTTCCTGCACAATTAAATAACCGTCTCTTGCGCTACCAAAAACATAAAAACTTAGTAGCCATGCAGTATTTTATTGAACAGGCATCTGTTGATTAGTCATCATGCCAGACAATGTATTCCACTCCTTTCTTTTTTTATGCATACTCGGTGAAAATAAAAACTAGAAAAGACCTTAAGCCTATGTATGCCCGAGCACTCAGCCGCCTCAAGCGCAATCCACAGCTATTTATCATTACCATGATGGGTGTTTTTGGTGTGCTTGGCATTACACCGTACATTATTTACCGAGCGTACCACGCGAACTTTTTAGTGGCGATCGCCGATCTATTTGCCGTTATATCGATTATTATTGCTGTTATTTATGCGTGGCGGACAAACGACACAGCCAAGCCTGGTCTATATTTGTCAGTGATTTTCTCAGTGGTAGCCACGCTGGTCACTATAAACCTTGGTATCAACGGCTTTTTTTGGATCTACCCCTTGATCCTTTTTAATTTTTTCATCATCCCACCCAGCAGAGCCTTAGTCACAATGCTGGTAGTACTGGCAAGCTTAGTGATTTACAATCTTTATAAGCCAGAGTCTATATTTTCTAGCCACTATCAAATGGTTTCATTTCTGGTCACCTGCCTACTTGCCAGCTTTCTTTCATTTATTTTTGCCTATCGCACCCAACATCAGCATGCGCGCCTAGAGCAACTGGCAGCACATGATCACCTTACAGGCGCCTATAATAGGCGCGTGATGACCGAGGAGCTTCGTAAAGCGGCGCGCGAACGCAGAAGTGGACGTAACTACGGTTTATTAATTTTAGATATTGATCATTTCAAACGCATAAATGATGCCTTTGGCCACTCTGTAGGCGATCAAGTATTAATGGATTTCACAACTATTACTAAGTCTGTCATACGTGAAAGCGACATACTGTTTCGGCATGGTGGCGAGGAGTTTGCTCTTTTGCTACCCGACACCAACCTCAAAGGCTTACATACAGTGGCTAGCACCATACAAAAAACCATATTTAGCAAACTTACAAGTCCCGCAGGCCCTGTTAGCGTTTCGATTGGCGGCGCCATTCTCTCTGAAAACGATCAATGGGAAGACTGGATCAACCGTGCCGATGAACAACTTTATGCTGCCAAAGCAATGGGACGCAACTGCTACAAAATTGCCGTATAGCAAATAATTGGCGCTTACTTGGAGCATGCTCAACGCAACAGCGTAGCAACCTATTTCAAAGGCTGTATCGCCGCTCTGATCAAGCGGCTAGCCCATAGCATCTATTGCAACCGTAGCCAGAGGCGAACAATCAACCCTAAACCAATATACGCCTAAAATCTCACCCAATAGATTTTCTATAGCCAGCTTAAGTCGCTACTGAAAACCAAGAGAAACACTTTGAAAATTATTGTATTACTAATCAGTTTAGCGGCATTACTCTACGGCTTGCTGCGCCCAGAAGCACCACCTTATGTTTTCCAAAACTCAGACAAGCTGCTGCATATTTTATGCCTTTGCAACAGTCTCGTTGGCTTCAAGAATAACCATAATACGCACGCCGGCATGGTTACTATGGAGTGGCTTATGCTTGTTTGCAGTGCTATCTGAATGGTTACAAAACATTGTCCAGCCAACACGACAATTTAGTTGGCTTGATGTCTGCGCTAACTTTATGGGCGTTTTATTAGCGGCAAGCGGCTGGTACATATTATTAGTGCTACAAAAATACTGGCGCAAAAAAACAACACGAAAAAACTGTAAATATCAGGCTTAACTTACCCGCAGCACATACATGCTCTTGCTCACTCTAAAGCCTGATGTTCTACAGCCGATAACATCACACACTTGCACCTCTCGAGGCATCATGTTCAATCACTCCATCAAGAAAGCGCTTGCTAGCTGCCAGTACAAGCTGCACAAGTACGAAGCAAAATACAGTGCTGTAGACAAGTCAACCGCTCTCATCGAGTTTTTACCTGACGGCACCATCGTGTTCGCTAATAGCAACTTCCTTAATATCATGGGTTACCGTCTAGAGGAAATTGCCCAACAACATCACAGTATGTTTTGTCCTAGCAGTGAGAAAACTCATAGCGACTATAGAAAATTCTGGTCGCGCTTAGCCGCTGGAGAAACGATCAAAGGCCGATTTATGCGGCTTGATAAAAGCCAACAAGAAGTATGGCTAGAGGCTAGCTATAATCCAATTCTGGATGACAACGGTAAAGTAACAAGCATATTAAAGCTGGCAACAGATATTACTGTGCAGGTGTGCAATGAATTCAACGATCATAGCATTATTGAAGCAATTAACCGCTCAATGGCCGTCATTGAGTTCTCTCTGAAAGGAGAAATCCTTACTGCCAACAATAACTTTTTAGTTACCACAGGCTATCGACTCGAAGACATCAAAGGCAAACATCACCGGATGTTATGCTGCTCGAAATACACAGAAACGAATGACTATCTACAGTTTTGGCAAAGACTCAATAATGGCGAATTTTTCTCTGGTCGTTATCGTCGCGTACATAAAACAGGTCGAACTATTTGGCTGCGTGCGACTTACAACCCCATTTTCGATGAGCATGGCAAACTCATCAAAATTATTAAATTTGCCAGCGATGTAACGCCACAAATTGAACAACAGCAAGCCGAATCGAGAGCGGCTTCTATGGCTTATGACATATCGATTAAAACGGATGCCGATGCCCAGTACGGAGCGCAAATTGTAAATAGCAGCGCCGATGTTATCCTCGGGATTGCCGATGAGCTTAACGATGCAGGCGATAGTATTCTAGCCGTCAGCCAGCAATCAGAGCATATCAGTAAAATTGTGCAAACAATTAAAAGCATCGCAGACCAAACCAACTTACTCGCTCTAAATGCTGCAATTGAAGCCGCGCGCGCAGGCGAACAAGGTCGCGGCTTCGCGGTTGTCGCGGATGAAGTGCGCAGTCTAGCGGGACGCACAGCACAAGCAACCATAGAGATTGGAGAGGTCGTACAAAAAAACCATGAGCTGTCACAGTCTGCAGTAAAGAACATGCAAAGCAGTCGTGAGAAAGTTGAGCAAGGCGTACAACTAGCAAAACAAGCTGAAGAAGCCATCTCTGAAATCCGTGATAACGCTGCTCGAGTTGTCGAAGCCATCCAGCAATTTCGAACAACTGTGGAGAGTTAAATACCACCTGCAGCATCGGTAAATCCATTTGTGACCAAGGTGTAGGCATTGCTTTTCAGCATGAAGCCCTACTTTTGCTCACAATAGATTCACACCTTGGCAAGGCTATGGTTACAATACAGCACCCTTTTTATTGGTGCGCTGCGGTTATGTCTAAGCAAGTATTACAGCCTCAAGGCAACTTTCCTAAAGCAAGTTTCTGGAAGCGAATCGCTGCAATTTTTTATGACTCTATGCTGTGTATCGCATTAGTCATGGTTGTGACTATGCTTTACCAACAAGGCATCCTGCGGATGATTTACGGCTCGCAAGCATTACAAGAAATGGCAGAAAGCAAAATGCTCGACATTGACCCTGTACTTTCGACTATTTTGTTTATTTCGCTATTTGCTTTTTTTGCCAAGTTTTGGACTCATGCTGGACAGACGCTGGGCATGCAAGTCTGGGGGATTCGCGTTCAAAATGCTGACGGAAGTGCCATTGATATCTGGCAAGCGCTGTTACGTTTTCTAATCGCCCTCTTCTCTTGGCTGCCAGCAGGCTTAGGGTTTTGGTGGATGTTGTTTGATAAACAAAAGCGCACCTGGGCTGACATGTATTCAGACAGTACAGTGGTGCAACTGCCGAAAAATGTTCATAAAAAGTAATGTTTAGATTGTTCTGGGCATATGGTACGTCGGCACAGCTGCTCATCCCTCGATGCAACCTGAAGGGCTCGTTGGGAGAAAAGCATGCAGCACAAATCACAGCATGCGCAATAGCTTAGCGAGCCCTCTAGTATTAAACCCAATACACATCAGCGTGCTGGCAGATCTTTGCAGGCGAGTTGCTTGTACCTGCAGATCAGGCCAGTAAACCTCTGCAGACAAACTGTCGGTGCCTTTGTGCAAAACAAGCATTCAACATGAAATGAGCAAATAGGTTTGCGCCCACTCCATTGCTCTTCCATAATATGCAGCTATTGTTTTCACCTGTAGGCACGTTTAATCATGGCTAAAAAATTATATATCGAGACCCACGGCTGCCAAATGAACGAGTATGACAGCTCGCGCATGGTGGATTTATTGGGCGAAAATCAAGCCATGGAAATCACTCAAGATGCAGCAGAAGCTGATCTGATCGTCCTTAATACCTGTTCGATCCGTGAACGTGCCCAAGACAAAGTGTATTCACAACTAGGACGTTGGCGCGAATTGAAAATTGCTAACCCAGATCTAGTGATCAGTGTTGGTGGCTGCGTGGCTAGCCAAGAAGGCGCAGCCATTCGCGAACGCGCACCCTATGTTGACGTGGTGTTCGGCCCGCAAACCTTACATCGCCTGCCAGAAATGATTGATGCCGCGCGTAATACCGGCAAAGCACAGGTTGATGTATCTTTCCCTGAGATCGAAAAATTCGACCGTCTGCCCGAGCCGCGCATCGACGGCCCAACCGCTTATGTATCAGTGATGGAAGGCTGCAGTAAATATTGCAGCTTCTGTGTTGTACCTTACACACGAGGCGAAGAAGTCAGCCGCCCGCTCGCTGATGTACTCAAAGAAATTCAACATTTGGCTGAGCATGGCGTGCGTGAAGTGACCCTGCTTGGTCAAAACGTCAACGGCTACCGTGGCGCGACCCATCACGGTGAAATCGCAGACTTTGCTGAACTACTGCGTTTGGTGGCGGAAGTGGACGGTATTGATCGCATTCGTTATATGACTTCGCACCCGCTGGAGTTTTCTGACTCGCTGATTGATGCCCACGCCAATATTCCAAAATTGGCGAAGTACCTGCACTTGCCAGTGCAATCGGGTTCTGACCGTATTTTGTCAGCGATGAAACGCAACCACACTGCACTGGAGTACAAATCACGTATTCGCAAACTCAAAGCGGCAGTACCAGATATTTTAATCAGTTCAGACTTCATCGTAGGCTTCCCTGGCGAAACCGAAAAAGATTTTCAGCAAACCATGCAGCTTGTGGCAGATGTTGATTTTGACTTTTCCTATTCATTTATTTACAGCCCGCGTCCTGGCACACCGGCCGCAGAACTGAAAGATGACACGCCAGAAGAAGTGATTAAACATCGCCTAGGCTTATTACAGCACCGTTTACAACAGCAAGGTTTTGCCCATACACGGCGTATGGCGGGCACAGTGCAACGAATTTTAGTCAGTGATTATGCAAAAAAAGATCCTGGGTTATTACAAGGCCGTAACGAAAACAATCGCATTGTTTACTTTCGCAGTAACAACCACGCTTTGATCGGCCAATTTGTTGATGTGTTTATTGAAGAAGCTAAACCCTTCACCCTGCATGGTCGCCTGCTTGAGTAAGACCATCGGTCAATGGTCACTTGATTCGCGTAAAAGAAGCACATTATCGACAAAGAAAGCTAGCGTAGCACGCTGCTTTCTGGTAAGTTCGCCCGCTTGTGAGCGTAGAGACCACCGAAACGACTTATCGTTTCAGTGTTTTACGTAGTGATCTTGAGCGTTTGAGAGGCGGAACCATGCCCAGTAAAGCAAAAAAACAAAGCAGCCAATTGATCCGTACTTTTGTCCCTTACAAGGAGTCTAAGGGCGAAGAGTATATGAGCGAGAAAATGCGCGCTCACTTCACCGAGATTCTGAATAGTTGGAAACAAGAGTTAATGGAAGAAGTGGATCGCACTGTAAACCATATGCAGGACGAAGCTGCAAACTTTCCCGACCCTGCTGATCGCGCCAGCCAAGAAGAAGAATTCAGCTTGGAACTGCGCACCCGCGATCGTGAGCGCAAATTGATTAAGAAAATTGATGAAACCATCGCCTTAATAGAAGATGAAGAGTATGGCTGGTGTGATGCCTGCGGGATTGAGATTGGCATTCGCCGTCTTGAAGCGCGTCCAACTGCAACTTTATGTATCGACTGCAAAACTTTGGCGGAAATCAAAGAGAAGCAAATGGGCTCTTAAGCGTAACTTGATACCCAAAAACGGAGCCCAGCGGCTCCGTTTTTTATGTCTGACAACCACTCGTTTGCTACAGTATTCATTAAAATCTGCACACTCTAGCGATACGGGAAGACCTTGGCAGGCGAGCCGCCTGCGCTCCCAGAGCAAACAACATCGATGATCAACAAGCCAGTTGCGGTATGTGTAACAAGCACAGCCATGAAGGGCGCCATTGTTAAAACCTACACACACTAGCGCTGCGAGCTGCCTGCGTTCCCAGAGCTCGCAGCGTTTGCATGATAATCAGTTTTCGTCGCCTGCCAACGCTTTACGTAGCTCTGTCAATGCTTCTTGGCAAGCCTCATCGGTCAGGTAGCGCTGGCTTTGCGCAATGCACTCGCCTTCTAGCCAAACACTTAACTGCTGATCGGTTTGCCGTATATCCAAGTCATCCTGCGCAGTCTGTATGTGCTTCAAAGCCATGCCAGATGCGCGGCCATCGGCAAAGGCTTTTGACAGCAACACATCTTCGCCCTTGCTATTGAGCACTCGAAAGCGGAAACCTTCGTCGTCTCGAAAGCTCACCACACGACTGACTTTCTTAGCTTTTTTCTTGCTACCCGCAAGGTCCGCACCCTGCACCGCAAAACTGCGCAAACCAACCGCCTCGCGTAATTGCTGTAAAAAGGGTCCAGCGGTCTTACGTGCTTTTGCTGCTCCAGCCTGCAAAATATCTTCCAGTTCATTGGGTTTGGCCAGCAATGCATGGTAACGCTCACGTGGCGCGCTTAACTGCTCATCTAATAAACTAAACAAGCGCTGTTTGGCTTCGCCCCAAGCCAAACCGTCTTGCAAGTCGGCGCGCATTGCCGCTTGCTCTGCAGGTGTAGAAAAGGCTTGATACAAGGTGAACAAATGTGAATTGTCCGGATCTTTTGCTTCGCCAGGTAACTTCGAGTCGGTGACAATCCGTGAAATAGCGTTTTTCAACTCTTTGCTGGAAGAAAACAATGGAATGGTATTGTCGTAACTTTTCGACATTTTACGACCATCTAAACCTGGCAAAGTCGCGACATCTTCTTCAATCACAGCTTCAGGCAAAGTAAACAGGTCACGGCCTTGGCCAAATAAATGGTTAAAACGCTGTCCAATATCACGGGCCATTTCCACGTGTTGAATCTGGTCACGTCCAACCGGGACTTTATGCGCGTTAAACATCAAAATATCCGCTGCCATTAACACCGGATAACTGAATAACCCCATACTGATACCCGCATCAGCATCTGCACCAATCGCTTCATTTTGGTCCACTGCAGCCTTATAAGCATGCGCACGATTTAACAGACCCTTCGCTGCCACGCATGTTAGCAACCACATCAACTCAGGGATTTCAGGAATATCAGACTGGCGATAAAAAGTTGCACGCTCAGTATCTAAACCGCCTGCTAGCCAAGTGGCGGCAATTTCTAAGCGTGAACGCTGAATACGCGCCGGATCATCGCACTTAATCAATGCATGGTAATCGGCTAGAAAATAAAATGACTCAACATTATCTGCATGACTTGCGGCAATTGCTGGACGAATCGCGCCAGCATAGTTTCCAAGGTGCGGAGTGCCCGTCGTGGTAATCCCAGTTAAAATTCTTGTGCTCATAGTACTCAATCACTTCTATAAAAATTAAAGGCGCTCAGCAACCAGCTGTTTTAGCTCGGGTAAGCGGCCATGAAAAAAGTGCCCGCATTCTGCCACCTTTAACAAGCTATGTGGTGTGGACAAACTGTTTGACCACTGATAAACCAGCTCAGGATCAATCACTTCATCATCTTCAGGCTGAATGACGGTTAAAGTCGTGTGCCGCGCAACGCTATGCTGCGGATCAAAACGCATCGCGGCTGGAGCGATGAGAAACACTTGAGCAACAGCAACACCAGCTTGCTCAAGTCGTCCGGATAAGCTGCCGGCGACAAAGCCACCAAAAGAAAAACCGAACAAGTACACCGGCAAACAAGGGTGCTGCTCTTGCAACCATGCCAGCGTGGCTTGTGCGTCATCGACTTCACCGCTGTGCATATCGTGTTCACCGGCACTTTTACCAGTGCCACGATAATTAAAACGTAACGTCGCCAAGCCACTGTCACGGGCAGTGCGCTGCAAGGTCGATACCACTTTATTAAGCATGGTGCCGCCTTGAGTCGGATTAGGATGGCAAATTAACGCGATACCATGTGCATCGGTAACAGGCAAGTGCAGTGCTTCTAAGGCACCAACCGGCCCAGCAATCATTACAGGATTCTCTCGTACTAACAAAAAGGACTCCGTGACCCCGCTCGGGGTAAATTCGTCTAGTGGCAAGTATTTTCGATAAAGCTGATACTGTCACACTAAGGAGCTTGTTCAATGCTGTACAGAACAAGCATAAGTGGTTAACGTAAAGCAAAGCCGTTTAAAGAGGAAGTCTTGTGGAACAGTCACTCCCAGTTTGGTTAATCCCTGTGCTCACACTAGTGGGCGGAATTATTATTGGCCTTATTTTAGCACGCGTTATGCGCCGTGCGGCGCCAAGTAAAACTCAACGCCAGCTGGATGAGCTGCAAGAGCGTTTTGATAGCTACCAAAGTGAAGTGGTGACACATTTTAATACGACAGCCAACTTGGTTAAGAAACTCACGCAAAACTATCAAGATGTCCAACAACACCTCTCTCAAGGTGCCGAGCGTTTAGCTTTAGATGACGTTTCTCGTGAGCGTTTATTGGCCAGCTTGGTTGACGAGCCTAAAACTCGCGAGCGCATCAAAGGCCCACAAGCTTCAGAAGAGGCAGAGCCACCACGTGACTACGCGACCAAGCATGAGGGCGATCCCAGTATGCTCGCCGAAGGTTATGTCTTAAAGCGTAACCCTTAATCTCGCGACTAACTTAATCCAGCACTCATACTACAAAAGGAGCTTAAACAGCTCCTTTTTTATTACTTTAATATGCTTTTTTTTTGGGGCCAGTCTAACAGCGCTCTGCCTGCCCAGTTGTATGCTCTAGCTGAACGCCATCTTTTATATGAGCCCGCCATGATCACGCTTGTTATCTCTGACTACAGATGTTTTCTACAAGGTTAGAAAAATTACGCCTATGACGTGCTCTGTGTGGCTATCATTTTAACTTACGGACGCTAACTAGCGGCTCACAGGAGGCTTAGCGCGCTCTGCAGGGCGTCGTGCGCCAGCGACCAATTTATCAATATCGCGTGCCGCAGCCACTAAACCAAAACTTGCTGTTACCGTCATTGCCGCACCAAAGCCGCCAGCACAGTTAAGCTTCACCCCATCGCCAAGAAAACTTTTACTCAAGCACACACTGCCATCAGAATTGGGGTAACGTAATTGCTCAGTGGAAAACACACAAGGCACGCTGTAGTGGCGGCCAGCAGTACGAGAAAAGCCATACTCACTGCGCAACAATGAGCGCACCCGAGAAGCCAGTGGATCATTAAAAGTCTTATTTAAATCACCCACACGAATTTGTGTTGGATCAATTTGCCCACCTGCTCCACCGGTCGTAATCATTTGAATCTTGCGACGCTTACACCAGGCAATCAGC
>JAAXZZ010000240.1 GCA_012719655.1 Gammaproteobacteria bacterium | reverse complement strand
TCCTACCGCTAAAGCATGCGCGGGTACATCCGCCGTAATAGTCGAGCCAGCACCCGTGGTCGCGCCATCACCTAAATTCAGCGGCGCAACCAATGAACTGTTAGAACCGATAAAGACATCTTCGCCCATTATCGTCTTAAACTTATTAGCACCATCATAATTACAAGTAATAGTGCCAGCGCCAATATTGCTGCGCGCACCAATCTCACTGTCGCCTAAATAGGTTAAATGTCCAGCTTTAGCACCTTCACCTAAGCGTGTATTTTTAAGCTCTACGAAATTTCCCACATGAGCACGTGCAGCCAATACTGTTCCTGGGCGTAAACGTGCAAATGGACCACAATCAGCCCCTTCACCCACATCAGCACCATCTAAGTGAGTATTGGCTTTAATCACCGCACCGGCGCGCAAAATAGAGTCCTTAATCACGCAGTTGGGGCCAATTGAGACATTATCAGCAATTTCAACTTTACCTTCTAAAATCACATTTATATCAATCAATACATCGCGGCCGACACTGACTTCGCCACGCACATCAAAACGCGCGGGATCTAACAAAGTAACCCCTTGTGCCATCAATCGCCGTGCCGCACGTTGTTGATAATGACGCTCTAACTCCGAGAGCTGTAAGCGGTCATTGGCACCTTGTACTTCCATGGCATCACTGGCTGTTTCAGTAGCGACAGTTAAGCCATCGGCTACCGCCATGGCGATAATATCGGTGAGATAATACTCACCTTGCGCGTTGCTGTTGGAGAGTCGGCCGAGCCAATCAATTAAACGTTGACGAGGTGCCGCAAGAATACCGGTATTACCTTCACAGATGTTTAGCTGCTCAGGGTTGGCATCTTTATGCTCAACAATGGCTTGAACAGCGTTTGCTTGGTTACGAACAATGCGACCGTAACCCGCTGGATTAGCCAAGTTAACCGTCAGCAGCGCCATGCTGTCGGCACTTAAATGGCTCAGCAAACTTTGTAGGGTAGCACCTTCAATCAAAGGCACATCACCGTACAGCACTAAGGTATTCTCAGCTTTTAAGTGAGGAATGGCTTGAGCAACAGCGTGACCTGTACCCAACTGTTCACTCTGCAGGACAAAATTCACATCAGCAGCGGCTAATTGTTCACGCACCAAGTCAGCACCATGTCCAATGACCACTTGAATACTGGCAGGTTTTAAACTGCGCGCAGTTTGCAGAACATGCGCCAACATGGATTGACCGGCGATCGGGTGTAACACTTTGGGTAACGCCGAACGCATGCGCGTACCTTGGCCAGCGGCGAGAATAACAATATCCAGCGACATGCTATACATCCTATATAAAATTAAATGGCGCTTAAAATATGAAAAGTAAGCAATAAAAAAGGGCAGCCTTAGGCTACCCTTTTTCAGTGTTACGATGAAGCTAGATTTTCTTATCGGCGAACATTTTTACGCAGTTCGCTGATCGTACGCAGTTGCGCTGCCGCTTCTGCTAAACGTATTGCTGCTGCTGCATATTCAAAATCAGCTGATTGATTCTGAAGTTCTTGCTCTGCAGCTTTTTTAGCTTCAAGGGCTGCAACTTCATCAATGTCAGCAGCACTAATTGCTGTGTTTGCTAAAACCTTAACAGTGTATGGCTGTACCTCGATAAAACCACCAGAGATGTAATACACCTCTTCTATGCCACCCTGCTTAATCACCCGGACCGGGCCCGGCTTGATTGTCGAGATCAGTGGTGCGTGACCAGGCAAAATACCCAAATCACCCATGTGACCATGAGCGATGACCATTTCGACCCGACCCGAGAACAACTCTTCTTCTGCACTAACAATGTCACACTGGACTGTTCTGCTGGCCATATAAATCGCCTCAGTTTTTAGGCGGAGCGGATGCCAATGCATCCGCTGCCATATTGCTTACCATTAAGGTTCGCAAATTACATTTTGTTCGCTTTTTCAACGGCTTCGTCGATGGTACCGACCATGTAGAACGCTTGTTCTGGCATGTCATCGTAGTCACCGTTCAAGATACCTTGGAAACCACGGATGGTTTCTTTCAGCGAAACGTACTTACCAGGCGAACCGGTGAAAACTTCAGCCACGAAGAATGGCTGAGACAGGAAGCGCTGGATTTTACGTGCACGAGATACTAACTGCTTATCTTCTTCAGACAGCTCGTCCATACCTAGAATCGCAATGATATCTTTCAGCTCGGTGTAACGTTGCAAGACATACTGAACACCACGTGCACAGTCGTAATGCTCTTGACCGATAATCGCGGCATCAAGCTGACGTGAGGTTGAGTCCAGTGGGTCAATTGCAGGATAGATACCCAAAGATGCAATGTCACGTGACAGAACAACGGTGGCATCCAAGTGCGCAAACGTAGTGGCTGGAGATGGGTCAGTTAAGTCATCCGCAGGTACGTAAACGGCTTGAATTGAAGTAATAGAGCCTGACTTAGTAGAGGTAATACGCTCTTGCAGAACACCCATTTCTTCAGCCAATGTTGGCTGGTAACCTACCGCTGAAGGCATACGGCCTAACAGTGCAGATACTTCAGTACCGGCCAAGGTGTAACGGTAAATGTTGTCAATAAACAACAGTACGTCACGGCCTTCGTCACGGAATTTTTCAGCCATGGTCAAACCAGTCAAAGCAACGCGTAAACGGTTACCTGGTGGCTCGTTCATTTGACCGTAAACCAGCGCTACTTTATCGAGAACGTTGGAGTCTTTCATCTCGTGATAGAAGTCGTTACCTTCACGAGTACGCTCACCAACACCAGCGAATACTGAGTAACCGCTGTGCTCGATAGCAATATTACGGATCAGTTCCATCATGTTTACGGTTTTACCAACACCGGCACCACCGAACAGACCAACTTTACCACCTTTAGAGAACGGGCAAATAAGGTCAATAACCTTAATACCTGTTTCTAGAACTTCGTTGCCGCCCGCTTGTTCTGCATAAGAAGGTGCAGCGCGGTGAATACCCCAGCGCTCTTCTTCGCCAATTGGACCGGCTTCGTCGATTGGGTTACCCAAAACGTCCATGATACGACCGAGGGTTTTAACACCAACAGGTACAGTAATTGGACCGCCTGAGTTAACCACTTCTAGACCACGTTTTAGACCTTCGGTCGAACCCATGTCAATAGTACGTACTACACCGTCACCCAACTGCTGTTGACCTTCTAGTGTAGTTTCAACGCCCTGTACTAACAGTGCGTCATAAATGTTCGGTACCTGTTCGCGTGGGAATTCCACGTCGATGACGGCGCCGATAATTTGAACGATACGTCCGCTACTCATATCTGGTTCCTCTGAATATTTGAACCGTTCTTAAACCGCGGCAGCGCCGCCGACGATTTCTGAAATTTCTTGAGTGATCGCTGCTTGACGAGCCTTGTTGTAAACCAATTGTAGGTTATCAATAAGGTCACCAGCATTGTCAGTTGCATTTTTCATCGCAATCATTCGAGCCGCTTGTTCGCATGCTGAGTTCTCAACAACCGCTTGATACACCTGAGATTCGATATAACGAACAATCAGAGCATCCAGTAATTCCTGGGCACCTGGTTCGTAAATGTAATCCCAAGAGCCAAGACGATCGCCTTCAAGCCCTTCATCAACCGCCAGTGGCACTAACTGCTCAACTGTTGGTTTCTGCGTCATAGTATTCACAAACTTGTTAGACACTATGTATAAGCGATCAAGACGACCTTCAGCGAAGCCATCCAGCATTATTTTAATACTGCCAATTAAGTCAGTAATTGCTGGCTGCTCACCGAGATCAGTGATTGCTGCAACGACATTGCCACCGTAACTACGGAAGAAACTTACACCTTTTTTGCCGATCACGCAGAACTCTGCTTGAACGCCATCTTGTTGTAAGCCCTTCATATTATTAATCAGGGCCTTGAACAGGTTAAAGTTCAGACCGCCGCATAGACCACGGTCGGTTGACACGATGATATAACCCACGCGTTTAACCTGACGCTCGACCATGAATGCATGCTTGTACTCGGCATTGGCTTCAGCTAAATGGCCAATGACCTGACGAATTCGCTCTGCATAAGGACGGCCAAGGTTCATGCGCTGTTGTGCTTTGCGCATTTTACTGACCGCCACTTTTTCCATGGCACTTGTAATCTTTTGCGTACTTTTGATGCTCGCAATTTTACTGCGAATCTCTTTTGCGCCTGCCATTTGTCACCCTTCAGGTTAAGCAAGTAGGGGCTTTAACACCCCCACTGCGGCTTACCAGCTCTGAGTGGCCTTAAACTTCTCGATACCTTCTTTAATAGAAGCATCGATATCGTTATTAAAGTCACCCTTCTCATTGATCTTCGCCATTAATTCAGCGTAGTCACGTTTGAAGAAGGCCAACAAGGCTGCCTCGAAAGCACCCACTTTATTAACTTCAACGTCAGTCAAGTAGCCACGTTCCGCAGCATACAAAGACACAGACATATCAGCGATAGACATTGGTGCGTACTGTTTCTGCTTCATCAGCTCAGTCACACGTTGACCATGCTCAAGCTGCTTACGCGTAGCTTCATCTAAGTCAGAAGCAAACTGAGCAAAGGCCGCCAATTCGCGGTACTGAGCCAGCGCGGTACGAATACCACCGGAAAGCTTCTTAATAATCTTAGTTTGAGCAGCACCACCAACACGCGATACCGAAATACCAGCGTTTACTGCTGGGCGGATACCTGAGTTAAACATTGCTGACTCAAGGAAGATCTGACCGTCAGTAATAGAAATTACGTTGGTTGGTACGAACGCTGATACGTCACCAGCTTGGGTTTCAATGATTGGCAGCGCGGTTAAAGAACCGGTTTTACCTTTCACTGCACCTTTAGTGAACTCTTCAACGTACTCTTCAGATACACGTGATGCACGCTCCAATAAACGACTGTGGAGGTAGAACACGTCACCTGGGTAAGCTTCACGTCCTGGCGGACGACGTAGCAACAAAGAAATCTGACGGTAAGCAACAGCTTGCTTAGACAGGTCATCGTAAACGATCAACGCATCTTCACCACGGTCACGGAAGTATTCACCCATGGTGCAACCAGAGTATGGTGCTAAGTATTGCAGTGCAGCAGATTCAGATGCACTTGCAGCAACCACGATGGTATTGCTCAATGCACCCGCTTCTTCAAGTTTACGTACCACGTTAGCAATGGTTGATTGCTTCTGACCAATGGCCACGTAGACGCACTTAATGCCGCTGTCTTTTTGATTAATGATGGCATCGATAGCCAGAGCCGTTTTACCAATCTGACGGTCACCAATAATCAACTCACGTTGACCACGGCCTACAGGAATCATCGCATCGACCGATTTGTAACCTGTTTGCACAGGCTGATCGACCGATTTACGCCAAATTACGCCTGGTGCAACTTTCTCAACTGCATCAGTTAACTGGGTTTCGACTGGACCTTTACCATCAATTGGATTACCCAATGCATCAACAACGCGACCTAACAGTTCTGGACCAACCGGAACTTCAAGGATACGCCCTGTACATTTGGCACTCATACCTTCGGTTAAACCGAATGCACTACCCAAAATTACAGCACCAACGGAGTCACGCTCCAAGTTGAGTGCCATACCAAAAATACCACCAGGGAATTCAATCATTTCACCGTACATTACATCGGCTAAGCCGTGGATACGTACGATACCGTCAGACAAACTGACGATTGTGCCTTCATTACGGGCTTGCGCAGATACATCAAGCTTAGCAATACGCTGCTTGATGATCTCGCTAATCTCGGAAGGATTCAGTTGCTGCATGCCATGCCCCTCAAATCAGGATTTCAACGCTTCGGCTAACTTATTCAGTCTGCCGCGGATCGAGCCGTCAATAACTAAGTCACCAGCACGAATGTGCAAACCGCCAATTAAAGCGGGATTTACAGTCGCTTTGGGTTCAACGGTACGATCAAGCCGCTTGGATAAGGCGGCAGCCAGTGTTTGGAGTTGTTCTGCGCTCAGTTCAAAAGCAGACTGTACTTCAACTTCTACGGTACGATTTGCTTCAGCTTTAACAGCTTCAAACATCTCTTGTACTGTAGGCAGTAAAGTCAAACGGCCATTCTCGCCAAGAACACGAAGAAAGTTGCCGAATGTTTCGTCGATATTGTCTTCGCACATTTGCTTTAGAAACGCGACCTTGCCTTCACGAGTGAGCTTAGGATTAGCTAACTCACTAATAATGGCTGGCTCAGTTACCGCAGCTGCAGTTAATGCCAACATCGCAGACCAAGCGTCAACTTGACCTGCAGCCGAAGCAAACTCATATGCTGCTTTTGCGTAAGGTCGAGCAAGCGTATTGATATTCAGCATCGCTTGCCTCGCTTAAAGTTGTGCGGCCAATTGTTCGACCAGTTGATTATGAGCGCTTGCATCCACAGACGAACCGAGGATTTGTTCCGCACCCGCAACCGCTAATACTGAAACTTGTGCACGAAGCTCTTCTTTTACGCGATTTACTTCAAGATCAATCTCTGCTTTGGCATTAGCAATCAAGCGGTCACCTTCGGTGCGTGCAGTTTGCTTTGCTTCTTCAACAATTTCACTTGCAGTTTTATTCGCTTTTTCAAGAATTTCTAAAGCTGTTTTCTTCGTATCACGCAACATTTCTGTCGCTTTTTCTTGAGCAAGCTTTAGATCGCGCTCAGCACGTCCAGCTGCATCTAAACCTTCAGCAATTTTCTTCTGGCGAGCATCCATGGCACCGGTAATCGGAGGCCATACAAATTTCATGCAAAACCAGACAAAAATAGCGAAGGCAATCAATTGACCAATAAGCGTCAAATTAATATTCACTGATCTACCTCATGCTATTTCGTTGTTTATCATAAAGATAACTTCGCGCAGTAAAATTTACTACGCGATGAAATCGCTAGATCAGCCTGCCATGCCTGGAGCTACAACGAAAATCAGGTACATAGCCATACCAACACCAATCATTGGAACGGCGTCAAGTAAACCAGCCATGATGAAGGTTTTAGTTTGTAATTGTGGTGCCAACTCAGGCTGACGCGCTGTTGATTCAAGCAGTTTGCCACCTAACAGTGCAAAGCCGATACCTGTTGCTAATGCGCCCATACCGAGGATGATGGCGGCAGCGATAATTACGATTTCCATAGTTACTCCTAGAGTTTTAAGTTTTCAAGTTTACAGTTAAAGTTTTTTGGATCAACGCCCGCTTTCGCGTCAATGGCTTTCTTCGTGGGCTGAACTCAGATAAACGATGGTCAGCACCATGAAGATAAAGGCCTGTAAAGGAATCACCAGAATATGGAAGATTGCCCATGGCCCATAAAGCGCCCACTGTACGTAAAACGGCAGTAGCGCAATCAGGATAAACACCACTTCACCAGCATACATGTTACCAAACAGACGTAAGGCAAGGCTTAATGGCTTGGTAAACAGACCCAATAACTCAAGGAACAAGTTAAACGGAATCAGCGACCAGTGTTTAAAAGGGGTAAACGATAGTTCCTTAACATAACCACCGGCGCCTTTAATCTTAATGCTATAGAACACAATTAAGAAGAATACACCAATAGAAATGCCGAACGTGGCGTTTGGATCAGCGGTAGGTACATACTTAAAGTATTCAATGCCTACTGCTGCAGCTAAAGTTGGAATCACATCAATTGGATTCCATTTTAAGCTGTTCATTAGCAAGATCCACATAAAAACGGTCAGTGCTAATGGAGCAATCAGTGCGCTACGACCGTAAAAGGTATCGCGAACCATATTTTGTACGAACTCAACAACAACCTCAACGAAGCCTTGCAATCCTGTAGGTACGCCTTCGTTGGCTTTAACAGCCACACGACGGAATAAAAACAGAAAAATAAAGCCCATCAGCAATGACATTGCCATGGTGTCCACATGGATCGCCATAAAGCCCATGTCACTGGCTTGCTGTGCAGTTTCTGCAAACTGCCATTTACCGTCTAACTTACCGTAGGTAAGGTTTTGTAAGTGGTGCTGAATATATCCAACAGAGTCTTGTGCCATAAATGCCTCAACCGCTCAACGCTTTAGAAAGCTTTTCGTCAAAAGAAGTGATGTTGCAGAGGTCATCTGCACCAAAATATAACCAACGAACACAGCCAGCACGTTCAGTGGTTTCACCCCCAAGAACAGCACTGCAAAAAGCACTGCTGTAAGAATTAACTTACCCATTTCACCTGTCCAAAATGACTGGACAATGACACCAATGGAACGCGCACCAAAGTATTGAAATGCTTTGTAGGTGAAATACACGTTCGGTATCAATGCAGTTAACCCGCCAAACCAAGCTGAGTATGCTGCCTGCCATCCTTGCAATAACCAAAATAGCAATCCGCTCAAAACAGTAACCACAGCCTGCAGTATGATTACGCTAAACATGGGCTGTCGATGAAATGCAACTCTATTTCGATATGCCAATGTTATGCCTGATTCCTTTGCTATTTTTCTATTTTGAAACCGATAGCAACAAAATTGCGCGCAGAGTATAGGTTGCTAACGCTGCCCGTTCAACTGCCATATGGTATTTTACGACCAACAGCTATAAATTTTTAACGAATATGCGCTAAAACGCCCTGCAATTCCTCTAGATTGCCATAACTGATAACCAGTTGACCTTTACCTTTACGTCCCTGTTTAATCTGTACTTGCGTACCTAAACGTTCAGCCAATTTTAACTCTAAGCGTTTAACATCAGGATCAGGTGCTACTTTTTCTTTGCTTGGCTTATCTTCTTGCATATTACGAACCAAAGCTTCGGTTTGTCGCACTGTTAAAGCTTTTGCGACAACATGTCGCGCTGCCTCAACTTGTTGTTCAGCGGGCAGCCCCAATATGGCTCTGGCATGTCCCATTTCCAGATCACCATGCGCCAATAGAGTTTTCACTTCATCGGGTAAACCTGTTAAGCGTAATAAATTCGCCACGCTGGCTCGAGACTTACCCACAGCATTGGCGACTTCTTGCTGGGTCAACTCAAATTCTTTTTGCAGGCGTTGCAAAGCAACGGCTTCCTCAATCGGGTTTAAATCTTCACGCTGAATATTCTCGATCAATGCCATTGCAATCGCGGCTTCATCGCTAACATCACGCACTAATGCTGGGATGGTTTTTAAACCTGCCAGTTTTGATGCACGCCAGCGGCGTTCACCAGCAATAATTTCGTAGGTGTTTTTAGCGACTAAGCGCACCACTATGGGCTGCATGACGCCTTGCGCTTTAATTGATTGCGCCAATTCTTCAAGACTGGCCTGATCCATATCGCCACGTGGTTGATATTTACCAGGTTGCACAGCGTTTAAACTAAGATGCTGCAACTCACTGGCATCGGCTTGCACTGCTTGTTCTTGCAAAGTATTGGCCGTAGCACTGCCGAGTAATTCATCAAGTCCTCGTCCGAGACCGCGTTTTTTAACCGCCATAATAATTCCTTATGTGCGTGTTGAAGCACGCTGACTGGCGCGCTGGCGGCGTGATAACTCGCCAGCCAGCGCTAAATAAGCTAATGCCCCACGCGACTGTTTGTCGTAAGCCAAAACGGGCAAGCCATGGCTGGGTGCTTCGGCTAAACGCACGTTACGTGGGATGACCGTGTCATATAGCGTATCGCCAAAATGTTCCTTAAGCTGCTCTGCGACATCATTTGTCAAACTCAAACGCGGATCATACATGGTTCGTAAAATACCTTCTATTTGCAGTTCAGGATTAAGCTCTGCAGCAATGCGTTTGATACTGCCAATCAAGTCGGTTAAGCCTTCCAAGGCAAAGTATTCACATTGCATCGGGATAATGACACCGTCCGCCGCTACCAAGGCGTTAATGGTCAGCATGCTTAAAGATGGCGGGCAATCGATCAAAATATAATCATAATTACCACGTACGGGCTGCAAAGCATCCAATAAACGTCGCTCTTTATTAGGTAAATCCAGCAATACCACTTCAGCAGCGGTTAAATCACGGTTGGAAGGTAATAACTGATACCCACCGTGTTCAGAAAACTGCATGACATCAATTAAATCAGCATCGCCGGTTAAAACATCCAACACTGAGTGTTGCAAACTGTGTTTATCAATACCACTGCCCATGGTGGCATTACCTTGTGGATCAAGGTCAATCAATAGCACATGACGGCGCGTGGCAACTAAGGAGGCAGCCAAGTTAATACAGGTTGTGGTTTTACCGACACCGCCTTTCTGGTTGGCAATTGCCAAGACCTTGCCCATATTATCTCCTAAGTTATGGCTGACGTTGCAAGATCAATAAATGCCGCTGCCCTTGGCAACCAGGCACTTTAAGAATCTGACAACTGTTGAGTCGAAAATCCTCTGGCAATGCCTGCAACTCATCATCAGGATGCACACCTTTCATCGCCAACCAATGACTGTTTACGTCACCAAGATGACGGGTCCAATTGGTAAAATCTGCCAACGAACTGAATGCTCGCGAGATAATGCCAGAGAATGCACGTTCCGGGGTAAAAGCTTCAACGCGATTGTGGATAACTTCAAGGTTATCCAACTTTAACTCCAATTTCACTTGAGTTAAAAAGCGTGTTTTTTTACCGTTAGAATCCAGCAGAGTAAATTTTCGCTTGGGAAAAATAATCGCTAAGGGCACACCGGGCATGCCTCCGCCACTGCCAACATCCAGCCAATCATTGCCATAGGGTTCAACGTACTGAACAACACTAAGACTGTCGAGCAAATGCCGCGAGACCATTTCGTCCGGATTACGTACGGCGGTTAAGTTGTAAGCTTTATTCCATTTAATCAATAACGCTAAATACTGCAGTAATTGCTGCTTTTGTTGCTCACTTAAAACCACACCGAGCTGCTGCGCGCCCTCAATCAACTCTTGTGCATGCTGTGGACTGACGCTCATGAATCTGCTTGCTCCAAATTATTGCTGGCTTTGCGTTTTTTTAAATGTACTAGCAACAAAGAAACGGCGGCCTGAGTAACCCCAGGAATTCTTGATGCTTGGCCTAACGTTTCAGGGCGAGCTGCAATCAGCTTTTGCTGAATTTCTTTGGATAAACCAGAAATTGCCGCATAGTCGATATCAGCGGGCAACTTCACTGCTTCGCTGGCACGCATTTTTTCGATGTCGTCTAATTGGCGATCTAAGTAACCCGCGTATTTGGTTTTGATTTCTAATTGTTCAGCAACCAGTTCATCGTCGATGCCACCACCGGTGACCGCCACCAAATCCAAATAATTGATTTCGGGACGCGCGAGTAAATTTAATAAATTATATTCATGGGCCAACGGCGTATTAAATTTTGCCATGACCGCCTCACCTAATGG
>JAAXZZ010000239.1 GCA_012719655.1 Gammaproteobacteria bacterium | reverse complement strand
ATTATAAGCAGGTCGAAACAGGAGGTTCGCAGATGTCAGAAAAAACAACTAAAGAGGCACATCTATCTTCGATACTGGAAAGAAATCAAAATGACTTAGCCCTTAACTTAGTTGATTTGTATTGGTTTTTACACATTGTTGATGCTGGCAGCTTTTCTGTCGCAGCCAGCACCCACGGTGTTTCAAAATCAAGCCTGAGTCGCCGCATCAGCCAGCTTGAAGGACGACTCGGCGTGCAATTGCTACACCGCAATCCACGCCTGCTAAGCCTTACTGGTATTGGTGCGCAAGTCTATCGACATACATTAGACATGATCAACGCTGCTCAGCAAGCCAGTGATAGCGTACAACATGCATTAGCAACTCCCAGCGGCAGTTTACATATCGCCTTACCTGCAATTCTCAACAGTTGGCTATTGCCTGTTCTATTAAACTTTAAAAAAACCTATCCACACATTCAAATAACTTTGTTCGCGGCTGATCGCACTCAAGAAATGAGTTCACAGTCGATTGATTTAGCTTTAAGTTTATTTCCAGCGCCAATCAATAGCAGCCAAATTGTCACACGCCCTTTAGCAGAACTAACCTTCGTTAATATTATTAGCAGCAGCTTGCAGCATATTGATCAACACATGCATATTCAACTTGTTGACTTAGCCGAAAAAAGCAATGACAGCAGCCTGTTGGTTAACAATTATTTATCTGCCTATGAAGCAGTACTGGCTGGTTTTGGTTATGCCAATCTGCCATTGTGTGCATGCAACGTAGCATTACGTTCTGGCGATTTGAAGTTTGTCAACAACCAAGAAACAAGCCGCACGCTTTACGCATTTACCCAACCACACCGCGGCATTACATTAGCAACACGAGTTTTAGTCGACTACTTAACTTTACATATCTCACAAAGTAGAACGGTTGGCATTCTTCCTCTGCAAGCCATCAAGGACATTCTTTAATATGGACTGTTTTATTACCTTCAAGCTCACACATACTTTCTGCAGTCACACAACTGGCGATTTATTTAGCTTTACTAATGCTCACACCCTTTGTTCTTACACAGCACGACGTAGCAGTATCTGCCAGGAACATGACCGTCGCGCACGGGTGGCGCTCTGAAAGCAAGCGCAAAAGCGCTGCGGGACATCAGTCATGCAGATTAATACAGATTTAAAAATCACACATAAAATTCTGCTTCTGGTGAGCATGCTCAGTGGCCTTGCTGGGCTGATCACCTTGTATTCACTGAATAATTTGAACATGGTCGATAAGAACTACCGCTACCTGCTCGACCACAAAACTCAAAACACCCTCATTATTAGTGATGCCCTACTCGACTTAAGCGATGCCAGCCGCTTAGCCTTTTCTGTGCTCACCGAGCAAGAAGAGCAACAAATGCGACTCACGCAAAGTCAGCTCACAGAAAAACAACTTATTTTCACCTCTAAGCTGAATAAAATTACAGATCTAACTGAGCAACAAAGCACCAGCTTGACCGCTATTAGCGTTAAGCAGGCACAGGTTTTCAGTTTGATTAATGATGTTATTGAATCAGCAGCGCGCTGGCGTGGTGATCGTGCTTTAGTGATTATTCATAGCCAACTAGAGCCCAGTTTAAGCGAATTGCGCAGCAACATGGATCAGCTACGTGAGTCCATTGTTAACGACTACCTAAGTACTTCACAGCAATTGACCGAAACCACTCAAGAAACGATTTTCAACACCACAGTAGCAGTCGGCTTGACGCTGATCCGGGGCATTGTACTCGCCAGCTTATTGGCGGTTACCGGTATTTCGCGCCCAATTACGCGTTTAACCCATGTCATGAGCCGACTCAGTGATCGTCATTATGATCAACCTATCGGCTATCTGCAGCGTAGTGATGAAGTAGGACGCATGGCACAAGCTCTGCAGGTGTTTCGCGATAATATGCAACGCGCCGATCGTTTGGAGCTCGAGGCCGCTAGCAGTGCAGAAAACAAGCGCCTATCTGAGCAACTCGTGGCCTTGACTGACGCCATGCCGGGACTCGTGTTCCAATTACGCTTGGCTGAAGATGGCAGCCGGCAGTTTTTATTTTTAAACAGCAAATCAGAGCGTTTTTTAGGCCAAGCAGCGACTGATTTACTCAAACGCGTATTTGCCAGCAATGAGCCTGTTTTTCCAGGCTCCTCTGCCTTTCAGTGGATCATTAAAAAGGCTTTCGATCAAAGTAGACAATCATTGCAACCGATTGACTCAGACATTCGCATTGAGCGTAATGGTGAAGTGCTTTGGTATAAAATACTTGCAACCTGTCATCCAGATGGGCATTTATCCACACTGTTTAATGGCATCTTGCTGGATGTCACAGCAATGAAGCAGCAGGCTCAAGCGCTTGAAGAAGCTAAAAATAGCGCTGAACAGGCGGCTCGAGCCAAAGCAAACTTTCTTACCACCATGAGCCATGAAATCCGCACACCCATGAATGCAATCTTGGGCCTAACCCAGTTGACACTGCGCAATCCGCTTGTTACTGAACAGCGCCAGCGTGTAGAGAAAATCAACTCAGCAGGTGCGCATTTACTTAGTATCATTAACGATATTTTAGACTTTTCAAAACTCGACGGCGACCACTTGAAGCTTGAGCACATCAACTTCTCGCCTGCCTTACTGGTATCTGAAACAGTTGAAATGCTGAGTGATGATGCACAGCGCAAAGGCTTATCTATTTCGATTGCAATAGACCCGCAACTACCGAACTGCTTAAGAGGTGATCCGACCCGCATTGGTCAGATCTTACTCAATTATTTAAATAACGCGATTAAGTTTAGTCAATCTGGAACAATTCATATTCGCTTACGCTTGCAACACGACACTGACAAAAACTTACAGCTGTACACCGAAGTTGAAGATCAAGGTATAGGCATTCCAGCAGATCATCTCAGCCATTTATTCAAAGAGTTCCAACAAGCCGACGCATCCATTACGCGACGCTTTGGCGGCACGGGCTTAGGCTTGGCTATTTCTAAAAAACTGGCGAACTTAATGCAAGGTGATGTCGGTGTAAATAGCCAAGAAGGGCATGGCAGTACTTTTTGGTTTACAGCTGCTGTTACGCCAGCCTTGCAAGAAGTCAGTGAAGCGCCCGCAACACAACTATCGCGCTCTACCCCTCCAGCGTATTTTAAAGGCTTAAATATTTTGCTGGTAGACGACAATGAGTTAAACCGTCTCGTCGGTCAAGAAATGCTTGAAGAAGCAGGTTTTATCGTCGAGTTAGCCTGTGACGGTCTACAAGCTTTGTCTTGTGTGCAAACTAAACCACTAGGCTATTACAGTGCTGTGCTGATGGATATCATGATGCAAGAAATGGATGGTATCAGCGCGACAAAAGAAATCCGTAGCACAGCACAAGGCCAGTACTTACCAATTATAGCCGTTAGCGCTAACACCCAGAATGAAGATATTGAACGTTATCGCGCAGCAGGAATGAATGCCTATATCAGTAAACCAATTAATGAAGAAAAACTGTTGCATAGCCTTGCCCGTTTTATTAAACATACAAAGCCTGTGCCAGATGCCCCTAAGGAATTCACTACGCCAGCCTATAACCAACAGCATCTGCAAACCTTGCGCGACAGCCTACCTAGCGCACGCTACATTAAGCTGTTACATAGCCTGATTGCCGATTACCAATCACGTCTCACCTGCATCAACGCAATGGATGGTGCGACCGATATTCGCCATGTTCAAAGTCACTTACATGATTTAATCAGCACCGCTGGGCATGCGGGTTTTCAACAACTATCACTGCAGGCACTGGAACTCAATAACGCCCTACAGAGCAATCAAACAGAACACATACAACAACTGCGCCAAAGCGTCACAACATCACTAGTTAATGCACTAACCTATTTAAATCAGCAAATTGAGCAGCTACAGGCTCAACTGAACGCTGATCAATCAACTTAATAACTCTTTTAGCTTGGCTAGCAGTTCGGCACTACAGGCTGGTTTGAGTAAGCAGTCATCAAAGTTGAGCGACTCAGCAACGTCGCGCGGCCGTTGCGGTGGCTTCGCAGAGTAGAGCAAGACGGCTAATTGCGGCCACTCTTTACGCACATTTCTAAGCAAATCCCAACCATTCATGCCTGGCATAACTTGGTCAGTAACGATGATATCTACCGGGTACTCTCGCAGCATAATCAAAGCTTCTGCAGCACTACTGCACGTCAGTGGATTGTAATCATAACCTGCCAGCAACTCAGCAAGCATTTCTCGTGTGATAGCCACATCATCAACAATCAGCACTGTACGCTGATGCCCTTCTTCGCTTGCAGCGTAACTTTCAATAAATACCTGCTCTAATTCTTGCTCAGCCGCTAGCTGCAAACGTAAAGTAAAACTACAGCGAACCCCCTTTTGCTCTGCGCTTTCAAGTAAAAGTTCACTCCCCATACTGGCTAATAATTGCCGGACAATATACAAACCAAGCCCTGCGCCTTCATAAGAAGTGGTGTTTTCACCACGCACAAAAGGCTGTAATAAGCTTTCTCTTTCTATCTTAGGTATACCTATGCCGTTATCAGATACGTTAAACTGCAGATCTGCATAACCTGTTTTTTTATTATGTCTAATTAAGTTCACTGCAAAAACAATCTCTCCCTGCCGGGTAAATTTAGCCGCATTGGCCAGCAAATTAATAATGACTTGGCGTAACCTACGAAAATCAGCATTAACCAACAGCGGTAAATCATCGGCAATCACGCTTTTAAATATATTGTTATTGCGCTCAGCTAAGAAAACACCCGACTCTTCAATTTCACGTAAAAAACCAAACAGATAGCCAGGCGCAACCAACAACTCTAACTGCTTCAGCTCGCCACGGGAAAACTCCAAAAGCTCATCGATCAACTCTAATTGCTGCTGAGCAGCACGTTGAATGCTCTGCCCATAACGAACAGCCTCACCATCGTTGGTTTGTAGCAAACGAGCATCACGAATAACATGCTGCAATGGACTGCGTAAATCATGACTGATGCGGGCCAGTAGCAAATTTTGATTACTCAGCGCATTGCGTAATTGCTGCGTGCGCATCTCCACACGTTGCTCAAGCGTCTCCTGCTCGACACCTTTAAGCTGCTCAATATCAGCCAAGACACTCTGCTCTCTTTGCCAAACCAAGCCAATCTGACTCATTAAGGTGTAACCCAACAGCAGCGTGGCAGGTAAAATAGAGATAAACAACCAAGAATATTGCGCCGGAGAAAGCTCAACAAGATTTAGATTAAATAGCGCCAAGATACTATGCTGCGCAGCAAATAATATTGCAAAAACATAGCCTAACAAGCTCACGGCCAGTTTATAACGCACGCTTATATAGATTGATGCAACAATAGCTAGCGCAATAACTATTGTTAGCAGACCACTCACAGCGCCACCATAGATGAACCATTGCTCTTGTGGAAACAATAAACGCAAGAGCAACAGTAGGATTAAACCCAGTTGTACAGAGCTGATCAAGACACTGATCGCATCAGGTTGCTCTTTTACCCGCAATACAATACGTACGTAGCCAATGACGATGACTCGAATTAAAGTCTCTGTAATCAGCGTGATCTGCATATTCCATTCAAGTGCTTGTGGCCATAAATAAATAAAGGCATAACCTTCAGCCACAGCGATATACAGTGCGTATAAGGTGATTGACGCACTATGTAGCAGAGCAATATGTGCGCGAAACAAGTAAGCAATTGATAAGCTAAAGGCAATCAGTAAAACAATCACACCTGCGAGCATGCCATCGACAAAAGTATCTGCCATCCGCTGCTTAATCAGCCCCTGCTGAGAAAGCAACTGTGGTTGTACGATACACCCTTCTCTACTGCTGGTACGCAAATATACGCTAATGCGGTTATGCGCCGTTAACATCAAGGGTAAGCTTGGTATACGCTGGTACTCAGCCCATTCTGTAAAAGGATAGGCGCTTCCTGCACGCTGCTCGAGCCAATCCCTATTAGCCGAAGAACTGTAGAGTTGCACATCAGTAATAAGAGCTGTTGCCAGATTAAACCACAGCGAGCAAGGTTTAGCGCTGCGATTATCAATGGTCAAGCGATACCAAGAAGCAGAGTTAAATTGTCTTGGTAGCAATGTGGCTTGCTGCAGTGGTAACCACTGAGAGTCGGCTAATTGCTCGATATCCTCTCGCTGTAGCAGCCCGGTTTTGTCATGCATAATCTGTAAAAAAGGTGTTAAAGCGATCACCTCTTGTGGACACTCCGTCAACACAAGCTCGGCATTAGCATGAATAAACGATGAGCCACTTAAAAGTAAAATGCTTAATAAGATATTAGCCAAAAGATGAGCAACGGGTTTATCGATCACAGGCCCGCCTTAGGATAAAAAATGAAAAACCAATGATTCATACTGCTATCTTATTCTGATTAGAATGTAATTAATAATGCCATACGGTCTGTAGCAATAGCCAAGATGATCTACACCTATGCATTTAGCATGCTTTTGTACATTTATTGAGCAAGAATGCAAAAAAAAATATCATTATACCCGCTCAGCTAGTTTACTTAATCAAACGAATGCGTAACATATACAGCAGTCAGCTTATCATTTGATAAGTTGCTTCCATGGATAACCCATACTAAGGGGAACAATATGAATAATGTTCTAAAATTTTCTGCATTAGCTTTCGCTGCTGTTTTAGCGACTGGTTGCAGCAGCGTTGCCACTGAAACTGAAGCACGTTTAACAGCGACTGAAGATTCAGTTGCACGTGCACAAGCTCGCGCTGACGAAGCGTACAGCAAAGCTGACGAAGCGATGAGCGCTGCTCAACGTGCTCAGCAAACTGCTGACGAAGCTAACGAACGCGCTCTGCGTATGTTAGAAAAAGCTAGCCGCAAGTAATATTACTTGCCAAGGCAAAAAGGCCGACTGAATTAAGTCGGCCTTTTTATTTATCTGCATATACATAGCAAACTCTCAAGAAGACTCGCGCTTACCATGCATACGCAGCAATAATTCTGCTTCTGACTGGCTTAAACCACACGACTGTTTAAGATCCTCAGTGCTAGCTCCCAGACCCACTAATCGCGCGGCCTGAGTAAAAGATAAGCTGCTCAAGTCACGCTGTTCCATGCGTAAAATTTTCTCGGGCAAAGGTGCAATACTTTTTTGCAATTCGTACAGCTCCTCTCCCATGCGCATACTGCCTGATAAATAAGTGTCTAAACGCCGATTCAAATCTTTAAAAGCTTGTGTATGTTGCTGTATCTGCTGCATTTGCTGCGCCAATACATCGTCAGCACGACGCTTTGCTCTCCATATACTGTACAAAACCAAACTATTAGCAATGCACAATACAGATAGCAGCAACATTGCAGGCAACATTACAGTGAATCCAACTCCGTCCATTCTTCTTCACTCATCATTTTTTCCAGCTCAACAAGAATCAGCAACTCACCATTTTTATTACAAACCCCCTGAATAAACTTAGCAGCATCAGTATTGCCAACGTTAGGCGCTGTTTCTATTTCAGACTGACGCAGATACACCACTTCTGCCACGCTATCCACTAAAATTCCGATAACTTGTTTATCGACCTCAATAATCACCACACGAGTATTATCTCCCACTTCTGCCGGCGGTAGACCAAAGCGTTGTCGAGTATCAATAACAGTCACCACATTGCCGCGTAAGTTAATGATCCCAAGCACATAACTTGGCGCACCTGGTACAGGAGCAATTTCGGTGTAACGCAACACCTCTTGCACCTGCATAACATTAACGCCATAAGTCTCATTATCAAGACGAAATGTTACCCACTGTAAAATAGGGTCATCACTGCTGTGTGCCGATGATTTTTGCATTGTTATTCCTCTTATGTAAAACACTAGGCTGACACTATAATCACTTTCTACTGTCTTTTAGACT